>JBHIDH010000004.1:0-63258 GCA_046759985.1 Thermoplasmata archaeon
AGGAGCACGCCATCACGGAGATCTACATCTACGAGAAGCGGCAGCGCGAGGTCCTCCGCCAGACGGGTACCGACCCCATGGTCGGGTAGGAGGCCGTATGCGGCCCCGGGTCCAGGGAACGGAACACGAATACACGTTCTACTCCCGCAAGATGAGCCAGATGGGGGTGGACCCCCACATCCTAGCCCTCGACCTCCTGAAGGAGAGCGACCTGCACAGCGCGGGCGAGTGGACCCAAAACGGCTCCCGGGCCTACTACGATGTCGGCCACCTGGAGATCTCCACCGCCGAGACCACCAACGCCCGGGACGTGGTCGTCTGGGAGAAGGCGGGGGAGAAGATCGTGGACTGGCTCCGGAAGATGGTGGAGGAGAAGTACCTGGGGCCGGACGTGCGGTTATGGGCCTTCAAGAACAACACCTCCCCCGACGGGACCTCGTACGGGAGCCACGAGAACTACTGCGTCTCCCGGAAACTCCCCTTCCCCGAGGCCTTCGTGCGGGAGCTCGTGCCCCACTTGGTGACGCGGTTCGCCTACACCGGGGCGGGAGACCTCATCGACCGGAAGTACGTCCTCTCGCCCATGGCCTACCTGACCTCCTCCGTGGTCAGCGGGGAGACGATGCACTCCACCGGCGTCCTCAACACCCGGGACGAGCCCCACGCCCTCCCCCATCGGTGGCGTCGGCTCCACCTCCTCGTGGGGGACGCCCTCATGAACGAGACGGCCATCCTGCTGCGCCACTTCACCACGGCCGCCATCCTCCAGCTCATGGAGGACGGCGCCCTCCCGGACGCCCCCGTCCTGGCCGATCCGGTGAAGGACATGTGGTACAACGTGGAGCGCATGAACCCGGACAAGTGGCGGGTCACCCTCAAGGACGGGGCCCGGATATCCCCCCTGGCGATTCAGCGGTACTACCTGGCCAAGGTGGAGGAGATCGTGGAGACGGAGGAGGAGCGGCGGACCTTCCGCCTCTGGGAGGGCGTCTTGGACGACCTGGAGGCCCGAAAGTCCAAGGAGCTGGCCCCCAAGGTCGAGTGGCTGGACCGCTACTTCGCCATCCAGGAGGCGGTGGAGGAGAAGGACGCCCTCGACGTGGAGATGATGGCCTGCAAGCAGTATTCGGAGGTGGGCCAGGATCGGGGCCTGTACTACAGCCGGCAAGAGCAGGGCCTGCTGGACCGGGTCGCCACCGACGAGGAGATCCTCCAGGCGGTGTACGAGCCCCCCGCCAACACCCGGGCCGCGCTACGGCGCCGCCTCTGTGACGAGTACAAGGTCGTGGCTATCGACTGGTCCTACGTGGTCGTCGACGACGGAGGGCGAAAGCGGATTAACCTGCCGGACCCGTATGCAACCGAGCTGGAGGAAGAACTTGTCGCAGCGTGAGGAGAGACCCCAGAAGAAGAAAAAGAAGAAAGAGGTGAAGGTCGAGTTCGAGGCCGGCAAGGTCTTCAAGCCCAGCGAGGCCAAGGACCAGGACTTCGACCTGGACCTCGATAGTGCGAGGTTCCGCGCACGGAAGGGGGAGGGAGGCGACCGGCGAACCTAGCACTTTCGCTGACCCCCCACCGGCCTCCCTAAGGCCGTCTTCGACCTCAGACAAAGCTGGTGCTATCGGTCGAATATCTCTCGGGATTCATCGATGGTGAAGGGAGCCTATCTCTCGCAAGAATACCCCGTCCCCGAGGGTCGAAGGAATACTGCGTAAGGATTTCCATTGCAAATACAAACAGGCAGATCCTGGAGGAGATTCAGGATGAATATGGGGGGACCCTTGCAAGCTCGGGCAAGAGACCTTCAAGATGGAAGACCGTGTACGTACTGATCTGGACTAACGCCGCTGCCGCATACCTTCTGGTGAAGGTGGCCCCTCATCTGCTGGTCAAGTCAAGTCATGCCAGTGCCCTGCTCGAGTTCCTCGAGCATTTGGGGATGTGTCGAAGAGATAGAGACCGCAAAGGGCGTCTCTTGCCTCTGTCGCGAGAAGAAATAAGGATCCGCGAGGCATACTACAGGCGTCTTAAGCATCTGAATCTGAGGGGTCAGAATCCGAGACGCCAGGTGGCTGTGGAACAGGGCGACTCTGACTCACAAGACCAGAAGGCGGATCGAATTAGTCCCGAATACCTGGCAGGCTTCATCGATGCCGAAGGTTGCCTAGCGATTTCGAGGACCCACGCCCGGAAGTATGGAACAATTCAGTACCGACCGAGGGTGACCCTCAGCAATACTCACGGGCAAACACTCTCACAGATACAGCGCGATTATGGCGGACTCGTATACCGGTACCCACGAGCCAAAGTCGGTTGGAAGGACAGCTACACGCTAGTTTGGACCGAAGGACTGATTCCAATCGTCCTATCGCTGGTGAGCCCGCACCTCCGTATCAAAGGTCGGCAGGCGGCCATTCTACGAGACTTCAATCGGCACATTAGAGACACACCCATGAATCGGAGAGGTAGCTTCTGGATCCCCCACCCGAGGGAAATAATCGACTTCAGGGAAAGACTCTACCAGCGCATGAGGAAGCTCAACACGAGGGGGATCCAGCCTCCTAGCACTTGACTCCCAGCACAGCCAGGGACTCGATCCGGGTCCACAGTCTGGTCCTCGGCCCCCGCAAATGTTTATTTCCGAGCCGGTCCCTTGAATGGACGGTGAAGATGGCGCATGGGAAAGTTCATCGAATTTGAGCTGGAGGACGGCGTCGGCGTTGCCCGCATGAACAAGCCCCCGGCCAACACGTACGACTACGCCTTCATGCGGGAGCTGGACGAGATCATCGAGGAGGTCCGGTTCAACGACGCGGTGAAGGTGGCCGTCCTGGGCAGCAAGCTGGAGAAGTTCTTCTCCGCCGGCGCGGACATCAAGATGCTCCAGCAGAGCGACCCCGATTACAAGGCGATGTTTTGTCTCAACTGCCAGGAGACCTTGGTGAAGATGGAGAACACCCCGAAGGTCTGGATCTCCGCCATCAACGGCCACTGCGTGGGCGGCGGGCTGGAGATCGCGTTGTCTACGGACATTCGCATCATGGGCGAGGACAGCGGCCAGATCGGCCTGCCGGAGGTGACCCTCGGCGTCCTCCCGGGCACCGGTGGAACGCAACGCCTGCCCCGCCTCGTCGGCCGGGCCCGCGCCCTGGACATGATGATCACGGGCAAGACCCTCTCCCCCACGGAGGCCGAAGAGATCGGGCTCGTGAACTACGTGTACCCCCCCGACGAGCTCTGGGACAAGACCATGGAGTACGCGTCCCGGCTCGCCAACGGGCCGAGCCGCGCCGTCGGCCTCATCAAGCGATCCGTGACGGAAGGCCTCGAGGTCCCCCTGAAGCAGGGCCTTGCCCTGGAGCGGGAGCTTCAGAACCGCCTCTTCGTGACCAAGGACGCCCGCGAGGGGCTCACGGCCTGGGTGGAGAAGCGAAAGCCGGTCTTCGAGGGGCAGTAGTCGCTACGGCAGCTGGCTCATCACGTGGTCGTGGATTAGCTCCATCGATGGCCGCTCCCATCCTTTCGCGAACGCGAGGATGAGGTGCTGGGCGCCGGCCTCGGTAAACTTCGTGAAGGTCGAAATGGCGCCCTCGGCCTCACCGAGGTACCCTCGTCCCCCCACCGCTCGAATCCGGTCCTCCGGGGCGCCCAGGGTCTGGGCGAAGCTCTTGACCATGGCGTCCACCTCCGTCGGCTGCGCGATGAGGGCCCACATAAAGTGGCTTTTGCCCAATTGGGAAAAATCCCTGCCCTCCTCCTCCGCGAACCGCCGGAGGGCGTCCATCCGCTCCCCATACTCCTCCGGCGTGGGGAACGCGGCCACGTTCACCCCATCCGCCCCCCGGACGGCGAGGCGGAGGGTCCGATCCCCGCGGCCGCCGACCCAGAGGGGCGGTCCCCCGTCCTGCGCCGGCTTCGGCGCGCAGACGGCGTTCTTGATGGTGTAGTACCGCCCGGCGAAGCTCGCCCTCTCCTCCGTCCATAGGCGCCGGATGATCTGGAGGGCCTCGCCCATGCGATCCACGCGCTCCCGGGCGGAGGGGAAGGGGTAGCCGTACGCCCGGTACTCCACCTCCTTCCACCCGGCCCCGAGGCCAAACTCCAGGCGCCCGTCGGAGATCACATCGAGGGAGGCCGCCATCTTCGCCAGGAGGCTGGGGTGGCGGTAGGAGTTGCAGGTGACGAGGGGGCCGAGGCGGACCTTCGACAGATCCGCCGCCAGGGCGGACAGGAGGGTCCAGCACTCCAGGCAGTCCGTGTCCACGGCCTCGGCTCCGAGCATGAGGTGGTCACTGATGTGGAGGGTGGTGAACCCGAGTTCCTCGCAGGCCCGTCCCACGTCCAGGACCTCCTCGTAGGTGTACCCGAACTGCGGCTCGATCTGGACCCCGAGGGTGACCATGCCCCCCGTAGGGCGCCCCAATCTTAAGGGTCTCTGACGACGAGTCGTTGCGGTTAAGTAGCATCCCCGACCTCCAATCCCTACCGTGCGGAAGGTCGCCGTGGTGGGGACCGGACTTACCCACTGGGGAGTCCGACGGGCCACCCTGAAGGAACTCGCCCAGGAGGCAGGCAAGGCCCTTTTCGACGACGTGGAGAACCTCCCCAAGGCGGAGGTCGACAGCCTGTTCGTCGGCAGCGCCCTGGCGGAGCGTCTCGCCTTCCAGAGCTACGTAGCCCCCATGGTGGCGGAGCAGCTCGGCATCCAACCCACGCGCATGCTGGTCCGGACGGAATTGGCCTGCGTGTCCGGCCAGTCGGCGATCAAGATGGCCTACATGGCCATCGCCACGGGCCTGAGCGACATCGCGGTCGTCGTGGGGGTGGAGAAGATGAACCTCCCGGACATGTCGGAGACCCAGGCAAGCATGGCCGCCGTGTTGGACCGGGAGTGGGAAGGCGTGGCCGGCATGACGGCCCCTCCCTACTTCGCCATGGTCGCCCAGCGCCACATGCGCGAGTACGGGACCACCCAGGAGCAGCTGGCCCTGGTCTCGGTGAAGAACCACCGTTTCTCCGCGACGAACCCGTTCGCCCACTTTCCTAAGGAGGTCTCCCTGGATCGGGTCCTGAACGCGCCCATGGTCTCCACCCCCCTGCGGCTCCTGGACTGCTCCGGCATTACCGACGGGGCCGCCGCCGTGGTCCTGACGGCGGAGGAGCGGGCGCGCGAGTTTACGGACACCCCCGTGTTCATCGAGGGGGTCGGGCAGGCGGCCACGGGGAACCTGACGGTAAACCTCCCGAGCCTCACGGAGTGGCCTCAGATGCGCCGGGCGGTGCGCGACGCCCTGGGCATGGCCGGGGTCACCATCCCGGACATGGACCTGGCCGAGGTCCATGACTGCTTCACCATCTCGGAGATCATGGAGTACGAGGAGCTGGGCCTCGTGGAGAAGGGGAAGGGCGGCCAGTTCATCGAGGAGGGACAGTCGGAGATCGGCGGCCGGTTGCCGATGAACACCCGCGGGGGCCTGCTAGGTTGTGGGCACCCCCTGGGGGCCACGGGCGTCGCCCAGGTCGTCGAGGTGGTCCAACAGTTCACCGCGCAGGTACCGCCGGCGCGCTACGTGGGGGGCGAGTGGGCCCTCTGCCACAACCTGAGCGGGAATGCCAACAACCACGGCGTACTGGTGCTCCACCGGGCCTCGTGAGGGAGGAAATGGGCGAACGGAAGGCCGAGCGCCGGGTCCCTTACCTCCTGGACTTCGTCCCCCTGCAGGGGGAGGAGCACACGCGCATCCACCCCTTCTTCCGGCACCTCCAGGAGGGTCGGCTCACCACCACGCGGTGCACGGCCTGCGGGGAGGTGCTCTGGCAGCCCCGTGTCGTGTGCCCCCACTGCAACGCCGAGGAGATGGAGTGGGTCGATCTGCCCCAGGAGGGGGAGGTCTTCGCCTTCACCTCCGTCCGGCTCGGCGCCCCGAAAGGCATGGAGGCCGACCTTCCTTTTGTCGTGGGAATCGTGACCCTCAAGGGGACCGACATGCAGATCCTCGCCCGGATCGAGGGGGATGAGGAGTCGCTGGAGATCGGACAGCCCGTGCGGGTGGCGGTCGAGCGACTGGCCGACGGCCGGGTGTGGTTCCGCTTCCGGACGGTGGAGGCGGAGGCATAGACCCTAGGTTCCTCGCAAACCTCTTACACGGCCTCGGCATCGCGTTCCCGATGTACGAGAACATCCTCGTCGAGCGGGAGGAGCCCCTGGCCTTCATCACCTTCAACCGGCCCGAGGTCCTCAATGCGATGAACGGGAAGACCAAGGATGAGATTCTCGTGGCCCTGGCGGAGCTGGAGGGGGACGAGGGGGTTCGCGTCGTCGTCGTCCGGGGCTCCGAGAAGGCCTTCGTCGCGGGGGCGGACATCCGGGAGTTCGCCGACGTCCGGCCTATGGACCAGTGGGAGGAGCGCCGGGAGCAGGGCTTTTACGAGGCCATCCCCGCCTTTCCCAAGCCCGTCATTGCGCTGATTCGTGGGTACTGCCTCGGCGGCGGGTGCGAGCTCATTCTGGCGTGTGATCTCCGCATCGCCTCCACCACGGCGAAGATCGGCCAGCCCGAGATCAACCTGGGCCTGATTCCCGGCGGCGGGGGGAGCCAGCGCCTTCCCCGTCTGGTGGGCGAGGGCAAGGCCATGCAGCTGATCCTGGCGGGGGAGCCCATCTCCGGGGAGGAGGCGAAGGCCATCGGCCTGGTGGAGGAGGCGTACCCCGATGAGGAGGTGGAGGAGCGGACGCGGGCGCTCGCCCTCAAGATCGCCGAGAAGAGCCCCGTTGCCCTGCGCCTGGCCAAGGAGGCCATCCGGGCGGCCTCCGACATGGGCTTGAAAGCGGGCCTGGAATACGAGAGCGCCCTCTTCGCCCTCCTGTTCTCCACGGAGGACAAGGAGGAGGGGGTGAAGGCCTTCCTCGAGAAGCGGAAGGCATCCTTCCGGGGCCGTTAGTCCTCAGCCGTCGTCCAGGCGCTTCTCCAGGAGCATCATTTCCGGAATCATGCTCTGGCCCAGGAGGCGCAGGGTCTCCTCGTTGTGCGACTCGTAGATGTGATCCCGTGCCCCCGACCACGTGGGACACCTCTCCCTGCAGACCTTGCAGAGCCAATACGCCATCCGCGAGCGGCTAGGGGTCGGATGGGGTTAAGGTTTCAGCCCGCCCGTCCGTTCTGCAGCGGGGGAACGCCTATGTAGCGGGGCCCCCTCCGTTCCTCGGAGGTCCCATGAAGTTCACCTTCGCCTACACGGGCATCCGGACGCGCGACCTGGACCGGTTTCTGGCCTTCTACACCGACGTGCTGGGCCTGAAGCCTCTGGGCCGCTCCGAGATCCCGGCGAACAAGGGGGAGCTTGCCTCCGTGGGCAACGACGCGAAGGGCCACCCCATCGAGATCAACTGGTATGCCGAGGACAGTCCCGTGCCCGGCCCCTACACGGCGGGGGACGAGCTGGACCACCTGGCTTTCCACGTGGAGGACCTGGACGCGGCCCTGGTCTACCTGGAGGAGCGCAGCCATCCCCTCGTGCTCGGCACCATGGAGAGTGAGAACTCCGTCTGGGCCTACGTCCAGGACCCGGACGGCATCTATGTCGAGCTCTTCGCCGGCAAGCGGGGGGAGTGAGCGTCCCCCGCCCCCGCGGGGAAGGTTCATCAGGGCGGGTCCCCTCGGCCGGGCGTGCGCGAGTGGAAGGTCACCGACGTCCACGTCCACATCCAGCCCTACGAACTCGTCAGGCCGGCGGCCTTCGAGCTCTTCAAGAACCTGGGGAAGGAGGACGTCGGCTTCCTGCGTCGGATGCGGGATGACCCCGCCCTCTTCATCCAGGTCCTGGACGAGGCGGAGGTGTGGCGCGCCGGCCTCATCAACTACGTGGCCGAGGAGGTCATCGGCTTCACGGAAGAGGTGAACGCCTTCTCCGCCCACTACGCGAGGGACTACCCCGACCGCCTGCTGCCCTTCGGGGGTCTGGACCCCCGCCGGGAGGACGTCCGGGAGGCCATGGAGGAACTCCTCTCCACCCACGAGGTCCGGGGCATCAAGCTCCACCCGCCGCATCAGCTCTTTTCTCCCGACGGCTACCGCGGCGAGGTCCCGGGGCTGGAGGTCGTCTACGCCATGGCCCAGGACGCCGGCGTCCCGGTGACGGTCCACACCGGGACCTCTATCTTCCCGGGGGCGCGATCCCGCCTGGGGGACCCCCTCGCGCTGGACGACGTCGCCGTGGATTTTCCCCGGCTGAAACTCATCATGGCCCACGGAGGCCGGCCCCTTTGGATGGAAGAGGCGTTCTTCCTCCTGCGTCGCCACGAGAACGTCTACCTGGACGTCTCCAGCATCCCGCCGAAGCGGCTCCTCGATTACTTCCCTCGGCTGGAGGCGGTGGCCCACAAGACCCTCTTCGGGTCCGATTGGCCCGGTCCCATGGTTCCCGGGATTCGCGCGAACCTGGACGACGTCCTCGCCCTCCCCCTGTCGGACGAAGCCAAGCGGAACATCGCGGAAGGGACGGCCCGCCGTGTCTTCGGCTAGACGCCCCCGGGCGGGGCACCCCGGCCGCCGACTGAAAGCTTTGAAGAGAACGGCCCGTATGGGGCCTCCATGGCAGCCGAGGTCGCCATCGTGGGCACGGGGCAATCCCGTTTCGGGGTGCGTCAAGAGGGGCTCAAGGCCCTCTTCGCCGAGGCCTTCTTCGAGTGCCTCGCTAGCGTCGACAACGGGGTGGATCCCAAGGAGATCCAGGAGGCCTGGGTCGGGAGCATGTCCTACGGCGGCGGCCAGCTCGGCAACCTCGCCGCCCTCATGACGGAGCAGGTCGGCCTCGCCTACCTCCCCACCCGGAAGGTGGAGAACGCGTGCGCCTCCAGCTCCTACGCCCTGCGCGACGCGTGGATGGCCGTGCGAAGCGGCGTCGTGGACCTTGCCCTCGTGGCCGGGGTGGAGAAGATGACGGACCTGCCCGCGGACCGGCGCGGCTATTGGCTCGGGGTGAGCGGGGACACCGAGTGGGAACGGCTCGCCGGTTCCACGTTCGCCGGCCTCTACGCCCTCATGGCCTCCCGGCACATGCACGCGTACGGGACGAAACGGGAGGCCCTCGCGCGGGTGGCCGTGAAGAACCACCGCCACGGGAGCCACAACCCCAAGGCCCACTTTCAGAAGGTCATCACGGAGGAGGACGTCCTCCGCGCGCCCGTCGTCGCCGACCCCCTCACCCTCTACGACTCCTGCCCCGTCTCGGACGGGGCCTCGGCCCTTCTCGTGACGCGAGGGGAAGACGCAAGACGATTCACCGACACCCCCGTCTACCTCCGGGCCTCCGCCGCGGCGAGCGACTTCCTGGCCCTTCACGATCGGGAGGAGATTACGCGGGTCGAGGGGACCGTTCGGGCCGGGCGAGAGGCCTTTCGGCAGGCCTCCCTCTCTCCGGCCGACGTAGACCTGGCCGAACTCCACGATGCGTTCACCATCGCGGAGATCATGGCGTTGGAGGACCTCGGCTTCTGCGAGAAGGGGGAAGGCGGGGCTTGGACGCTGGGCGGGCGGACCGACCTTAACGGCGACGTGGCGGTCAACGCGAGCGGCGGCCTCAAGGCCAAGGGCCACCCGCTGGGGGCCACCGGGGCCGGTCAGGTGGTGGAGGTCTTCCGCCAGCTTAGAGGGGAGGCCGAGTCGGCGCGCCAGGTGCCTGATGCCGAGGTGGGCCTGACCCACAACGTCGGAGGATCCGGGGCCACCATCGCCGTCCACTTGTTCTCGCGGTGATCACATGGTAGGCATCGCCTCCCTGGCCTTCCACTTCCCCGTCTACAGCATCAAGGCCGAGGCGTACGCCCGGGTCTGGGGGACCTTCCGCGGGCGCGGGATTCGGGAGAAGACGGTGGCCGGCTACGACGAGGACGAGGTCACCCTGGCCGTGGAGGCCGCCAGGAAGCTCCCCGCGGACGAGGACGTGGGCTACCTGGCCACCGCCACTTTCGGGGGCCCTCCCCTCGCCACGACCGTGGCGGCCGCCCTGGGACTTGACGCAAGCCGGAAGGCTGACTTCTCCGGCTCCACCAATGCCACCGGGGAGGCCCTCCTGTCCTGTCTCGACTTCGTGGAGGCCCATGGGGAGCCGGCGTTGCTGGCCGCCGCCGATGTCCCTCGTGCGGCCCCGGAGGACGCGGCGGAGCACAGTCTCGGGGCCGCCGGGGCCGCCCTTCTCCTGTCGGGCGAGGGAGGTCTCCAGGTCGAGGCGACGGCGACCCACACCCAGGAGGCGTATGGGGAGCTCTTCCTCGACGCCGCCGGTCGCCGTCGGACCGTTGCGACGCGAGGCCCGGCTCGGGAGGTCATTCAGCGGGCTGTGAAGCCCATCCAGGACCTCCTCGGCCGCGGGACGGTCGCCACCTCCGAGCCGGACGGCCTCTTTCCGCACCGGGTCCTGCGAGGCCTCGTGGACGCCAAGAGGATTGGCGGTGGGGTGGTGGAGCTTTCCGGGGATACGGGCTGCGCCTCTCCCCTCCTTGCCCTGATGGAGGTCGCCCAGGGAACGCGGCGCGGAAGCCGGCTGGGCCTGGTCACGTACGGGGGCGGGTCCGCGGCGGCCTTGGCTCTGCGAATGATCTCCAAGCCTCGAGGCCTGGAGAGCCCAGGGAAGGCGCTGGTTGGGCACCGTTGGTACCTGGACTACCCTACCTACGCGCGTTTCCGCCGCTTCCTCGCGGGGGGAGGCGTCGGCGAGGAGGTCTCCCAGGGGGCCTACATCTCCCTGCCCACGTACCTCGCCACGGTAGCGGCCCGGTACCGCCTGGTGGCCTCCCGGTGCACGTCCTGCCACCGGGTCTACTTCCCACCCCGCCTCGTCTGCCTCAGCTGCGGGGGCCATGGGTTTGAGGAGGAGACCCTATCCGGCCAGGGGGAGGTGTACGCCCGTACCCTGATTGCCCGGGGGAGCTCCCCGACGGAGTTCCGGGAGCAGCAGGATCTCATCGGCGCGTATGCGGTGGCCCTCGTCCAGCTCCGGGAGGGACCGCGGGTTGTGGCCCAGCTCACGGAGGTCGACCCCGAGGCGGTGAAGATTGGGATGCCGTTGGAGGCCGTCCTGAGGCGTATCTATCGACAGGAGGGTGTGGTCCGCTACGGGTACAAGTTCCGTCCGTCTTCTCCAAGCCTCCCCTCGGCTGAGACAGTGTGACTCCACATCGGGTATACCCTGGAGACCAGGACTACGTCCGGTTCTCGAAGCTTTTCCCTCATTGCGCCTCCCTCGTTATGGTCTCTACCCGATCCCGGACCGAAGGGGGCAGGGTGAAAAGCCACGACTATTCCGCTGAAGCCTTTCCCTGAAAGCCGATCCAGCCCCTTGATCTTGAGCAAACCCAGATCCATGTGGGCTGCCAGGGCGTGTTTCGAGGACCTCCCCCAACTCGACAAGGGTCGAAGCAACTATCGAGAAGCCTTAGTCCGTCCTCTCAGTTGCCCTGCTTGTGGGTTCATGAGAACCTCGGATATCTTCGGTTTCTACAAGAAGAGCAAGGACGAGCGGTTAGGCCTCGTGAAGGAGTTTGGGAACGTCTCCGACGATGAGTCCCGAACGGTGACAACACGGGGGCCTTGGAACCTGAAATCCTGAAGGAGATACGAAGCGAGAGGTAGTCTATGGCCACGCGAGGCCTCCCTGGGCAGCCTATCGCAGGTTCCGTCCTGGAGGCCATGAGCGTCGGTGCTCTTCTTCTTACGCTGGGAGCCCTCGCCCTCCTCCTCGGATGGGTCGGAGCGTTGCTGGCCGAGCTCTTGGTGACGGTCGTCCTGGCCCTTGCAGCCCTGATACTTCACTTGGTCGGTTGGGGATTTCTCTACGCATCCCAGCCAAGTCGTTCATTCTGGGAGAGGATCCTCTTCAGCGGCTTCGGTCCGCTTCTGCTCGGCCTCGTAACCCTCCCCACCCTGCTACAACCCTTGGAAGGAGGCGGGGACCTCTACGCGTGGCAGGTGTTCCTGTTTACGCCTCTCTTCCTGTACATCCCCTGGGTCGCCGGGTCGGTGGCGGTGGCCCATGGTTACCTCTTCTTCGCCAACGCGCCCCGTCTCGTCGCCCGGGCGGACGCCGCCCTTATGACGGCGAGCGGCGTTCTCCTGCTGGTCCTCGGAGGCCTGGGAGTGGCCCTGGTCTTCGCACCGCGCCAGCTGCTTCTCCCGCTCTTTCTGGCCCCCCTGTGGAGCCTAGCCGGAACGACGGTCGTCGGGTACGCCTTTGCTTCCTTCGCCGCGTTTCGCAACCTCAAGGCGCGGCGCTAAATGGAGGGAGATTCCCCCGAGATCCGCGGGTCGGGGAGAGGCCAATTCCCGAGAAATCTCCGCATAGGCCCCGGACTAGGAGCCCGACTATCCAGCTCATGAAGTACGAGGACGGACACCGCTCCCCGCGCTTTCCACTACACCGACGGTCGGTTCGGGCGTGGTCCCATGGTGATCGGGGAGGACGAGCTCGAGCAGTTCGCCCCGGCACTCAACCGCACACGCTGGATTGGCGGGATGCTCTGTACGATGGCGGGGACTGCCTAGTCCTGCTCCTTCTTCAGGCGCGAGACTCGCTCTTGGATGATGCGGGCGGCGACCTCGTTGTGGGTCTTCTTCCCCTGAGCGATCTGCGCCATGACCTGCTCCTTCTCGGCCAGGGCCTCACGCATTTCCTCGATAGATAGGGTGGAGCCGGCCTGGACGATCTCCTCGGTCTCCTCCTCGGACCGGGTCAGCGGCGCCTCGAGCTCGATCGGGAGGCGATCCACGGGGATGCCCGCCTCCTCCAGGAGGACGAGACCCATGCGATCCGGGTAGCCCTCGGCGTAGACCACCCGTCTCACCCCCGCGTTGATGATCATCTTGGCACAGGTGTTGCAGGGGACCAAGGTCGTGTAGAGGATGCCACCGCGTGCCTCCTTGCCCGCGAAGATGAGGGCGTTCATTTCGGCGTGGACGCCGGTGCAGATCTCCATCCGCTCCCCGGAGGGAATCTTCAACTCGTCCCGGATACAGCCAATTTCGGAGCAGTGGGGCATGCTACGCGGATTCCCGTTGTACCCCGTGCTGACGATGACGTCGTTCTTGACGACCACGGCGCCGATCATCCGGCGAAGGCACGTGGCCCGCCCTGCCACGTCTATGGCTAAGCGAAGATAATACTCGTCCCGGGGAAGCCGCTCCATCCCTCCCCTCCATACCTCAGGGCGCCTTAAACCCTCTCAGGCCGGCTGCGAAACCAGGCCATAGTATGTCCATCCCCTCCGCTCCTGGCCCTCTATCAGCCCTTCCCGTTCCAAGATTTCCAGGTGGCCCAGGACCTCCGTGATGCCCAGGAAGACCTCGTGAACGGGGAGGCCGCCGAAGAGGGCGAGGACGAGGTCGAAGACCGTCTGCTCCTTGGCCTTGAGCAACGCCAGGACCCGCGCCCGCCGCTCGTCGTAGAGGGCCCGGTAGTTGGCGATGAAGGCGTCGAGGCCGTCCAGGGGCGGCCCGTGGCCTGGATGTACGGCCTTCACCTCGAGGCGGCTCAGCCGCTCCAGGGAGTTCAGATAGTCCCCCATCCCCAGGGACTTCCCGTCCGCCCCGCCGAAGGCGGCGTTGGGGGTGATGTGCTTCAGCACCGTGTCCCCGGTGAAGAGGGTGGCCTTGCGACGCAGGCAACTGGAGCCCGGCGAGTGGCCGGGCGTGTGGAGGACCTCTAGGTCCCAGCCTCCCGCGGGGATCCGGTCGCCGTCCTGGAAGGTGCGGGCCACGGGGGTCTCCCGTCCCAGCCCCTTCAGGTAGTCGAAGAAGCCCGCGATGAGTTCCAGCGTTTCGTCCGGGAGGCCGGTGGTGCGCAGGATGTCTCGGTAGTGCTCGTTCCGCCTCTCCACGACGCCGACAAAGTCGCGGATCGTCTCCTGATCCAGGGCGTGGGTCCACACCTCCGCCCCGGAGGCCTCCGCGATGTCCCCCGCCTGGCCATAGTGGTCCACGTGCCCGTGGGTGATGAGGATGAGATCGATGTCCTCCACCCCCAGCCCGTGGGCCCGGAGCCGTCGCCGCAGGTAGTCCCACGCGTCGGGGTGGTGGGGTCCCGCGTCGACCAGGACGTTTTCCTCCCCCCGCAGTAGGTACACGTTGACCGTGGCGACCGGGAGCTGCGTGGGGACCCGAATCCGGATGGGGTCGGCGGGCGGGCCCATTGCCCCGACTAGCCCGCGCCCCGGGCATAAACCTTCGCGACGCGGGCGGGGGCGGCACGCTTAAGAGTCGCGAGTCGATGATTTCCCCGAGAGCCGGAGGGAGCCCCGTGGCAGAGAAGCTTGTTCACAACTACCTGGTGGAGGAGGGGCTGGCCCCCGGGCTGCCCAAGCGGGTCGACTTCTGGGACGAGACCCTCCGGGACGGGGAACAGATGCCCGGCCTCCACTTCACGGCGGAGGAGAAGGTGAAGATCGCCTCCTGGATGGACGAGATCGGCATCCCCATCTTGGACGTGGGCATGCCCGTCGTCTCGGACGAGGAGAAGCGCTCCGTCCGGGCCATCGCGAAGGAGGACCTGGACGCCACCATCATGACGGCGGCCCGAACGGTGAAGGGGGACGTGGACGCCGCCCTGGACGCCGACGCGGATGCCGTGAGCATCTTCGTGGCCTGCAGCGATCTCCACCTGAAGTACAAGCTCCGGATGACCCGGGAGCAGGTCCTGGCCATCGCCCCGGAGCTCGTGGAGTACGTGAAGGAGCATGGAAGGAAGGTCGCCTTCGTCACGGAGGACACGGTCCGGGCGGACCTGGGGTACGTGGAGCAGCTCTACAACGAATGCATCGTCGCCGGGGCCGACTGGGCCGTCCTGTGCGACACGGTCGGGGTCCTGACGCCCACGACCACCCGGTGGTGGATCCGCCGGGTGAAGGAGGTCCTCAAGCCCGTGACCCTCAGCGTCCACATCCACAACGACTTCGGGATGGGGGTGGCGAACTCCCTCGCCGCGGTGGAGGAGGGCGTCCAGGTGCCCCACACGACCATCAACGGGCTGGGGGAGCGAAGCGGGAATACCCCCTTCGAGGAGACCGTCATGGCCCTGGAATCCCTCTACGGGTACGATACGGGGATCAAGACGGAGCGGCTCTACGAACTCTCCCGCCTCGTGGAAGAGCTGTCCGGGGTCCCCGTCGCGGTGAACAAGCCTATCGTCGGCTACAACGCCTTCCGCCACGAGTCGGGCATCCATACCCACGGGGTTCTCATGAACACCCTCACCTACGAGCCCATCCAGCCGGAGATTGTGGGCAACAGGCGGGTGTTCATCTTCGGGAAGCACACCGGGACGGCCTCCGTGGAGGACCGCCTGAAGGAGGCGGGCGTGGAGGCTTCCGACGAGGATGTCCGCCGGATTGTGGCGGCCATCAAGGACCTCGCCGAGCGCAAGGGGAAGGAGGACCAGACGGCCTTCATCCGGACCTACCGGGAGCGCGAGGAGCGGTTGCGGGGGGTCACGGAGGAGGAGTTCTGGGGGATTGTGAAGAGGGAGGGCCTCGCGTCCCCAGGAGAGGGAGTCTAGGCCCAGGCCCCGCGACCCGAACCTCCTCGCGTACGGTTTCCACTCTTCCGGAAGCGGTGCGCAGGCATGCGCAGGACCACGTCAGAAGCGCACTCGCCTCACGAAGGGCGGTCCGAAGTAGGTTACGGACACCCGCTCGACCCAGGGCCTCTGCTGTGTGACCGCGGGAACCCTTTATAGTTCCGGGGAGATGGTTCTCCCATGACCGGCTCGACCATGGCCCAGAAGGTCCTGGCCCGGGCCAGCGGTCAGAAAGCCGTCGAGCCCGGCGGCGAGGTCGACGCCAAGATCGACCTCCTCTACATGCACGAGATGCTCGCCGTCGCCCTGGAGCCCTTCGAGGCGATGGGTATCGAGCGGGTCTGGAATCCCGATAAGATCGTCGTGACGCTGGACCACTGGGTCCCCCCGCCCACGGAAGAGATCGCCAAGATGCACCAGGCGATTCGGGTCTTCTGTCGGGCCCAGGGCATCGCGCGCTTCCACGACATCGGCGATCACGGCATCGTCCATCAGCTCGTGGCCGAGCGAGGATACGCCCAGCCGGGGGACCTCGTCATCGGCACCGACAGCCACACGAATACCGTGGGGGCGGTGGGGGCCTTTGCCGCGGGGATCGGGGCCACGGACGCCGCCGCCATCATGGGGACCGGGCGCATTCGGCTCCCCGTGCCGGCGACGATTCGGGTGGACATCGAGGGCACCCTCAGCCGCCGCACGTGGGCCAAGGACGTCATCCTCAAGGTCGTCGGGATGACGGGGGACGAGGGGGCCCGGGAGGAGGCCGTCGAGTTCACCGGGCCGACCGTGGAAGGCTTCCCGATGAACGAGCGGCTGACCCTCTCCAACATGACCACGGAGATGGGGGCCACGGCGGGGATGATCGCCGCGGACGAGGTGACCCGGGAGTACCTCGCCCACACAGGCCGGCCCTTCCAGCCTCTCGCGGGGGACGAGGACGCGGTCTACGAGGAGACGTACGACGTCGACGTGGACGGGATGGGGCCCCAGGTCGCGGTGCCCGAGAAGCCGAGCAACGTGAAGCCCGTGGAGGCCGTCGCGGGGACGAAGGTCGAGGTGTCCTTCCTCGGCTCCTGCACGAGTGCGCGAATCGAGGACCTGCGCGCGGCAGCGGAGATTATGCGGGGGGAGCATCTGGCACCCGGGATGCGCATGATCGTCTCCCCGGCCTCGCAGCGCATCTACCGGCAGTCGGTGGAAGAGGGCCTCACCCAGGTCTTCACGGAGGCGGGGGCCACCTTCGCCAACAGCACCTGCGGTCCCTGCTTTGGCGGTCATCTCGGGGTCCTGGCGCCCAACGAGGTGTGCATCAGCAGCAGCAACCGGAACTACGCCGGCCGCATGGGAAGCCGGAAGGCCCGGGTCTATCTCGCCTCCGCCATGACTGTCGCGGCCTCGACGATCTACGGGGAGATCACGGATCCTCGCGAGGTGTAGACCCTGAAGACGACGTTGAAGGGGCGGGTCTGGAAGTTCGGGGATGACATCACCACGGACCACATCATCGCGGTCAAGTACCTCGGCACGACGGACGCCCAGGTCTTCGCGGACCACGCCATGGAGACCGTGGATCCGGCGTTCTCCTCCAAGGCGGAGCCGGGGGACATCATCGTAGCGGGCCGGAACTTCGGAAGCGGGTCGAGTCGCGAGCAGGCTCCGGTGGCCTTCAAGACCCTGGGGATTTCTGCCGTCCTCGCCGAGTCCTTTGCCCGGATTTTCCATCGGAACAGCATCAACATTGGATTGCCCGTGCTGGAGTGCCCGGGCATTTCCGAAGCCGTTGAGGAGGGGGAGGTGATCGAAGTGCGCCTTGAGGACAACGTCGTACGCCTCCCCTCAGGCGAGGCGAAGCCGATCTCCCCCCTCCCGCCGCACGACTGGGAGATCCTCTCCGCCGGGGGCCTGATTCCCAAGCTTCGGCAGGATTCCCCGTAGGGAGGCGTCCTCCAGGCAGTCCAAGAATGCTTAAGTAGCGAGGCTCGGGTCCGTTCGCCGATGGCCTACAAGGTGGTGGTCCTGGCCGGGGACGGCATCGGCCCGGAGGTCATCCGCGAGGCCATCAAGGTCATCAAGGCGACGGAGGACGCCTACGGCCTGGCGTTCGACCTCGTCCCCTACCCGGTCGGGGGGAAGCACTACCTGGAGACCGGCGAGGAGTGGCCCGACGGGGCGTTCGAATCGAGCCGGCGTTCCGACGCCATCCTGTTGGGGGCCGTCGGCTATCCCGGAGCCGTCCTCCCCGACGGCAACATCGCCGGGGCCGGCGTCGTCTTCGGCCTGCGGTTCGGCCTTGACCTGTACGCCAACGTCCGCCCCACCAAGCTTTACCCCAACGTGAAGCACAAGGTGCACGACCGCTTCCGCCAGGTGTGGGACCCGGAGAAGGTGGACTTCGTCATCGTTCGTGAGAATACCGAGGACGTCTACGCCCCCCTGCGCGGGGTGCTGGAGCGAGGGGGGACACAGGAGCTGGCCATCGACAACCGGGTGACGACACGGAAGGGGGCCGAACGGGTCATCCGCTTCGCCTTCGAGCTGAGCCAGAAACGGCAAGGAGCGCCCCGCGACGGGAAGCGCCGGGTCACGGTGGTCGACAAGAGCAACGTGATGGACGGGTGCCGCCTCTTCCGCCGCATCTACGACGAGGTGGCGGAGGAGTACCCTGCCGTCGAGCGGGACTACGCCTTCGTGGACGCCTTCATGCAGTGGATGATCCGGACGCCCGAGGCGTACGACGTGGCCGTCATGAGCAACCTGTTCGGGGACATCGCCACCGACCTCGCCTCGGTCCTCCAGGGGGGCATGGGGCTCGCGGCGGGGGGCAACGTGGGAGAGCACCACGCGATGTTCGAGCCCATCCACGGAAGCGCCCCGAAACACGAGGGGAAGGACCGGGCCAACCCCATGGCCGCCGTCCTGGCCGTGCAGATGATGCTCCAGTGGTTGGGGGAGAGGAAGGGGGACCCCGCGCTTCAGGAAGCCGCGGCGACCGTGGAGGCGGCCGTGGAAGCCGTGTTGCGGGAGGGCAAGTACCTGACCCGGGACCTGGGTGGGAAGGCCAAGGGAAGCCAGGTCGGGGACGCCCTCGCCGCCGAGGTCACGTCCCTGGCTTCGAAGCGAGAATGAGTTCGGCCGCCTCCCGGAGGTCGCGGGCGGTGAAAGCGGGCTCGGGAACTCCTTCCGGGAGGCCCGCCTCCCGACGACGGATCCAGCCGGCCATCATGCCCGCCCGCGTCGCACCCAGGACGTCTTCCCGGGGGGAATCCCCCAGGTGAATCGCCTCCCCAGGACGACAGCCAGCCTGGCGCAGCGCCTCTTGGAAGGGGCTCGGGTCGGGTTTGTAGGCGCGCCTCTCCTCCGAGGTCATCACCACGGCGAAGCGAGGGCCGAGGCGGGAACGGCGGAGCAAGGACTCGAGGATGTCCACGTCGATGTTGGAGACGATGCCCAGTTCAAATCCCTCCAACGCGGCCAGGACCTCTTCCGTCTCGGGATAGGGCTCCGTGGCCGCCCACCCCTCGAGGAGGCGTCTCGTGTGCGCGCCTGCGTCGTCCACCACCCCCATCTCAAGCAGGATGGAGGTGAGGGCCATCTCGGTCGCTTCTCGCACGGTCACGAAGTCCTCGAAGGCGATCTGGTAGCTCCGGTCCCACCATAGCCGGGCCAGCTCCCCCGGCTGCATGCCAAGCTCGTTGCGCGCGACGATGGCCCCCATGACCTCCTCGCTCGCCACGTCCTCCGCCCGGAACAGGGTGCCGAAGGCGTCGAACGTGATGAGTCGCGGGCGGCGGAGGGGCAACCTCACGTCTCCTCGGCCATCTCCCGTATCCGGGGCACGACCTCCTGGGCGAAGAGCTCCAGCGGCTCGATCTCCCAGGCATCCGGGAAGTAGACGACGAAGTAGGTGACGCCCACATCGAGGAAGCGGCCCAGCGAGCCCGCGATGCCCTCCGGGTCCCCGACGAGGGTACGGGCCTCGTATTCCTCGACGCTCTGCTGAAGCCGCTTCGCGAAGGCCTCCGCCTTGCCGTGGGCGGCCGCGTGCTCCTCCGCCAGCACGACGCTCCGGTTGTGGCTCCGCTCCACCTCCGCCGGATCCCGCCCCACCGCACGGCAGTGCTCGTCCAGGATCCGGGACTTGCGCGCGAAGCCCTCCGGGTCCCCGAAGAAGTTGGCTCGATCCGCCCACTGGGCGACGGAGCGCAGGGTGAGCTGTTCCCCTCCCCCGCCGAGGGTAATCGGGGGATGCGGCCGCTGGACGGGTTTGGGGTCACAGTAGGCACCGGTCAGCCGATAGTGCTTCCCCTCGAACTGCACCACCTCCTCGCTCCAGCAGCGCCGGATGATCTGGATGGCCTCGTCCATCATGCCGATTCGCACGGCGGGCGAGGGGAAGTCGTAGCCGTAGCCACGGTACTCGTGGTCAAACCAGCCGGCCCCCAGGCCGAACTCCAGGCGCCCCTTGGAGAGGACGTCCACACACGCCGCCATCTTAGCCAGGAGCGTTGGATTTCGATAGCTGTTGCAGGTGACCATCTGGCCGATCCGCAGCCGCCGGGTGAGGGCGGCGATGGCCGTGGTCATCGTCCAGCACTCGAAGACCGGGACGGGCGCGGGGACGGGAACGGGGTGGAAGTGGTCGTAGAACCAGCCCGAGGCGAAGCCGAGCCGTTCCATGGCCCGAGCGGTCTCGACGATGAGGTCGTACTGCTCCTCGGACCCCGCCTCCTCGGGCAGGTCGTAGATCCACCCCTGGGGAATCATGGCCCCAAAAGTGATTTCCGGCATGGCGGGAGAACGGAGGGGCCGCTTAAGGCACTTGGTCCCACGGACGAACAGACGTGCGCCGTCCCCGCCGGGGGCCGGTCCCTCACTCCCCCTTCTCGGCCAGCTCCGAGAGCTCCTCCCGCTGCTCGCGGAGGTTCCACGGATCCTCGGCGTAGACATCCTCGAAAAGGGTCTTCCAAGCCGGGGGTCCGGCGGCCTCGGCCCGCTTGACGGCCTCGGAGATCTCCTGGTCGATCTTCATACGCAGGTTGTCCTCCTGCACCTCGTCCAGGACCCCGCGGTTGCGGAGGTACGTCCGGAAGCGGTCTAGCGGGTCCTTGGCCCGCCATTTCCTCACCTCCTTCTCTTCCCGATAACGAGTGGGGTCGTCGGCCGTGGAGTGCGCCCCGATGCGGTACGTCACGGCCTCGATGAAGGTGGGCCCCTTCCCCGTCCGTGCCCGGGCGACCGCCCGGCGGGCGGCGGCGTAGACGGCAAACACGTCGTTGCCGTCCACCCGGATCCCGGGGAAGCCGTAGGCCCGGGCCTTGATGTGGAGGGTCTTGGAGGCGGTCTGGGCCGAGACGGGCACGGAGATGGCCCACTGGTTGTTCTGGCACAGGATGACCACGGGGGGCTGGAACACCCCCGCGAAGTTCATGGCGACGTGGAAGTCGGAGGTGGAGGTCCCCCCGTCCCCGACGTAGCCCATCACCACGGTGTCGTCCCCCCGATACTTGGCCGCCATGGCCGTGCCCACGGCCTGGGGGAGCTGGTTCCCCACGACGCTCGACCAGGAGACGATGTGGGCCCCGCGGTAGGCGTAGTGACAGGGCTGCATGTGGCCCTTGAGGATGTCCCCGCCGCTCCCCATGAGCTGGGCCAGGTACAGCGTCAACGGGTAGCCCCGGAGGAGGGCCGCGCCCCCCTGCCGGAGGGCCGGGAAGATCCAATCCGTGTCCCGCAGGGCGAAGGCGCTCCCGATCACGGAGGCCTCCTCCCCCGTCGACGTCCCGTAGAAGCCGATGCGCCCCTGGCGCTGCAGCGCCATCATGCGGTCGTCCAGGAGGCGCAGCTGCAGCATGTGGCGGTAGAGGGTTCGGAGGTCCTCGTTGGAGAGGCCGGGGGTCTTGCCCTTGATGGCCCCGTCAGGCTTGAGAATCTGGAAGGGTTCCTTGGCCAAGAGGTCCTCGGGCGCGCATGCCCCTCCGTCGCTTAAAGGTTGCGCGGTGCTCGCCAGGGGCCGCTTTGCGAAACTGGATTAGGGGGGGAGCCAGATGGGGAATCGATGCCCTCTCGGGGCCCGCCGGACACCCCCTTGCACGCCGTGGTGGACGTTGCCGAGGCGCTTCAGGCCACGCGCAGCCGGCTCGCGAAGCGCGAGGTCCTCGTCGCGTTCCTCACTGGCCTGAAGAAGGAGGAGGTGGCCCCGGCGGTCCTCCTCCTCACGGGGCGGGTTCTCCCGGAGTCGCAGGATCGTGCCTTGAACCTGGGGTGGGCGACGGTGAGCCGGGCCCTCGAGTCCTCCGGGCAGGCCGCCCTCCTCGCCGAGGAGCTGACCCTCCTCCGGGTGTACGCGACCTTCCAGGAGATCGCCCGGGTGCAGGGCAAGGACTCCGTCAAGAAGAAACGGCGGCTGCTGCAAGCCCTCCTCGCCCAGGCCTCCGATGCGGAGAAGGGCCTTCTCCTGCGGGCCATCGGCCGCGAGATGCGCATCGGTGTCAACGAGGGGGTCATGCTGGAGGCCCTGGCCGATGCCTCCGGGGCCTCCCTGCCCGTCGTCCGCCGGGCGAACATGTTCCTAGGCGACCTGGGGCGAACCGCCTATCTCGCCCTGACGGAGGGCGCCGAGGCCCTCGCGTCCCAGGAACTGCGCCTCTTCACCCCCGTCAAGCCCATGATGGCGGAGATGGCCGACGACTTGGAGGAGGTCCTCCGGGAGCACGCCGGGGGGACCGCCCTGGAGTTCAAGCTCGACGGCGCGCGCATCCAGATTCACCGCAGGGGGGACGAGGTGCGCATCTTCACCCGGCGGCTGACGGAGGTGACGGGGAGCCTTCCCGATGTCGTCTCATGGGTCCGAGGCTTTCAAGGGGGGAATCTGCTCGTGGAGGGCGAGGTTGTGGCCCTGGGGAAGGGGAATCGTCCCCTTCCCTTTCAGGATCTCATGCGACGCTTCCGGCGGATCCACGACGTGGAGGCCCTGGTGGCGCGCATCCCCCTCCGACTCTACCTGTTCGACGCGTTGCTGATGGACGGGACCCTGCTCGTCGACCTCTCCTACGAAGACCGCTGGGAGCGGCTGGCCGCGGCGGTGCCCCCGGAGTTCCTCGTCCCTCGCCGGGTCCGGCCGAGCCTCGGGGAGGGACAGGCCTTCTTCGAGGAGGCCCTGGAAGCCGGCCACGAAGGGCTGATGGCCAAGGACCTCCGGAGTCCCTACACGCCGGGCAAACGGGGGAAGCGGTGGTTCAAGGTCAAGCCGGTGGACACCCTCGACGTCGCCATCGTCGCCGCGGAGTGGGGCCACGGCCGTCGCCGAGGGTGGCTGAGCAACTACCACCTCGCGGTCCGGGACGACGAGGGGGGTTTCGCGATGATCGGGAAGACCTTCAAGGGCCTCACGGACGAGGAGTTCCAAGAGATGACCCGCCGCCTTCTCGAGCTTCAGGTCCAGGACAACCGTTTTGGGGTGACCGTGGAGCCGCGGGTCCTCGTGGAGGTCGCCTACAACGAGATTCAGCGGAGCCCACACTATAAAGCGGGGTACGCCCTTCGATTTGCCCGCATCACCCGCATCCGGGACGACAAGTCTGGGGAGGATGCCGACACCCTCCAGGGCCTCGAGGCACGCTACCGGAAGCAGTTTGAGCGGAAGGGCACGTTGCGGGACGCGTAATCGAATCCGTCCACGGGGACGACAGGGAAATTCGGATGGACCGGACACAGGACACCCCCGCCAGAGGCCCACCGAGCGGCATGAGTCAGGGCGTCCAGACCCTGCTGGGTGATCCGAGGCGGGCCATCGTCCGCCTCGCCCTCCCCATGATTGCCGCTTTCGCGCTCCAGACGATCTACAACTTCGTCGACGCGATCTGGGTGGCCGGTCTGGGGCCCGACGCGCTGGCGGCGGTGGGTTTCTTCTTCCCCTTCTATTTCATCGCCCTGGCCATCGGCCTGGGTATCGGGACGGGGGGCGGGGCCGCCATCTCGAGGAGGATCGGCGCCCGCGACCGGGAGGGCGCGAACCGCGTGGGGGCGCACACCCTGGTGCTCATGATTCTCGCCGCCGTCGCCCTGGCCGTTCCCTTCTTCATCTACGCCGAGCCCCTCTTCCAGGCCATCGGGGCCGGACGCACGACCGGGCTGGTCCTGGAGTACGGCCGGATCCTGTTCGCGGCCACCCCCATCATCTTCTTCACCAGCGTGGCCAACGCCATCCTCCGGGCGGAGGGCGACGCGAGGCGGGCCATGTACGCCATGGCCTTCGGCGCTGTGGCGAACATCATCCTGGACCCGATTTTCATTTACGTCCTAGGTATGGGCATCGCGGGCGCGGCGTGGGCCACGGTCCTGACCCTCGGTGCGACCTCCCTCATCATGGCCAACTGGCTCTTCTTCCGGAGGGACACCTACGTTCACTTTGTCTTCCGGGGCTTCCGCTGGGACCGGCCGATCCTCCGGGACATCCTGCGCGTCGGGCTTCCCTCGTCGGTCATGTTCCTGACGATGTCCTTCGCCATCCTCGCCCTGAACTTCATCGTGGTGAGCGTGGACAGCACCGACGGCGTGGCGGTGATGACGGCTGGCTGGCGGGTGATCACCCTCGCCCACCTGCCCGTTTTCGGCCTCGGCACCGCCGTCGTGTCCGTGGTGGGGGCGAGCTACGGAGCCCGTGCGTACGGGAAGCTGAAGACAGCCTACCTCTACGCCATCCGTGTCGGGTTGTACATGGAGATTCCCGCCGCCCTCGCCATCTTCCTCCTCGCCGGCCCCCTCGCGGCCGCGTTCACGTGGTCGGGCGAGTCGCTCCGTATCACACCGGACCTCATCCTCTTCCTCCTGATCACCGCCCCCTTCCTGCCCGCCATGGCCCTCGCCGTTCCCACCTCCACCATGTTCCAGGGGAGCGGCCGGGGCACGAGCGCGCTGATCGTGACCCTCATCCGGACGGTGATCCTGATGCCCCCCCTGGCCCTTCTGTTCGCGGTGTTCTTCGGGTTCGGGTTGACGGGGGTCTGGGTGGGCATCAGCGCCGCCACCTCGCTGGGGGCCTTCGTGGCCTTCATCTGGGGCCGGGTGTACGTCAACGGACTCATCGCCGCCGGGGTGGCGCGCCCGGAGGAGGGGGGCCCCGTCGAGGCCTCCTAGCGTCCGGGCGAAATCCTTTAACCCCGACCCGCATGATTTCCTCCGAATCTCATGGAGCCGAGAGCGATCTGGTCCGGGGCCATCCAGTTCGGCCTCGTGAACATCCCCGTCAAGCTCTACGTGGCCACCATGCGGAAGAGCGTGTCCTTCCGCAGCCTGCACCCCAAGTGCGGCAAGCCCCTCAAGCGGCCCTATTTCTGTCCCACGGACGAGGAGCAGGTCGCCTACAAGGAGGTGGTCAAGGGGTACGAGTACACCAAGGACCGGTACGTGATCCTGAAGGACGAGGACTTCGAGAAGGTCCCCCTGAAGAGCAGCAAGGCCTTGGAGGTCCTGGGGTTTGTGGAGCGGGAGGAGGTGGACCCTCTCCTCCAGGACTCCAGCTACTACCTGGGGCCCACGGAGCTGAGCGTGAAGCCCTTGGAGCTCTTCCGCCAGGCCTTGGACCTGACAAACAAGGTCGCCTTGGCCCAGGCGGCCATCTGGAAGAAGGAGCAGGTCGTCTCCCTGCGCCCTCGGGGGGAGCAGTTGGTCCTGTCCACCCTGTTCTACGAGGACGAGTTGCGGGCCCCACCCCCCGTGCCGACGGAGGAGGCTGTGGAAATCACCGAGCCCGAGCTGAATCTCGCCCTCGACCTGATTAAGGCCCAAACCATTCCCTATGACCTGAGCCAGTACACGGACCACTACCGGGACGCCCTGCTGGAGGTCATCAAGGCGAAGGTCGAGGGGAAGGAGATCGAGGTCCCCAAGGTGGAGAGGCGGGAGACGCCCGAGGACCTGATGGCGGCCCTCAAGGCCAGCCTCCAGGCCGTCGAGAAGCCCACGTAGCATGTCCCTCCCGCGCCGCCCCATCCAGCCCATGCTGGCCTACTCCCGGGACGACCCCTTCGACTCCGACGCCTACGCCTTCGAGGTGAAGTGGGACGGGACGCGGACCGTGGCGTGGGTGGGAGAGGGCGAACGGCGGTTCCAGAACCGGCGCCTCCGGAACATCGCGTACCGCTATCCGGAGATCGAGCCCCAGGTGAAGGGCGAGGCCATCCTGGACGGCGAGATCGTCGTCATGGACGAGGGGAAGCCCTCCTTCGCCCGCCTGCAGCAGCGGGAGCACGTGTCGGAGGAGTTCCGGGCGGGAATCCTGGCCCAGCAGCTGCCCGCCACCTACGTCGTGTTCGACATCCTCCATCGGGGGGATCGGAGCCTTCTCAAGCTGCCGCTGGAGGAGCGTCGTGCCATCCTGGAGGAGGTGGTCGAACCCAACGAGCACGTCTACCTCAGCGAGCCCATTCGGAGAACCGGGGTCGCGCTCTTCGAGGTGGCCAAGACCCGGGGCCTCGAGGGCATCATGGCGAAGAAGCTGGGGACGCCCTACGAGCCGGGGAAGCGCGTGGATTATTGGCTCAAGATCAAGACCTACGTGCCTCAGAACTGCGTCATCGCCGGCCTCACCCGGGGTACGGGATGGCGGGAGCCCCTCTTTGGAGCCCTCCTCCTCGGAGCCTACGGGGGCGGCGAGCTCCGCTTCATCGGCCGCGTGGGAACCGGCTTCGACCGGGCCCAGTTGGCGGAGATCGAGGCCCTCGCCCGCCCCTTCGAGGGTCCCTCTCCCTTCCCCGAGGAGCCCAAGGGCGAGCCGGTGAAGATCTGGATGCGTCCGGCTCTGGTGGCGGAGGTCAAGTACCTCGAGTTCACCTCCGAGGGGAAGCTGCGCGCGCCGGTGTTCGTCCGGATGCGCCCCGATTTGAAGCCGGCCGACTGTGTCCTCCCCGGCGACTACCCGGGGAATTAGTTATGTAGCCGCGCCGGCGTGGCCGGCCCGAGGGAGGCGATGCAGGTCGACGACGTGCACCGAATCTGCGTCTTGGGAGCCGGGACCATGGGGGCGGGCATCGCGCAGACGTGCAGCGTGGCGGGGTTCTCCGTTGCCATGCGGGACCTCACGGACGCGTTCGTGGAGGGGGGCTTTCAGCGGATGCGGGTGCCCCTGGAGAAGCGGGTCGCCCGGGGCAAGATGCGCCAGGAGGAGATGGAGGCCATTCTGAGGCGCATCGAGGGCTTCACGGACCTGAAGGAGGCGCTGGAGGGCGCCGACCTGGTCATCGAGGCGGTGTTCGAGGACATGGGGGTCAAGAAGGAGCTGTACGGGGAGGTGGACCGCCTCAGCCCCGACCAGGTGGTGTTTGCCTCCAACACCTCCTCCCTCAGCATCACCGAGATGGCCGCCGTCACGAGCCGTCCCGACCGCGTCGTGGGGATGCACTTCTTCAACCCCGCCCCCGTCATGAAGCTCGTCGAGGTCATCCGCGGGTCGGAGACGTCGGACGAGACCGTGGCCCTGGCCATGGCGCTGTCGCGCAAGCTGGGGAAGGAACCGGTGGAGGTGAAGGAGTCCGCCGGGTTCGTGGTGAACCGCCTTCTGGTCCCCCTCATCAACGAGGCCTTCAATCTCCTCCTCGAGGGCGTGGCCACCGCCGAGGACATCGACAAGGCCATGAAGCTCGGCACCAACATGCCCATGGGCCCCCTCGAGCTAGCCGATTTCACCGGCCTGGACGTGGGCCTCGCCGTCATGGAGGTCCTCCAGCAGGAATCGGGGGACCCGAAGTTCCGGCCCAGCCCCCTCCTCCGGCAGTTCGTCCGGGCGGGGCGCCTCGGCCGCAAGACGGGACGGGGCGTGTACGACTACGGGGGCGGGTAGGACGGCGCCCTCCCACGTCCGCCTGGAAGAGGACGACGGCATCGCCCTCGTCACCCTCGATCGCCCCGAGGCCCTGAACGCCCTGAACACCAAGGTGCTCGGGGAGCTGCGGGAGGTCCTCCGCGAGGTCGCGGGGCGCGACGACCTGCAGGTGCTGATCCTCACCGGCGCAGGGGATCGGGCCTTCGCCGCGGGCGCCGACATCCGGGAGATGCGCCGCCAGCGACCCCTGGAGATCCGCCGGTACGCGGCCCTCGGTCACGAGGTCGCCCGCCTCCTGGAGCGGATGGGCAAGCCCGTCATCGCGGCGCTCAACGGGTACGCCCTCGGGGGCGGCGCCGAGCTGGCCCTCGCCTGCGACGTCCGGATTGCCTCGGAGAGGGCCCAGATTGGCCAGCCGGAGGTGAAGCTGGGCATCCCACCGGGTTTCGGCGGCAGCCAACGCCTCACCCGACTCGTGGGCCGGGGACGCGCGTCGGAGCTGATCCTCCTCGGAGAACCCCTGGACGCCGTGGAGGCGGAACGCATCGGCCTCGTGAACCGGGTGGTCCCCCCGGACCAGCTCATGGAGGAGGCGAAGAGGTGGGCGCGGCAGATGCAGGAGCGGGGTCCCCTGGCCCTCCGGCTGGCGAAGGCGGCCATCCATCAGAGCCAGGAGACGGGCCTCTCCGCCGGCCTGGATTACGAGGTGGAACTCTTCAGCCTGGCCTTCACCACGGACGACCGGGACGAGGGCATGGGGGCCTTCCTGGACAGACGGAAGCCGCGGTTCAAGGGCACCTGACTAGGCGCTGGTCTCGAACTCCTCTTGGAGGTCGATGATGACCTGCTCGAGGACCTCCTCGAAGGTCGAGCTCCGGTACTCCCGGACCCCTCCGAGTTCGCTCTGCACGCGGGCGATGTACGTGTTGGAACTCTTCAGAAACTCTACGTTGCAGAGCGACTCTTCCACCATGGGTCCGACGCCCCTTTAAATAGGGGTGGCCTCCGCCCCACCACTCATCTGAGAACCCTATTTAAGCGTTGTGCGGTGGTTGTCAGAAGTCGCACAATCGGGCAGGAGACGCCCGCGACGTACCGCGGGGTCGCTGGGCGTCGGCCCAGCCAGTAAGCTTTATCTACGGACGCGGGGTCTTGAGCAGCCTTGCCTTTCCCCCGGAGTGGGCATGATGGGGAACATCCGACCAACTTACATCAAACGAGTCGCCCTCGAGCTGATTCGGCGCCATCCGGATCGCTTCAACGAGGACTTTGAGGCCAACAAGAAGGCCGTGCAGGAGCTGACGGATGTCACCTCGTCGACCATGCGGAACCGGATCGCGGGATACGTCACACACTTGAAGCGCGCCCGGGAGACGTGAGCGAAGCGGACCGACGTGTTGGGGGGGTCCGGTGAAGGACGCCATTCTGACCAAGGAGCTGACGCGGGTCTTCGGGGGCAAGAAGCGCCGCCTACGGCCGCGGGACGCGCCCGAGCGACGGGTCGTCGCCCTGGATCGGGTGGACACCCAGGTGGAGGAGGGGGAGCTCTTCGGCCTCCTGGGGCCCAACGGGGCGGGCAAGACGACCCTTATCAAGATCCTCGCCACCCTCCTCCTGCCCACCTCCGGGTTGGCCACGGTGGCTGGCTACGATGTCACGAAAGACCCGCACCCCATCCGCCAGCGGATCAACATGGTCTCTGGGGGCGAGACGAGCGGCTACGGCCTCCTCACGACGCGGGAGAACATCTGGATGTTCTCCCAGTTCTATGGCATCCCCTCCAGGGTGGCGAAGAAGGAGATTGACCGCTTGCTGGAGGAGTTCGAGCTGTGGGACCGCCGCGATGCCAAGGTCCGAACCCTCTCCACCGGCGAGCGGCAGAAGATGAACATGGCCCGGGGCTTCGTGACGGATCCCGACATCATCTTCCTCGACGAGCCCACCCTCGGCCTGGACGTGACGGCCGCACGGGCCATCCGCCAGTTCATCCGCGGGTGGATCCAGGACAATCGGCGGAAGACCGTCCTGCTGACCACGCACTACATGATGGAGGCGGACGAGCTCTGTGACCGCATCGCCATCATCGATCACGGTCGGATCCTGGCCTGCGACACGCCGAAGCGCCTCAAGGAGATGGTGAAGCAGGACGTCACGGTGAAGCTGGAGACCGACCGGCTCAAGGACCCCAAGGCCTTCGACGTCATCGACGGGGTCCGGACCTTCGCGGTCAAGGAGAGGGCCCAGTCCAACAGCACCTCCCTGACCTTCATCCTGGAGGATGACACGCCCATCGGGGACATCATGTCCGAGGTGTTGAAGCAGGGGAGCAAGGTCCAGTCCATGCAGAAGATCGACCCGACGCTGGAGGAGGTCTTCATCAGCCTCGTCGGGAGGGGACTGGAGTGAACCGCGAGGGGACGCGGGTGAGCAATCCCCTCGTCCTCAACTTCCGCGCCTTCATCGGCCGCGCGTACCCGCGAATCATCGGGACCCATCGGGAGCTCAGCTGGATCTTCTTCAACACGGTCCTGCCGCTGCTGACCATCGCGGCCTACGTCTACATCTATACGGCCCTGGGCGTCCCCCAGTTCATCGGCTTCGTGATCCTCGGGGGCACGATGGTCGCCTTCTGGATGAACGTATTGTGGAGCATGGCGGCCCAGCTGTATTGGGAGAAGGAGATCGGGAACCTCCAGCTCTACATGATGGCCCCCATGTCCCGCATGGCCCTGCTGGGGGGCATGGCCGTCGGGGGGATGGTGATGACCTCCACCCGGGCCGCCGCCACCCTGGTCCTGGGCATCCTGATCTTCCAGATCAGCATCGTCGTCCTCAACCTCCCCCTCCTCCTGGCCATCTTCTTCACCACCCTGGTCGCCCTCTACGGGATGGGGATGCTGTTCGCCTCCATCTACCTCCTCTACGGGCGGGAGGCCTGGAACATCTCTAACCTGCTCCAGGAGCCTGTCTTCCTCGGCGCGGGCTTCTACTTCCCCGTGCGGGCCTTCCTGGGCATCCTGGGCCCCGCGGGCTTCTGGGTCGCCGTCGGCGTGAGCCTCATCCCCATGACTCTGGGCCTCGACGCCATGCGGCAGCTCCTCTTCCCCGAGCTCCTCGAATGGGGCCTCCTCGATCCCTTCCTTGAGCTCCTCCTCCTCCTCCTCCTCTCGGTCGTCTTCGTCTTCCTGGCCCGGCGGGCCCTGAGCTACCTCGAGCGATTGGCCATGCAAGAGGGGAGGTTGACGCAACGCCATCTCTGAGCACCCACCTCCGGACGCTACGCACGGCCGCCTGGCTAGGCTGGCAGTACAGCTCGAACTGGACGGAGCCGTGGCTCTTCGCCATCTACTCCATCATCAAGCCCGTGGCGGGCACCCTCATCCTGGTCTTCATCTACCTGGTCGCCGTGGCAGCGGGCGGGGCCGCCCCCCCCACGATGCTCGCCTACATCTTCGTGGGGAGCGCCTTCTACATGTTCGTCTTCCAGGCGTTCTTCGGGATGTTCGAGGTCATCCAGGGGGACCGGGAGTGGTTCCAGACCATCCGGTCCATCTACATCTCGCCCATCAGCTACTACGTGTACGTCATTGGACGCGGGTTCACGCAGATGGCGGTGGCGGGGATCGGCGTCCTCGTGGTCCTCACCGTAGGAAGAGGGCTCCTGGGCATCCCCATCGGCTTCAACCTCGCCATGCTGCCATTCTTCATCGCGATCCTGCTCCTGGGCCTCTTCGTGACCATCGCCATCGGCGTGGCCATCGGGGGCGTCACGTTCCTGACCGCCCGTCACGGGGGCGGGATGAGCGAGGGGATTGCGGGCGTCTTCTACGTCTTCACGGGGGTAATCTTTCCCCTCTCCGTCCTGCCCGTATGGGGCCAGGTCTTCGGGCAGTACATCCCCCTCACCTATTGGTTCGAAGGCCTTCGGCGCGTCCTTCTGGCGAACCCCCCGCCGCAGGCAGACCCCTTCCTCCAGGCGATCCCCGAGCCGATGCTCCTCCTCATCCTGGCCGTATCCCTGGCCGTCGTGAGCCTCCTTTCCGTGGCGGTTTTCGGGTACGTGGAACGCCTGGCCCGCAAGAAGGGCCGCATCGACATGACCACGGCGTACTAGGGACGACGCCGGGCCCGAACCTCGCGGAGGTAGGGGTAGCGGGAGATTCGCCCACACGCCTTGCACGTCACGATGACGCGGGCGCGACGGAGGCGGACGGTCGCGGCGGGCCCGGGGGCGAGGTACGCGCCACAGCTCCGACAGCAGAGACGGCGATACGGCGCCGGCAGGGGGACATTGTAACGCATCCCGAGTCGGCGTGCCAACTGGGCGTACCGGTCGGCCCGCGGAAGATTGCCGCGCTCCGCCTCCTCCTGCGCCCGCGCGAACAGGATGGCCATCCGCTCCCGGGCGATGCGTCGTTCGAGTCCCTTTCTCCTCCGGCGGACCACGGCCCCCCCGGGGCTCCGTCGTCCTCCCACCTCATAAGGTTTATTCCGGGACCCCGGCTAGGCCTCCTGTGGAGACGCGGGCCCGTCGGATCTTCGGAGAGTTGGAGGAGGCCCCGGATGCCATCGTCCTCATGAACGGGACGGAACCCCACCTCGATCGGACGTTCTTCTACGCCACGGGGATTCACGGGGGTCTCTTTGAGGGGTGCGTGGCGGTCCTCCGGCCCGACGGGAGGGCCACGGTCCTGTCCTCCCGCCTCGAGGCGGACATCGCCCGCGCCCAGGGTGTCTCGGTGGAGGTCTTCGGGGACAAGGAGGAGCGGGCGGCGACCCTCAGACGGCTCCTGAAGGGCGCCCCGATCGTGGGCCTGAACGGGAACGAGCTGACCTACGCCGGGTACCGTGAGATACGGGAGGCCAACCCCGACGCGGAGGTCCGGGACGTCTCGGAGGCCGTCGTGCGAGCCCGTCAGGTGAAGGACGCCCGGGAGATCGAGACCCTCCGGCAAGCCTGCCGCATCGCGGTGGAGGCCTTCGAGGAACTCCTCCCCACGCTTCGAGCCGGCCGGACGGAGGCCGAGGTCGCGGCCGAACTCGCCTATCTCATGCAGTCCAAGGGCGCGTCCGGCCCCGCCTTTTCTCCCATCGTGGCCTCCGGCCCCCACGCGGCCCTGCCCCACCACGCCACCGCCGACCGACGCCTCCGGGAGGGGGACTTCCTCCTGATCGATTTCGGGGCGAGGTACCGCGGGTACGCCTCTGACGTGACCCGGACGATGGTGCTCGGCCAGGCGGAGGACAAGCAACGTCGGATGTACGAAGTCGTCCTCGCGGCCCAACAGGCGGCGATGGAGGCCATGAAGCCGGGCGCGGACGGCAAGGCCGTGTACGAAATCGCCCGGGATGTCATCGACGGTACGGAGTTCAAGGGGCGCTTCCTCCACGGTCTGGGCCACACCATCGGGCTCTCCGTCCACGACGGGGCAGGCATGGGTTCCGCGTCCGGGACCACCCTCCAGGAGGGCATGGCCATGACCGTGGAGCCGGGCGTCTACCTCGTGGACTATGGAGGGGTTCGCATCGAGGACGACGTGCTCGTGACGGCCCAAGGCATCGAGATTCTGACCCCCGCCACCCGGGACTTCTTGGAGCTCTAGTCCGCGTGGGTGTGGGTCTTCCGATCCTCCGCACAGAGCGGCCCGCCGCATGTGGGGCAGTAGTAGAACTCGTCGGGCTCTCGGATGTTCGTGCTGCACGCGAGACACTTGGGCATGGGCCTGTCGCCTCGGGGGGGGGGGTTGAATTGATTCGGTGCGTCCTCAAGAAGCTATCGGGCCAGGTGCGCGGTTGAAAGGCCGATTATCAACGCGGAAAATGGCTTCACAGGGACTTTAAGCCCATCCCGAGTAGAGACCCCCGACCGCATGCGCCCCCCCTCTCACTCCCCCTCAGTCTCGGGACTTGTCGCCGTGCTGTGCCTCTCCGCGTTTCTCCTCGCCACCATGGCCCCCGACTGGGGCGTGCCCGCCCTGGCCCGCCTCGAGGTGACGGGGAGGGGGACCCTCGTGTTTCACGGAGGCAACGGCACCTTTGCCGACTCGGAGCGCATCGCGACGATGTTCCTCCTCCTCTTCGTCACCTCCCTCGTCGGCCTCTACATGGCCTCCCGCTACCTGCGGAAGAGGGGGAGCGGGTTCTCCAAGGGGACGATGGGCCGGACCAAGACGAAGTCAGAGCGCGTCCCCGAGCTCGAACCGGGGGAGGCCTACCTCGTGACCCAGGGCCAGAACCGGGCCATGAAGGTCTTCACCCAGGCCCTCGCCAAGGGCCACCCGGGGCTCTGCATCACCCGGACCTACCCCGACAAGCTGAAGGAGAGCTGGGACCTCGACGACGCCCAGGTCTTCTGGCTCACGGACGACGGGACGAAGGTCAAGGGGGCCGTGCAGTCCCTGGAGGACATGGAGACACGGGTGAACAAGTTCCTCGACGGCGGGGACAAGGGGGTCGTCCTCCTCGACGGCCTGGAGTACCTCTTCGTCCAGTACAGCTTCACGGAGGTCATGAAGCTCCTTCAGGGCCTCCGGGACGCCATGCCCTCCAGCGGCGCGAAGCTCATCATCCCCATCGACCTCCTCGCCCTCGTGCGGAGACAGCGGGCGCTCCTCACCCGGGAATTCCGCCAGCTCTAGCCGCCGAGGGCTCAGCGCGCCTCCTTCTGCCCCTTCCGGCCACGGACGTCCCGGTCCTTCCTGCGCTTGACGTGCCGCTCCAGCTGCGCCATCACCTTGCGCATGGCCTGGGCGGGGTCCCAGTCGTAGTCCCGGGCGATGAGAAGGCCGTGTTCGGTCCCGAGGCGCGCCCGGATGGAGTACTTGGACCGGTCTCCCTGGCTCTGGTGGGTGACCACATGGACGTTGAAGACCGTGGGCCGGGCGATGTCACCGATCTTTCGCAGCCCCCGCCCGATGACGGCGTAAAGGGTCTCGTACGTCCACCAGTCGTCCTCGTCCAGTCCGGCGATCTGGACCAGGACCTCCTCTCGCCGCCGCAGGATGGCGACCTGCTCCAAGAGGTCCACCTGCGTGACGATCCCCACGGGGCGCCCGTCCTCCACCACGGCGACGGTCGAGATGTCATGGTCCCGCATGAGGGTCGCCGCCTCCGCTCCGCTCTCCGCAGAGCCGATGGTGATGGGCGGGACGCTCATCACGCTCCGGACCTCCACCCCGAAGGGGATCTTGCGGCCGGCCCGCTCTCCCTGGGTCGCCCGACGGGGCTTGCCCTTGGTCATCGCCTGGATCATGTCCTTGAGCCCCACGACCCCCGTCAGCCGCCCCTCCCCGTCGACCACGGGGATTGACCGCTCGTCGAGGGACCGCATGAGGTCCCGGGCCTTCGCGAGGGACTCCCCTTCCTCCACCGTCTGGGGGTCGGGGGTCATGATGTCCTGGACCCGGAGGGCGGCGAACTCCTGGGAGTCCGCCAAGGCTCCGACGACATCGCTGCGCGAGATCAGGCCCATGAGGCTGTCGTCCTCCACCACGGGGAGGCCCCGGTAGCCGGCGGCGATAAGGTGTTCCGCCACGTGGGTGAGGGGATCCCGTGGCTCGACCCGGGGCGGCCGGACGAGGACGCTGTCCACCCGGGTGGTGAGGGGTAGGTTCCTTCGCCGGAGAATCGTGGCGTAGGAGACCATTCCCAGAAGCTCCTTCCCCCGGATGACCGGAAGCTCGTGGAAGTCGTGGCGCCGCATCACGGCGAGGGCGTCCGAGAGGTTCTCCTCCGGAGCCGCCGTACGAGGGTCCGTGGACATCACATCCCGGACACGGAAGTCGTGGATGCTTCGCCGTTCCATCCCAGCCCTCTACGCTAAGCGCGGCGGCCGTGTCAGTCGGAGACGACATTATCATATGGCCCCCTCCCATCAACTTTGTGATGCCGGTCCGAGCCCACGTCCTCTTCTTCGGCCAGGTCCAGGGCGTCTACTTTCGGGACCACACCCGCCGGAAGGCGGAGGACCTGGGAGTCTGGGGGTGGGTCCGGAACCTGCGGGACGGCTCGGTGGAGGCGGTCATGGAGGGGGCTAAGGAGCGGGTGGAGGCCCTCATCGAGTGGTGCCGGACGAGCCAGCCCTACGCCCGGGTCACGGAGGCCAAGGTTTCGTGGGATGAATACCAGGGGGCCTTCGAGGATTTCGCCGTGCGGCGCTAGGGCCGCTCGCCGTAGAGGGCCACGACGTTGTCTTCGTGGATGCGGCGCAGGTCCTCCCGTCCCACCCGCCCTTCGCGAAGGAGGTCGGCGCTCCGCTTTGGGATCGTGTTCAGGCCCAGGACGGCCCCCGGGCGGCGTGGGTCGTCGAGATAGTCCGTCTCCAGAAGGAACCGGGTTCCCTTGGCCGCCGCCTCCCGCACGTGTTCGCGTCGCGCGATGACCGAGGGGAAGATGCCGAGGTTCTCCTCCGGGAGGACGGAGGCGTCCGCGTAGTGTTTCACCAGCTGCCCTCTCGGGAGGGCCACCCGATCGGCCACGGCGGCGAGGTCCTCGAAAAGAGGGGCCGCGGGCGCCTCCGTATGGAGGATGACGGGGCACCCGGCATCCCGGGCCAGTTCCACGCCAAACGCCATGAGGGCGTTGGAATGCGCCCAGAGGTCTTCCCCCACGGGCCAGTGAGGGCGGCCGATTTCCCCGATCGCGTCGGCGTCGCCCTCCAACACGTGGGCCTGGGCGATCTCGAGCGCCGTACGCATGACGTCCGACGCCCGTTCGAGGCCGAACCGCTCGCGCAGGGGAACCAACTCGGCCGGATGGGGACCCAACGCCACGAGGACCTCTACTAGGTCGAGGGCGCGTACCCGCTCGGCCATCCGGAGCGTCCCTCGGTAGGAGGCCTCGAAGTCCTCGGGCCGAAGGGCAGCCCGGTCCTCGTGGGGTACGTGCACGAGGAGGATTCGGGTTCCGCCATGGCGTGCGAAGTCTTGGACCGCCTCCACCCCCCGCCCCGAGGGCCGCAGGTGGACGTGGTGGTCGGTGACGGGAAGGCCCTTCAGCTCCCTCGCCAGCGACGACACAGGGCCCTCCAAGGGGCACCGCCGTCAGCGGAGCAGGCCGGCCGCCTGAAGCTCCTCAGTAATCTTCTCGACCGCCCGTTCCACGTCCGAAGGTTTCCGTGCCCCCGTGCACACAAGTTTTCCGCTCCCGAAGAGTAGAACCACCACCTTCGGTTCGTCCAGCCGGTACACGAGCCCCGGAAACTGCTCCGGCTCGTACTCAACCCGCTCCAGGCCCAGGCTAATGGCGATGGCGTTGAGGTTAATCTCCTGGCCCAGGTCGGACGAGGCGACGATGTTCTGGACTTCGATGTCGGGATCCGTGTTGATCTCGAGGCCCGACTCCTCAATCTGTCTGGCCACCGTCCGAATGGCGGTCCGGACGTCCTCCAGGCTCTTGGCGCCCGTGCAGACCACCTTGCCGCTGCGAAAGAGGAGAGTTGCCGTCTTGGGGTCCTTCAAGCGGTAGATGAGCCCCGGAAACTGCTCCGGCTCGTACTCCGCCCCTCCCAGGGCCAGGGCGATAGCCTGAAGGTCTAGCTCTCCGCCCAAGGAGGTGGACGCCACCACGTTTTCAATCTTGATCTTGGCCAATTTACTCCCTCCCCCTTTTTGTCTACTATTTAAAGGGGGTTTATAAAGCCTTGGTATCTCAGGCACGGTCTGGGCGAAGAGAGAAATACCGTCGTGCCGTGGGCCGGTCGGGGGAGTTCCGGTGGACCCGGTGGATTATCCGCGCCGTTGGAAGCGGTGTCGCGCGTTCATGGAGGCGCAGGACATCGACCTTCTGGCCCTGACGCCCGGTCCCAACATGACCTACATGACCGGGTTTCTCGAGACGCCTGGCGAACGCCTCCTGACCGCCCTCCTCCCCCGAGACGGGGAGCCCACGATGGTGGTGCCCGCCCTCTACGAGGAACAGGTGAGCCGGGAGGGGTGGATCCGAGACGTCCGCGCGTGGCATGACGGGGAGGACCCGGGTGCCCTATTGAGGGAGGCCTTGGCGAACGCGTCCGGAGGAGCGAACGTGGCCCTGGACTCCCGGATGTGGGCGCGCTTCGTCCTCATGTTCCGAGACCTCCTGCCCGGGGCGCGGTTCCAGGACGCGGAGTGCCTCATGCAGGAGCTGCGAATAGTGAAGGGGCCGGAGGAGATTGCTCTCCTCCGGCGGGGCCACGAGTCCACGGACCGGGCCATGGAGGCCGTGGTGCACTCGTTGGAGGAGGGACAGGCGGAGCGGAAGGTGGCCAACCGCATCCGCAACGCCCTCATGGCCGCGGGGGCCGATGCGGCCTCCTTCCGCCCCATCGCCGCCTCGGGGCCCAACGGGTCCCAGCCCCACTATCGGTACGGGGATCGCCGCCTGCGGCGGGGGGACGCGGTGGTTCTCGACTTCGGCGGCCTGTTCGGCGGCTACTACACCGATATCACCCGTACCGTCTTCCTCGGACGGCCGGACGACACGCAGAGGCGGGCGTATGAGCTCGTGCGAGAGGCGAACGAGAGGGCCGTCGACGCGGCCCGAGTGGATACCCCCGCGGAGGACGTGGACCGGGCCGCCCGCCGGGTCATCGTCGAAGGCGGGTACGGCGACCGCTTCCTCCACCGGACGGGCCATGGCATCGGCCTGGAGGTGCACGAGGAACCGTACATCGTGGAGGGCAACGGACGGCTCCTGGAGGACGGGATGGCCTTTAGCGTGGAGCCTGGCATCTACCTGCCCGGTCGGTTTGGCGTGCGGATCGAGAACGTCGTCCTCGTCCAGGAGGGCCGGGCCCGACGGCTCGACCGGTACACCCGGGACCTGCAGGTCATTCCCTCGTAGGCACCGTCTCCGCCGCCCGGATCAGCCGGGCGAGGAGGGCATTCGTGGGGGCCGGCCGACCCCCCTCCCGACCCAGCCGGGCAATGGCCCCGTTGATGGCGTCAATCTCGGTCCGGCGCTTCCGCTCCAAGTCCTGAAGCATGCTGGACCTGTTTTCCGCCGTAGACTGGACAACGGAAGCGACGCGCTCGAAGACGGCCTCCGCCGACAGGCGGATGGCGTACCGGGCGGCGGCGTCCACCCCTTCCTGGATGACCTCGTGCACGACCTCCTCCGCGGCGGCCGTCTGGAGGACGTACCCGTTCGGGACTCGGAGAAGCGCCGTCAGGGGGTTGATGCACGCGTTCACGATGGCCTTCAGCCAGAGCTCCCGCCGGATATCCTCTGTCCGGTGGCAGGGCAGGCCGCTCTCGTTGAAGGCCTCTGCGACCCGGTCGGCTTCCTCGGGGACGGTCCCCGCGAAGGGCCCGATGTACGTATCCCCCGCCCCCGCGTGATAGACCTCTCCCGGCCCCACGAACGTTACGCCCTGGTTCGTCACGCCCCCCAGCACCCGGGCCCCGGAGGCGGCCAGGGTCTCCTCGTTCCCAAGGCCGTTCTGGAGAGACAGGAACAGCGCCGTCTCGGTGAGGGGGTTCAGCGCCTCCGCGGCGGCCTTCGTGTCGTGGGCCTTCACCGCCACGATGACCACGTCGGGATCCGCCCCGGGGGCGAGGGTCTCGACCGCCTCCGGCGTCGCGACGAGGTTGGTCTTCCCCGCGATGCGAAGCCCACGCTCGCGGATGGCCACCACGTGGGCGCGCCTCCCGACGAGGACCGTGGTGTGCACCTGAGACAGGAGGCCTCCGACGAGACTTCCCATGGCCCCCGCGCCGAAGACGAGAAAGCGCACGCCAATCCATCCTCTCCCGTGATAAAAAGGGTCAACCCTCGTGGGCCCGCCGCAACCGACGGGCGGCCCGATCCGCCAGGCGCAGGGGCTCGGGAATCCGGGTGCGGCAGAGGCGCCGGACGAACCGCATGGCAGTGGGGCCGCTGATCCGGTGACCGGGGGACACGTAGGTCGGTTTCCCCTTCCCGGGCCGAAAGGCGTAGCCCAATGCCTCCCCCTCCAGCCGGACGGGGGTCGCCTCCCCGGGCGCCAGGGCCTCCCGATCCGGCCGCCCGGTGAGGAGGCTCTTCGCGACCCCAATGGTGGGCCGATCGAGCTTGAGGCCCACGTAGCACGCCACGCCGAAGCGGCCGGGATGCAGCGTCCCGTTCCCATCCACCAGGAGGAGGGAGGGCGTGTTCGTGAAGCGGGCGTAACAGCAGGCCACGGGCTCGAACTCGCGATGGGCCAAGTAGGTCGAAATGTACGGGAAGTCGACAGCTGTCGTCAGCCCGATCTCCTCCCGCACCTCCAGGGTCTCCCAATCGAGGAGCACCGCGGCGGCGTAGGCGTCGGGGCCCCGGTACGACACGTCGAATCCCGCGACGGTCCGGGGCTTCTCGAAGCGATCCTCCAACACGATTTGGGAAGCGAGGGACCGCTGCTCTCGGCGGAGGGCCTCGAGGGGGCGATTGGTACGGAAGTCCTGGAAGAGAACCCGGCGGAAGTGACACACCGCCTCCCCCCGGATCTCCACCCCCTCCGCCGCGAGCGAGGGGGTCGCGTCGGGGAAGGCGAGGGAGCCGTCGGTCCGGACCACCCGGTGCCATCCCGGCGGGCGCTCCCTCCGCAGAAGGCGGAAAACGGGGACAGAGGCCCGCACATCCCCCAGGGCCCCCGCCAAGGCGCCGAAGGTCGTGACCCGCCCGGGCACCACCTGAGCGAGGAGGGCCTCGAGTTCCTGGCGAAACCGCATTGCCGGGTCCTGCCCTGCGAGGGCGCCCTCATAGCGCCCCCGCACGCATTAATACGCCTCGTCGATTGGCGGGCTCGTGTCCCTTCTCGTCACGGGTGGCACCCTAGTTACCCAGGATGCGGCGCGGCGCGTGGTTCGAGGAAACCTCTTCGTAGAGGAGAGTCGAATCGTGGAGGTCGGCGAGACGGATCGCGCCGCGGACCGGAGCCTCGACGCCGCAGGCTGCCTCGTGATGCCGGGCCTGGTCGACGGCTATACCCGCACCGCCCACCTGCTCCTAGGCCCGCCTCGGGATGTCCCCTGGCCCGACATGGAGAGGGCCATGAGGGACCTGGAGGCGGGTCTCACCAAGCGGGACCTGGAAGTGGCCGCGGCCCTTGCCACGGCGAACATGCTGGCCAGCGGGACCACCTGCTTCCTCGACCTCTTCCGTTGGGAGGAGGAGGTCGGTCGGGCGGTCACCCAGGCCGGTATCCGCGCCCTTCTGGCGTGGGCCGTCGAGAGTGAGGAGGACCTTCCCCAGGCGCGCCGCTTCCTTCGCAGAATGCGTGACCGCGATCGCATCCTCCCGCTGGTCGGGCTCCCCGGACTCACCGATCCCGAGCTGACGACTGCGGTGGCCGACCTCGCCCGCACGGAGGAGACACGGTGGTGTCTGCCTCTCGCAGAAAGGCGGTCGGAGGTCTACCGCTTCCAGCGCGTGGCGGGGAGCCGGCCCGTGGACTGGCTGGAGAAGGCGGGTCTTCTCTCGCCCCAACTCCTCGCGTTCCATTGTGTCTGGCTGACCCTCAACGAGATCCGGGCCCTCGCCCGCGGCCACGTCGCCACGATTCACTGCCCCGGATCCAACCAGATGACTGGGGCGGGGGGCCCCATGGCCCTCCCCGAGATGCTCCGCGAGGGGGTGGTGGTCGGGCTGGGCACCGATTCCCCCTTCCTGGGCGGGGGCTTCGACCTCCGGGGCGTCATGGGAGCCTGCGGCCCCGTCCACCGGGGGACCCGGTGGGATCCCGCGATTGTCCCGGCCCGGGTCTTGTTGGATCTCGGGACCCGCGGGGGCGCGGAGGCCTTGGGTCGGGGGGCGGGAGGCCTCCAGGCGGGCGCCACCGCGGATTTTGTCGTGGTGGAACCCCTGACCGCCTCCCCCGTCACGGCCCACGAAGGCTTATCCTTCCTCGTGTATGGGGGTCCTGCCCTGCGGGTCCGAGACGTGGTGGTGAATGGGGAGCTTGTCGTGGAGGGAGGGGTGGTCCTGGGGTTTGACGTGACCGACCTCCGAGAGCGCGTGGCCGACCTGAGGAGGGAGCTTGGGCTTGCGTCTCCTGGGGATTGACGAGGCCGGGCGGGGTCCGGTTCTGGGCCCCCTCGTGGTGGCGGGGGTCGTGTGCGAGGACGAGGAGGAACTGCGGGCTCTCGGCGTGCGGGACTCCAAGAGGCTGACCCCGGGCCAGCGAGAGACCCTCGCGGGGGAGATCAAGAGGGTGGCGACTTCTCGTGTCCACCACATCGCAGCCGCCGAGCTGGACGCCTCCATGGAGGGGGAATCCCTGAACCGGGTGGAGGCCCGGGTCTTCGCCGAGATCATCCGCGAGCTGGCCCCCGACGAGGCCGTCGTGGACTGCTGCGACACGGTCGAGAGCCGGTTCGAGGCTCGGATCCTGCGAGACCTCGGATACGAGCTGCCGTTGCGGGCGGAGCACAGGGCGGACGAGAACCACCCGGTCGTCTCCGCCGCCTCGATCGTCGCCAAGGTGGATCGGGACGTCGAGGTGCGCAGGATCGGTCGCGAGCTGGGAGAACCCGTGGGGAGCGGCTACGCCCACGACCCCGCGACCCGTGCCTTCCTCAAACGCTGGATCGCCCTCCACGGGGAGATGCCGCCCTACGCCCGCATGGCCTGGAAGACGAGCCAGGCCCTCCTCTCCGTGGCCCGCACGGGGAAGCTTGAGGACTGGGAATAGCATGCGCGAGCTCCTAGACGACCTCATCGCAACCTTCAACGAGCGGGCCCAGACGGACGCGCGCCTCCAGGAGGAGATCGCGGGGATGGAGCGGACAATCCAGCTCGTCACAGACCGGGGCGTGTATCACATGGCCCTGCGGGGCGGTCGGATCGGGGGGCTAGAGGAAGGGAAGCTGGAGGGGGCCGACGTGACCATCACCTGTGACGAGGAGACGTTCCGTGGGCTGGTCGAGGGCCGCATCCCGACCTTCAAGGCGATGGCCCTGGGGAAGCTGAAGCTGAAGGCTTCGCTGGAGGACGCCCTGCGGCTGAGAAAGCTCCTCTCGGCCCGCCCGTGAGACGATATCCTTAATATCGGCCGCGCCGGTGGGCTCGACGATAGCGGGGTGGGGTAGCTAGGAAACCCCGGGTCACCGCATCGGCGGAGACCGGAGCCTAAAATCCCGTCGGGCTCATAACCCGGAGATCCCTGGTTCAAAGGACCGGGGGCGGTGCTAACCGTGGTCCCCGGGCTGGATTTCCAGGCCCCGCTATCTCCCTCTTCGTCCGCCGATCCGCCTCCAAACGCCTTAAGTATCCCCGTTTCGTGCGAGGAGCACGGTTTCGGACAGCGCCTTGCGGGTCGCCAATCTGTCCAAGGCCTTCGACGGCCTTCAGGCGGTCGACTCCCTCACCTTGGAGGTCAAGCGGGGGGAGATTTACGGATTTTTGGGACCGAATGGGGCGGGAAAGACCACCACCATCAAGATGGTCCTGGGGCTGACCTACCCCGACACGGGCGACGTGCTCATCGAGGGCATCGACCTGACGCGGCGGCCCCACGAGATCAAACGGCGCATCGGCTTCCTGCCCGAACGCCTTGCCTTCTACGACAACCTGACGGCGTGGCAGACCCTGGCATTCTACGCCAGCCTCAAAGGCCACCGCCAGGAAGACCTGCTGGGTCTCCTGGACTCGGTCGGTCTGCGTACGTTCGCGGACAAGAAGGTCGGGACGTTCTCGAAGGGAATGGTTCAGCTCCTCGGGGTCGCCCAGGCTTTGATGGGGAGCCCGAGCCTCCTCATCCTGGACGAACCGACGATGGGCCTGGATCCCAACTGGACCCGCGTGGTGAAGGACCGCATCCTGACCGCCAACCGCGAGGGCGCGACGGTCTTCTTTTCGTCCCACATCCTCACCGAGGTCCAAGAGCTCGCCGGGCGTGTGGGCATCCTGAACCGAGGGAAGCTGCTGGCGGAGGACACCGTGAGCAACCTCAGCGACCGTCTGGCGATGAAGCCGCGGCTCCACCTCACGGTGGGCTCTCGGGCGGAGGAGGCGGCCGCGTCACTCCAGGATCTGGAAGGGGTCGAGACCGTCGAAGTTCGCGGCGAGAGGGTCCTCGTGGGTAGCACACCCGTGGCCAGGGCGAGGGTCCTGAGCCGTTTGGAGGAGAGGGGAATCCCCGTCCACGACTTCCAGACCGAGGAACCGTCCCTGGAGGAGGTCTTCCTAAGATTGACCGCGAAGTCCCGGGGGGAGATCCGGTGATCCCCGCCGGCGGCCCCCGACGGGGATTCGATGCCCGGGCGGTCTGGGCCCTCCTGAAGAAGGAGTTCCTGGACAACGTCCGGAACAAATGGATCATCGCCCTCTCGGCCATCTTCATCGTCTTCGTCTTGGTCATCTCCTACTTCGGGGCCGTCCAGACCGGCGGGGGGACGGGATTTCAAGGCCTCTTCGAGACCGTGGCGGGGATGACCACCACGGTGACCCTTCTCGTGCCCATCCTCGGCCTCATGATCAGCTACGCCGCGATCGTGGGGGAGAAGGAGCGCGGCTCGATCCTGCTCCTCCTCTCCATGCCCATCACCCGTCTCGAGACCCTCCTCGGGAAGTTCCTGGGCCTGGGCGCCGTCATGCTGACCGCGATCCTCTCGGGCCTAGGTGTCGGGGGGGCCGTGGTCATGGCTTTTGCCGGCACGGAGGGGTGGGAGAACTTCCTCGTCTTCCTCCTAGGCGCCGTCGTGTTCGCCCTGGCCTTCCTGAGTGTCGGACTCCTGTTGTCCTCCGTGGCGAAGCGGCGGGCGACGGCCCTGGGCCTCGCCGTGTTCCTCTGGTTCTTCTTCGCCTTCATCTTCGACTTGGCCCTCCTGGGTATCTACGTGGCCACGGGGGGCAGCTTTATCCCCCAACCCGGCGAGACGCTCCCGGACTGGTTCTACGCCGTGAGCATCGCCAATCCCGTCGACGCCTTCCAGTCCTTCGCCGCCCGGGCTTTCGGCCTCACCAGTGTCTTCGGATTCCCCCTCCAGCTCCCCGCCTTCGTCACGGTGGCTACGACCGGCCTCTCCATGGCGATCTGGGCGTCCCTCCCCCTTGCCCTCGCCTTTTGGCGCTTCCGGAGTCAGGACCTCTAGCCTCTGCGCCCGCCCCTCTGGGCCCGCCTTATCATCGGAAAGAATCGGAAAGATAAGCTTATCAGTCCCAGGACGGAACGGACTGGGCGGGTCGTGATGCAGCGCGTCTCCACCGGGATTGAAGGCCTAGACAAGATGCTCTCCGGCGGGTTGGTCCCCGGCCGGCCCTACGCCCTCACCGGCCCCCCGGGTTCGGGGAAGAGCATTCTGGCCATGCAGTTCCTCCTGGAGGGCATCAAGAACGGCGAGAGCGTCATCATGGTGTCGGTGGACGAGCCTCCCAACGAGATCAAGGCAAACATGGGCCACTTCGGGTGGAGCCTCGACCGGCTCCGCATCCTCGACGCCACGCCGGACATCCGCGCCCACTCCAAGTCGAAGTCCATCATCGATGTGGGGACCACCCTCGACGTCCGGGACATGGAGCAGGTCTCGGAGATGCGGAAGAGCCAACAGCGCACCATGGAGGTCTCCGTCCACTCCGTCCAGAAGATGCTCAAGCAGGAGTTCCAGGAGCACTTCAAGCTCACGGGCAAGCGGTACACCCGGGTGGTCATCGACTCCATGACCAGCTTGAAGCTCTTCGGCATGCGCGGGGAGGACAGCAGTATCCTCATCCAATCCTTCATGCGTTTCCTCTCCGAGCTGGAGGCGACCATCCTCATTACCACGGACCTCCCCTCCCAGGAGTCCCTCGAGACGGAGTTCCAATTGGCGCGAGGCGAGATCCGGTTGCACAAGTGGTACGAATCCCACACCGTACGCCGGGCGGTATCCGTGGAGAAGCTCCGGGGCTCGTCCTTCGACGACCGCTTCCGCCCCATGATCATCGGGGAGAAGGGCCTCTACGTCCAGACCGACGGCCAGGTCTCCCTCCATGGCCAGCGCACCGACGGGATCGTGGAGAGTTTCATCGCGGACATCCAGGCGGAGGAGCTCTTCGAGACCCTCGAAGAGGTCCTCCAGCTGTGGGAGCGGTGTGAGGCCGAGAAGATCGACATCAGCGACCTGCGGCCGCGCATCTACCGGGCGCTGACCCACTGGCAGGTGGGACTGCACGAGGAGGCCCTCCAGCAGGCCATGATCATCCTGGAGAACCTCCGCAGGAGGAGGGAGAAGCCCTCCGTGAACGTCGTCTCGAGGTAGACCATGCCGGAACGCGTGCGCACGGGAATCGAGGGGCTGGACCAGATGCTCAACGGCGGGCTCATTCCGAACCGGCCGTACATTGTCTCCGGCCCTCCGGGCAGCGGGAAGACCACCCTGTGCTTGCAGTTCCTCCGTCACGGCCTGAAGGAGGGGGAGAACGGCCTCTTCGTCGCCCTGGAGGAACCCCCCAACGAGGTCCGCTACAACGCGGAGTCCTACGGCTGGAAGGTGGGCGACGTGGAGATCCTGGACGCCAACTCCGACATCCGGCGGTTCGAGCCCAACCCCACTCTCGAGATTTCCTCCGAGATCGCTCCCGTGGCCATGAAGAACGTGCCCGCCAAGATCCGGAAGACCCCCGACGGGGCGTCACGCGAGGTCACCGTCCACTCCCTCCAGCAGGCCCTCAAGAACCTGTTCGCCCGGAGGGCCTACGACCGGGTGGTCATCGACAGCGTGACCGCCCTGCGGCGGTTCTGCATGCGCAACTTCGAGGAGAACGTTTCCACCCAATCGTTCATGCGCTTCCTCTCGGAGTCGGAGAAGACGGCCCTCCTGACCGTGGAGACGCCCGGCCACGGCAACTCGAAGCTGGAGACCTTTCTGGCCCGGGGCGAGATTCGCCTCTACCTCTTCCGCCATGAACACGGGATTAAGCGGTTCATCTCCATCGAGAAGTTCAAAGGCTCGAGCCACTTGGAGTCCATCGTCCCCATGGTGCTCGGCGAGAACGGCATCGCCGTCCATGCCCGGGCGTCCTAGGGGCGTTGCCCGCCGCTTCAGCCGCCGTTCCCGTGTCCGTCTCTCATGGCCCTTCCCGAACTGAGCCCCCCGCCGCACCGTTGGCGCAAGGCCCTCGCCCTCTTCCTCATCGCCGTCCTGTTCCTGGGGTCCGTCTTCTTCGTCCTCGCCAACCTGGAGGCCCTCGAGCGGTTCCTCCGCAGCGTCCCCGACAACGCCTGGGCCTTCTCCGCCACCCAGGCCGACCAGCTCCGGACCCTGGGTCTCACGGGGGCAGGGGTCATCGTGTGCATCGTGGATACCGGGGTGGACCTGGGCCACCCCGACCTCCGCGACGTTCGGCTGGCCGCCTGGAAGGACTTCGTGGCCGACGAGCCGCAACCCTACGACGACCACGGGCATGGGACCTTCATGGCGGGCCTCATGGTGGGTCATGGTCTCGTCCGGGGCTTTGCCCCCCAGGTCTCCCTCGTGGTCGCCAAGGCCGTCGATGCCCTCGGCTCGGGGCAGGCCGTCGCCATCGTCCAGGCCATCCTCTTCTGCATGGACCCGTTCGGAAACGGGACGCAAGCGCACATCATCTCCCTCTCCCTGGGAGGGGGGAGCGTGTCGCAACCGGACCCCGTCTCGGTCCGCGTAGACGACGCCATCCGCCAGGGTATCCTGGTCGTGGCCGCGGTGGGGAACGACGGCGAGGACGCACCGGACGTGCAGACCCCGGCATCCCAGGATCTGGTGATTGCCGTGGGCTCCGTGAACGCCCGGCTCCAGATTTCTGCCTTCAGCCAGGGCGGGGGCAACGCGGGCCGGCTGGACCCCAACCGCAAACCGGAAGTGGTGGCCCCTGGCGAGGGGCTCACGACGACGGGCCTGGGGGGATCGTACGCGAGCATCTCGGGCACCTCCGCGGCCTCCGCCGTCGTGAGCGCCATCCTGGCGCTGGTGCTGGAAGGCGCACCCTCGCTCCGGGGCCTGGTGTCCGACGTGGGCGTCTCGGCGATCAAGGTGGCCCTCATGGGGACGGCCCTCCCGTTGGCGGGGCAGGCGGAACCCCATGACCGGCTGTACGGCTACGGCATCATCCAGGGCGCGGACCTCCTCGAAGCGGTGCGCCTCGGGGGGTAAGTCTTCCCCGTGCGTCCTCCCCGATTATCTTAAATAGACCCGCAAGTTTCCGCCACCCCCTACGGGATGGGATGTGGCATGCGTTCGATTGTTAACAGGGCCATCGCTCGTCTGGAGCAGGCATCGTCGTTCCCCCAAGGCGAGGGCGAACCCCTCGTTGCCGAGGAGGATGCCGAGCTCCAACGGCTCGTGGACTCGCTGAGCGTGAGCATCAAGATCCTGGGATGCGGGGGCGGCGGGTGCAACACGATCAACCGCCTCGCCGAGGCCGGCATTGTCGGCGCGCAGCTCTGCGCCCTCAACACGGACGCCAACCACCTCCTCCACACCCGATCTCCCAAGAAGATCCTCCTGGGGAAGGAGATCACCCGCGGACTCGGCGCCGGCGCCATCCCGGAGGTGGGCGAGCGGGCCGCCAGAGAGAGCATGGCGGAGATCCGGGCCGTCCTGCAGGGCGCTAACGTCGTCTTCGTCACGGCGGGCCTGGGCGGGGGCACCGGCACCGGCACGGCCCACATCGTGGCCCGGGTCGCCAAGGACCTGGGTGCCCTCGTCATGGGCGTCGTCACCATGCCCTTCGCCGCGGAGGGCACCATGCGCCGGGACAACGCCGAACGGGGCCTGGAACGCCTCCGACGCCACTGTGATACGACGGCCGTCGTGGAGAACGACCGTCTCCTGGAGCTCGTCCCGCAGCTTCCCCTGGAGGCCGCCTTCAAGGTGGCCGACGAGATTCTCATGCAGAGCATCAAGGGCATGACGGAGATCGTCACAAAGCCCGGGCTCGTCAACATCGACTACAGCGACCTCCTCACGATCATCGAGGAAGGCGGGGTCGCCATGATCGGGATGGGGGAGGCCCGAGGCGAGGAGGATCGCATGGACCTGGCCGTGGAAGAGGCCCTCCAGTCCCCCCTGCTCGGGGAGTTGGACGTGAGCCAGGTGGGCGGGGCCCTCATCCGGGTCGTGGGGGGGTCCGATCTCACCGTGGAGGAGGCCGAACGGGCGGCCGAGCTCATCGGGGAACGGACGAACCCCATGGCCCGCATCATCTGGGGGTGCTCCGTCGATCCGGAGCTGGAGAAGGAGGTTCGGGTCCTCGTGGTGCTCACCGGTGTCCAGGGGGAGAACCTGTTGGGGAAGGACACGAGCCACGTCCTGGAAGGGGAGATAGACCTGGTCGCCTAGGCCGCCCGGCCCCCGCAAAGCTCAACCCGAACGCCGTGATGGAGGGGCGGGGGACGCCACGGTCGTCAAGGATCGGGTCGGCCGGAAGCGCTACATCGCCTTCCGCATCGAGGGCGGGGAAGACCTCCAGACGGGGGAGGTCATCGAAGCCCTCAGGGAGGTCTCCAGGCATCTTCCCAAGGAGGCCCGGCCGTGGCTCGTCCGTTTTCGAGGGGGGACAGGGGTCGTCCGGGTGTCCCACCTCCACAAGGAGACCGCCCTTCGCCTGCTCCGCTCGTTGCAGACCGTAGGATCCCGGAAGGTGAACGTCCGCACCTTGGGGACCAGCGGCACCGTCCGAAAGGCCATCCGGAAGTACCTAGAACCCCCCGCTCGGTGAGGACGAGGCCCCGCTCCCCCGCGGGCGCCAGGCCCCCCTTCAGGCGCGAAAACCGGGTGGCGAAGGTTTATTATTTCGACACCCTTAGTTCGCGAGAGGCTGATTTCATGCAACCAGGCCAGATGGCGTACGATCGCGCCATTACCGTCTTCTCGCCCGATGGGCGTCTCTTCCAGGTCGAGTACGCGCGGGTGGCCGTCACCCGCGGAGCCACCACCGCGGGTGTCAAGTTCAAGGACGGCGTCGTCCTGATGGCAGGGAAGGGTCTCAGCAGCCGCCTCATGGAGGCGGACTCCATCGAGAAGATTTTCGAGATCGACGGACACATCGGCTGTGCCACGTCAGGGCTGGTTGCCGACGCGCGGGTTCTCGTGGACTACGCCCGCATCGCCGCCCAGGTCAACAAGGTCACCTACAAGGAGCCCATCTCCGTGGACCTCCTGGTGAAGCGGGTGTCCGATTACAAGCAGAACTACACCCAGTATGGCGGGGTCCGCCCCTTCGGGACCGCCCTCCTGATTGGGGGCGCGGACGACCAGGGAGTCCATCTCTACGAGACGGACCCGAGTGGTGCCATGGTGTCCTACAAGGCGGGGAGCATCGGCTCCGGAAGCAACACGGTCCGGGAGACGTTCGAGGAGAAGTACAACGACGACATGGACCGGGACACCGCCGTTCTCCTGGGACTCGAGGCGCTCCAGAAGGCCTCCGAGGACAAGCTGCAGGCCGATACCATCGAGGTCGGTCTCGTCGAGGCCGGCAAGCGGTTCGTCCGGCTCACCCTAGAGGAAGTGCACGCCTACCTGCGCCAGCTGGAAGCCTAGGGGCGAGGCATGCCCTGGGACCTCCGGACGTCTCGGAAGGACGAGATTACCAAGGACATGGTCATCGCCCGCCTCGATCGGGGCGGGGAGACCTTCGAGATCCTCGTACGCCCCGAGGCCGTCGAGGCGCTTCGGACCGGGACGGAGGTCAACCTCGTCGACGAGCTGGCCAGCGACGCCATCTTCCGGGACGTCAAGAAGGGCCTCCGGGCCTCCGAGGAGAAGATGGTCGAGCTCTTCGGCACGGCCGATTTCCTCGCGGTGGCCACGCGCATCGTCCAGGAGGGGGACATCGCCCTCACCACGGAGCAACGGCGGGCTTTGCGGGAGGCCAAGCGGAAGCAGATCGTCGCCTACATTGTCGCCAACGCCGTCAATCCCCAGACAGGGACCCCCCATCCACCCCCACGCATCGAAAACGCCATGGAGGAGGCCGGTGTCCACGTGGACCCCTTCCGGTCGGTGGAGGAGCAGGTGGGCCCGACCCTGGAGGCCCTTCGGCCCCTCCTCCCCCTCAGCGTGGAGAAGACGAAGTTCGCCATCAAGCTCTTCCCGGCGGACGCGGGGAAGGCCTACGGGGAGGTCCGCGCCCACGGGACGATTCTCCAGGAGGAGTGGCAGCCCGATGGCTCCTGGATCGGGGTCGTCGAGGTGGCCGCGGGGCTCCAGGCGGAGTTCCTGGACCGTCTGAACGAGCGGACCCACGGCAACGTGGAGACGAAGATTCTTAAGTGAGCCCATCCCTACGAGGCCCCCAAGGCAAGTGAGGTGAAATGAGTAGTCCCGAACGGGAAGTGGTCGTTCCGGGCGATGTCCTCGATGGCGAGGGCCTGCGGCCCGGGGTCGGCACTTTCAGCGAAGGTGGCCGTATCTATGCCTCCCTCCTGGGCATCAAGAAGGAGCGGGGCGGCTACGTCAACGTTATCCCCCTGGGCGGACGCTACATGCCGCGCCCCGGGGACCTCGTCATCGGAAAGGTCGTCGACCTAGGACCCTCCCACTGGTTGGTGGATATCAACGCGCCGCACCCCTCTCCGCTCCATGTGAACGAGGTGCCCTGGAAGGTGGATTTCGGCGATACGGCCCGCTTCCTGGACGTGGAAGACACGATCCTCGTGAAGATCGTCGGCGTGGACGAGACGAAGCGGGTCAACATCACCATGAAGGACCGGTCCGCCCGCAAGTTGACGGGCGGGCGCATCGTGGAGATCTCCCCCGCCAAGGTCCCCCGGGTGATTGGACGGAAGGGGAGCATGATCAGCCTGATCAAGAGCTTCACCAACACCCGGCAGTTCGTGGGCCAGAATGGCCGGATATGGATCGACGGGGAGATCGACGACGTCGTTCAGGCCGTGACCGCGGTCCGGATGATTGAGTCTAACGCCCAGGTGCACGGGCTCACAGACGCCGTCCGGGACTTTCTCGAAGACGCCTACGGCAAGCCCGAGTAACCTAGGTGAGTACTATGGCGGAGACGCCCAAACTGATTGATTCCAAAGGCAAGCGGCTGGACGGCCGCAAGGCAAGCGAACTGCGCCCGCTGACCATCGAGGCCGGCGTCCTGAAGCGCGCGGACGGAAGCGCCTATCTCGAGTGGGGGAACAACAAGGTCATGGCCGCGGTCTACGGGCCGCGGGAGTGTCATCCCCGCCACATGGCAGACCCCGCCCGGGCCTTGGTCCGGGTGACCTACAACATGGCATCGTTCTCCGTGGGCGATCGCAAGCGACCCGGCCCCGACCGGCGCTCCACGGAGATCTCCAAGGTGACCAGCGAGGCGTTTGCCTCCGTGGTCTTCCTGGAGCAGTTCCCGCGATCGAGCATCGACGTGTTCGTAGAGATCCTGGAGGCAGACGCCGGAACCCGGGTCGCCGGACTCACGGCGGCTGCCGTGGCCCTGGCGGATGCCGGGATTCCTATGAAGAGCTTGGTGGCCGGGGTGGCCTTCGGGAAGATCGGCGGCACGGTCGTCTTGGATCTGGGAAAGGACGAGGACAACTACGGCGAAGCGGACGTCCCCCTCGCCATCATCCCCTGGACGGAGGAGATTGTCCTCCTGCAGATGGATGGCGACCTCACGGCCAAGGAGTTCCAGAAGGGGATGAAGATGGCGATCGCCGCGGCCAAGGAGATCTACGAGGTGCAGAAGGACGCGCTTAAGCGTCGGTACGCCGTCTCCATGGAGGAGGTCGAGGCGGAGGAAGGGGCCGAAGAAGAGCTCGAAGAAGAGACCGTCAAGGAGGAGGCGTAGATGGTCGAAGTCGTCCACGAGCTGACGCGAAGCCACATCCAGCGCCTGGCCGAGGCGGGCAAACGCATCGACGGGCGGGGCCTCGAGGAACATCGGCCTGTGACGGTGGAGAAGGGCTACATCGAGTCGGCCGAGGGGAGTGCCCGGGTGCACCTGGGCGCCACGGACCTCCTGGTGGGCGTTAAGATGGAGCTGGGCTCACCCTACGCCGACCGGCCCGAGTCCGGGGTCCTGATTACTGTCGCGGAACTTCGCCCCGGCGCGAGCCCGACATTCGAGCTTGGTCCCCCGAAGCCGCAGGCCATCGAGCTCGCCCGGGTGGTGGACCGGGGCATCCGGGCGACAGACACGGTGGACGTAGCCAAGCTTGGGATCGAGCCCGGCGAGAAGGTCTGGCTCCTCTTCATCGACATCCACGTCCTGGACTACGAGGGAAATCTCTTCGACGCCGGAAACTACGCGGCCTTGGCCGCCCTGATGAACACGACCGTCCCGAACGCCACAAAGCTGGGGGAGGGGAAAGACGCCCCCCTGGAGGTGGAGCATCAGCCCATCTCCGTCACCGCCGCCAAGATTGGGGACGCCATCTTCATCGATCCCTCCTTGGAAGAGGAGCGCATCGCCGATGCCCGCCTAACCGTCATCACCGACGAGAAGGGCCACATCCGGGCCATGCAGAAAGGCTTAAGGGGCAGCTTCACCGTGGAAGAGGTTGACCAGATCGTCTCCCTCTCCCAGAAGATCGGGAAGGAGATTCGGAAGCTGATCGTGGAGGCCTAGGCGGGGATGGCACGGCGCACCAAGAAGGCAGGACCCGCGGGCTTCCTCGGCCCGCGCTACGGGGTCAAGATCCGTCGGCGAATCCGGGAGATCCTCCGGGAGAAGTCCCGGTGGCACGCGTGCCCGCGTTGCCGCCATCTGTCCGTGAAGCGCGTCAGCAGCGGCATTTGGCGCTGTCGGCGGTGCGACTACACCTTCGCCGGGGGGGCCTACCGCCCCGTGGTCACCACGTCCATCTCGCGCCAGGTCGCCCGCCGGGCGGCCGAGGAGGACATCGTGGTGCCCGAGGGGCTGGAGGAGTGACGTGTACAAGTGCGCCGTGTGCAAGGAACCTGTGCGCTCCAACATCAACACCATAGGCATCCAGTGCGAGCACTGCGGGTCCAAGATCTTCTACAAGGAGCGGCCCAACGTCAAAAAGGTCCTGAAGGTGCGATGAGCGTGCGGAAGGCCTGGGTCCGGGTGGAGACGGAGGCGGCGAAGACCCTGGCCACCGCCCTGGGACCCGAGGCCGCCCGACCCGTTCCGCGGAGCCGGATCGTTCTCACAACCACCCCGGAGGCCCTGGTGATGGAGGTGGAGGCCCGGGACACGAACGCCCTGCGGGCCGCCCTGAATTCCTACCTCCGCTGGGCGTCGGGGGCGCTCCACATGGTCGAGGAGGCCGGCATGTGAGGGAGATTCCTCCGCAGCTTCAGAACCAGATCAACCAGTTCCGGCAGCTCCAGCAGCAGCTCCAGGTGACCACGGCCCAACGGGTGCAGATGGAGACCCGCCTCCGGGAGGTGGAGGTCACCCTGGAGGAGCTGGAGAAGGCCGAGGAGGACGCACCCATCTACAAGAGCATCGGGTCCCTCCTGATCCGGGCCAAGGGCAAGGAGGGGGTCCACAAGGAGCTTCAGGATCAGAAGGAGACCCTCGCCATCCGCGTCAAGACCCTGGAGAAGCAGGAGAAGACGCTGGCGGAGCGATACGAGCGGATGCAGCAGCAAATCACCCAGGCCCTCGGCGGGACGGGTCTGGAGACGGGCGTCGGCGCGGGCTAGGGACTAAATCGTTAAATCGCCGACCCGCGTAGGATGCGCCATGGCCCAGAAGCCGCCCGCCATGCCGGGGCAGGGGTCCAACCAGCTCCTGATGATGTTCATGTTCATCGCCCTCCTCTTCATCCTCTTCATTCCGGAGGCCCGCCTGGGCCTGGGCTTCGTCATGGGCCTGGCCCTGGAACCTCTCATCGGCTTCGGCGGCCAATTTCTGGTGGTGACCATCTTCCTGGCCGGGGCCATTCCCCTCACCATCTCCACCCTCCTCCGCCACCGGATGACCAACTGGGTGGCCCAGGGCCGGATGGCCGCGGTCAACAAGGCCCTCGGGAAGGAGATGCGGGAGGCCATGGCGAAGCGCAACCAGGCCCGGATGAAGAAGCTGCAGGAGGTCCGGGCCGAGGTCATGCGGGAGTTCATGCCTGTGCAGATGGCCCAGTTCCGCACCCTGCCCCTCACCATGATCATCTTCATCGCCATCTTCGCCTGGCTCAGCTTCTTCATCGCCCAGGCGCCGTTCCCCACCGTGAGCGTCCCCTGGGAGGCCAACGCCGCCTTGGGCGGGGGCGTCGGCTTCTTCGCCACGTGGGTCCTCCTCTACATCGTGATTACGATGCCCCTGAGCCTCGTCCTCTCCCGTGTCTTGAAGTACGTCACCTTCAATCGGAAGCTGGCGGGGCGGGGGGAGGTGTAGAGGAACCCTCCATGGCCCCGGTCTTGGTCATTGGGGGGCTCCCCGGTGCCGGGAAGACCACGGTGGCCGAGGGGCTGGCCCGTCGACGGGGTTGGGAGGTCGTCTCGGCGGGCGACCTCTTCCGTGAGTGGGCGGAGGAGAAGGGCCTGAGCCTCGGGGCCTTCGGACGCTTGGCGGAGGAGGACCACACCATCGACCGCCGGTTGGACGAGGCGATCCTGAAGCGGGTGACTGACATGGCGGCCCGCGAGATCCCCCTGGTTGTCGAGGGGCGACTCCCGGCCCACCTCCTGCGAGCGGAAGGCCAGGAAATCTTCGCCGTCTGGCTGGAGGCGCCGCGCTCTGTCCGGGCCGCCCGGGTCGCGCAGCGGGACGCCCAGAGCGAGGAGGCCGCCCACCGCGAGATGAAGACCCGTGAGGCCTCGGAGTCCCGGCGGTACGCGGCCATCTACGGCATCGACCTCGCGGACCAGAGCGTATTCGACCTCGTCCTGGACTCCTCCGAACGGACCCCCGAACAGCTCGTGGACACCATCCTGGAAGAGGCCGGCGTGTGACCGCCCCGAGGCCCCGGGGGCAAGCCGTGCCCCCCTTCGGGAAGCCCCCCCAGGCGCGGACGGTGGAGGAACTCCTGGAGGCGGGGATGGTGGTCGTTGACAAGCCCCAAGGCCCCACGTCCCACCAGGTATCCGCCTGGGTCCGGGACCTCCTCGGGGTCGGGAAGGCGGCCCATGGCGGCACCCTCGATCCCCGCGTGACGGGCGTGCTGCCCATCGCCCTCGGTCGCGGGGTCCGGGTCCTGGACGCCCTCCACGTGGGGGACAAGGTGTACGTGGGCGTCCTGCGACTCCACCAGGACCTGCCGCAGGAGAACGTCGCGGAGGCCTTTGGCGAGTTCGTCGGGGAGATCTATCAGACCCCTCCCCTCCGCTCGGCCGTGAAGCGGACCCTCCGGGTCCGGCGCATCCACGAACTGCAGCTCCTGGAACATCGGGGGCGCGACTACCTCTTTCGCGTGCGTTGCGAGGCGGGCACCTACATTCGCACCCTCTGCGTCGATCTCGGCGAAGCGCTGGGCGTCGGGGCTCACCTGCAGGACCTCCGCAGGACCCGCACGGCCGGTCTTTCCGAGGAGACGGCCGTCCCCCTGAGCGCCCTTCGAGATGCCTTCACCTTTTGGAAGGAGGACAGGGAGGAGGCGGAAATCCGGCGGATCCTGCGTCCCATGGAGGAGTTGGTGGGACACCTGCGGCGGCTGGTGGTGAAGGACACGGCGGTGGAGGCCCTCTGCCACGGAGCGCCACTCATGGTCCCCGGCATTCTGGAGGCGGACCCGGCCGTGGCTTCGGGCGAGCTCGTGGCCCTCCTGACCCGGAAGGGGGAGGCGGTGGCCCTAGGGCGCGCGCGGAAGGCGACCTCCGACCTGCAGACCGCCCAGAAGGGGGTCGCCGTGGACCTGGAGCGCGTCTTGATGGACCCCGGATCCTATCCCCGGCTCTGGCGCTGAGGGCCGGACGTAGCTTTATTCGCCTACGTCCCTATGCGAACGCCCCGTCCGTCGCCGAGGTCGCCTAGCCTGGTAGGGCGCGAGCCTGGAGAGACCCCCTCGATAGCTCGTGGCGGGCAACCGCCTCGGGAGTTCAAATCTCCCCCTCGGCGCTCCCTCCCCTCTCGACCCCGTCCTCCCAGGCGGCCTTCAGCCGATCGATGGATCGGACGGGGTGCGGGTCCACCCCCCGGAGCACGGCCAGGTACACGCTCACGATGTCCCCCAGGAGGACGAGTTCGAGAAAGCCGGTCACAAAGGGACCGCCGGGTACCTCGACCGTGGTGACGGCCACGCGCTCCCCAAGGAAGGCAAGGGTCTTCCGGAACCGGCTGTAGAGGCGCGCGTCCGGGGGCGGCATGAGGAACACGGGGGCGAACCGGTCCGGCTCCTCCCCCTCGAGCCAACCCACGATCTCGTTGTGGTTCGCCTCGGGCAGCACGCTGTGCCACGCGAGTACCTTCGCGTTTTCGTTGAGTTGGGTCTGCCACCGACGCACGACCCCCGCGTAAGGCGGGGGGCCGTAGACGACGGGCACCTTCCCCTCCAGGGCCTTCGCGATGCCCTTCGCCGGGTTCTCGGCCGCCGGCACGGCCGGGACCCATTCCCTCCGGATGCGGCTCAGCTCCTCCAGGGCCTTGGGAACGGACTCGGCCAGGCGCGGGGAGGTCCGACCGAGCAGGGTGAGCAGGGGGGCCAGGAGGTACCCCAGGGCCCCTCGGGGGGGAAGGCCTGGTGGCACGAACACGTGGGGCACACCCTGGGCGGAGGAGGTCTCGGCGAGCTCCCCGCCGGACCCGATCGTCAAGCAGGTGAGCCCCCGTGTCAACGCCTGGCGGTAGGCCGACAGGGTCTCCCAGGTGTTCCCCGAATAGCTGATGGCGACGAGAAGGTCCTCGGGCGCAACGTAAGGGGGGGCGTGGGGGGTTCGGGTTACCTGGACCTCGAGCCCGCCGTACCGCCTCGCCAGGGCGTGGGCCAGGTCCCCGGCGATGGCCGACCCGCCCATCCCCACGACGAAGACCCGGCCCGAAGGGGGGCCTTCCCACGTCGCATTGCGGGCCGCGGCGAGCCCCTCCTCGAGTTGTTCCGGGAGTGAGGAGAAGGTCCCCATGAGCCCGCTGGGGTCGACCTGGGCGAGGCGGGTGGGGTCGTCCAGCACGCGGGGATGATGGCCCGGGCCGTAGAAAGGGTTGCGGAGAGGGAAAGACAATCTTATTGGTAATTACAATAATCTTATTACAGGGCGGTCGGTGCTCCTCCCGATGCGGGCCGCGGTGCGGGGGGCCCTGAGGGCACTCCAGGAGGGGAGGCCGGTCTTGTTGTACGACGCGGCCGGGCGCGAGGGGGAGACGGACCTCGTCCTGCCCTCTCAGTTCGTGACCTCCGGATCGATTCGCCTCATGCGCCAAGAGGCCGGCGGGCTCGTGTGCACCACCCTCCCGGCCCCCGTGGCACGCCGGCTGGGACTCCCCCTCATGGAGGACGCCCTGAGCCGCCTCCAGGGGGACTTCCCGGTGATCGAGGGCCTCCTGCGCCATCGGCCGCCCTACGATGCGCGGTCCGCCTTCAGCCTGACGGTGAACCACCAGGGGACCCGGACGGGGATCACCGACCGGGACCGGGCCCGGACCGTCGCCGCCCTAGCCCAGGCCTGTCGCAACACCCTCGCCTCGGAGGACGGCCTGGCCCGGGAGGCCTTCATGCGGGAATTCCGATGCCCCGGGCACGTCCACCTTCTCATTGCCGCGGAGCCCCTCCTGCAGGAGAGGCGCGGCCACACGGAGCTCGCCACGGCCCTCCTCCTCATGGCCGACCTCCTCCCCACCGCCACTCTCTGCGAGATGCTGGCGGACGGGGGGGAGGCCCTGTCCAAGGGCGAGGCAAACAAATATGCGACAGCCCGGCATCTTCCCTTCGTCGAGGGGAGCGACGTCCTCGAGGCTTGGGGAGCATGGTCCGGGTCATGGCGACGGGAGTTTTCGACATCCTCCACGTAGGGCATCTGCACTACCTCAAGGAGGCGAAGGAACTGGGGGACGAGCTGGTGGTCATCATCGCCCGTGACTCCCGGGTGCGGCGGATGAAGCACGAGCCGGTGACCCCCGAAGCGTTGCGCCTGGAGCTGGTGGGCGCCCTCAAGCCCGTGGATCGGGCCCTCCTGGGCCACGAGGGGGACATCTACCGGACGGTGGAGGAGGTGCGTCCTGACATTATCGCCCTGGGCTGGGACCAGGACTTCGAATCGGAGGAGGTGGAGGCGGAGGTCCGCCGACGCGGGGTGCCCGCCAAGGTCGTCCGCCTGACCAAGATGGAGGGGGACCTGGACGGGACGACGAAGATCATCAACAAGGTGATCAGCCTCTGGGCCATCCAGAGGCAGGTGGAGAGGGTCGAGGAAACCCCGCCCGAGGGGGACTAGGGCTGCGTACCATCGGGATCGTCGATACGACCTTCGCCCGGTATGACATGGGGAAGGCGGCGGAGGAGGAACTGAAGGGCCTGGGCACGGACTTCCGGGTCGTCCGTCGCACGGTCCCAGGGGTCAAGGACCTCCCCGTGGCCTGCAAGCGCCTCATCGAGGAGGAGGGGTGCGACCTGGCCATGGCCATGGGCATGCTCGGGCCCCAGGCCGTGGACAAGCAGACCGCCCTGGTCGCGGACCTGGGGCTCCAGGGCGTCCAACTCGCCACGAGCACCCCCATCCTGGGTGTCTTTGTCTACGAGGAGGAAGCGCGGGACGACGAAGAGCTCGCCTGGCTCGCGGCCCGGCGCTCCCGGGAGCACGCGCGGAACGCCTACAACATGCTCTTCCGGCCCGAGGTTCTCCGACAGCATGCCGGGACCGGCCAGCGGGAGGGGTTCGACGACGCCGGACCCCTCGAGACGACTTCGGGGAAGTTGAGCTAGGTGCCCAACCTGGGGATTCTCGTCAGCGAGTTCCACGGCGACGTCACCGAGCGCATGCTCGCCCGGGCCGAGGAACACGCCGCCTTCCAGGGACTCACCGTGACCCACGTGGTCAAGGTCCCCGGCGTCTTCGACATCCCCCTCGCCCTCAAGCGGCTCGTTCGGCAGGACGACGTCGACGGGGTGGTGGTCTTGGGCGCCGTCATCCAGGGGGAGACCCGGCACGACGAGGTGATCATGCAGCAGGCCGCCCGCAAGATGGCCGACTTGGCCGTGGAGTACGAGAAGCCCATCGGCCTGGGTATCTCCGGCCACGGGCAGACCAAGGACCAGGCCTTGGACCGGGTCGAAAAGGCGCGGGAAGCCGTGGAGGCGGTGGCCAAGCTCCTCAAGGCCCTGGAGGGGGTCTAGGCTCCCTGAATAAGGGTTTATAACCCAACCTCTCCCTCCAGGGACAGGCCTCTCCCCGAGGGCTCGAGATGGCGGACATCCCCCGTATCGAGGAGATTCTGAAGGAGATCGAGTCCCACGAAGGCGTGAACGAGGCCTTCCTCGTGACCCGCTCGGGCATGTACATCGCGGGGGAGCTCCCCAAGGGGGTGGAGCGGGCCACGTACGCGAGCATGTTCGCCGTCCTCCTGGGCTCCGCCGACACGGCCACCTCCCAGTTGAAGGAGGCCATGCAGGGGGTCGCCGTTCACCTCCGGGACTCCAAGCTCGTGGTGGTGGGGGATGGGCCCAAGGCCCTCTTTGTCCTCCGGGTGGCGGAGGATGTGGGGGTCCAACGCCTCCGGGACCTCCTGGGGCCGTATTCGGACCGCCTCGAGGAGCACCTCTGAGACTACATCCGGCGGAAGCCCCGCAGCATCCACTCTCCCACGGCCTTCACCCCGTACCGCATGGTGCGCCCCGGTCCCCGGCTCAGGCCCACGGACCGCCCCTTTCCCTTCCGGATGGCGGCCAAGAGGTCCTCATCGGCGGCGAAGGGGCCAGGGAGCAGCAGGAGGCCTCGCCCGATGTCGGCGAGGCGGTGGGCGTCACTCCCGGCGGTCATGGGAAGGCGCAGGTCCCGCGCGAGGCGCTCCGCCTGCCGGTTGTGGCGTTGGATGGTGCGGGCGTTCAGTGCCTCGACCCCGCCGAACCGCACCCGGCGGACCACATCCTCCCCGAGCCCAGACCAGAAGCGGTACGGGTGGGCGGCCACCGCCAGGCCCCCTTGCTCCCGGACCCGCTCCACGGTCTCGACGGCGGTGAGCCGCGGCGGCACCGGGTCCTGGACCCCGTAGACCAAGATGTGCCCCTCCTGGGTGGAGAGCTCCATACCCTGGAGGGCCAGGAGTCCCGCCTCGCGCGCCAACCGCTGGGCCTCCTCGTTCCCGTCTAACCGGTTGTGGTCGGTGATGGCCACGCCCTGGATGTCCCGGCGGGCGGCCACCTTGAGCATGTCCCCCACCTCGCAGGAGGAGTCCGGGGAGTACTTGCTGTGGAGGTGCAGATCGACCTTGAACACCTCAGGTCACCTCGGACCCCGGACGGACGGGTCGGTCCAGGGTGACTTCACGGTCGCCCGCCTTCAGGGGGAGGCCCGGACCCGGGGCGCTCCCGTAGAAGTACACGCGTCCGTCCTCCCCCACCTCGATGCGCAGCTTCTTGAACTCCTCAAAGGAGAGGCGTGGAGCGCCCCGGACGCCCAGGACCTGGGTGCCCGGCTCCGCGTCCCCCGTGCGGAGGAGGGAGATGACGTCTCCGTCGACGGCGGCCAGGAGCATGGCGTCGGACCGGACGCCCCGAAAGGTACCGGGCCTGAGGTTGACGAGGACCGCGACCCCCTTGCCGCGCATCTCCTCCGGCCGGTATTCCTCGCGCATCCCCGCGACCATGGTCCTTCGCTCCGACCCGAGGTCCGCCTCGACGATGTACAGCTTGTCGGCGTCGGGGTGGTTCGCCACCTCGGTCACCCGGCCCACGCGTACGTCCAGCCTCTCGGCCTCCTCCTCGACGGGAACGGCCGCCAGTTCGACCTTGTGGAAGAGGGGCTTGGGGGCCCGAAGCCCCTGGCCCTCGGGGATCCCCTCCGGAACCGCGTCCCAGGGGACAGCCTCGATCGATCCTTCATAGCCCAAGTACTCCCAAAGACGCTGGGCGGAGAAGGGCAGGAACGGGGCGGTGAGGAGGGCGAGGGTCCGGACCACCCGGAGGGCCACCTGTAGCACGGTCCCGCAGCGGGTCCGGTCCCGGGCGAGGAGGTCCCAGGGGGCCTGGGCATCGAAGTACTGGTTGCCCCGCCGGGCGAGACGCATGACCTCCTGCAGGGCGTCCCGGAAGTGGACGTATGCCAGGTTCTGCCCGACCTTCCGCCATCCCTCCTCCGCCTCCCGGAGGAACGCCTCGTCCTCCTCGGTCAGCTCGCCGGCGGCTGGCACCGCCCCGAAGTTCTTGTGGGTGAAGGTCAGCACGCGATGGACGAAGTTGCCGTAGACGGCCAGGAGCTCCCCGTTGACCTTCGCCGTGAAGTCCTCCCACGAGAAGTCCGTGTCGCGGAGCTCGGGCATCTTTGCCGTCGCATAATAGCGGATGGCATCGGGTTCATACTCCGCCAGCATGTCCGGGAGGGACACCCCCGTCCCACGGCTGGTGGACATCTTCGACCCCTGTAGCCGGAGGTACTGGTTGGCGGGGATGTCGTAGGGGAGGTTGATGTTCCCGTCGTAGCCCATGAGGATGGCGGGCCAGATGATGGCGTGGAAGGGGATGTTGTCCTTGCCCACGAAGTAGTAGTGGCGGGCCCGGGGGTTGTACCACCACTCCTTCCACGCGTCGGGGCGGTCCTGGCGGCGGGCCCACTCGATGCTGGCGGAGAGGTAGCCGATGACGGCCTCGTACCAGACGTAGATGCGCTTCCCCTCCCGTCCCTCGACGGGGACCTTAATCCCCCAGTCGATGTCCCGGGTGAAGGCCCGATCCCTGAGCCCCTCCTTGAGCCACCCGAGGGCGAAATTCAGGACGTGGGCCTTCCAGTAGCCCTTGTCCTGGAGGTACGCCCGGATGGGTTCCTCGAAGGCCGACAGCCGGAGGAAGAAGTGCTTCGTTTTCCGTTGCACGGGGCGGGTGCCGCAGACCTTGCACCGGGGCTCGACGAGGTCAAAAGGATCCAGGAGTTGGCCGCAATTTTCGCACTGGTCCCCCCGGGCCTCCTTGTAGTGGCAGTGAGGACACTCCCCCTCGATGTACCGATCGGGCATGAAGCGCTCGCAGTGGGGGCAGTAGGAGGCGAGCGTCTCCTTCTCGTAGAGGTGGCCCTTCTCCAGGAGGGTCTTGAACAGCTCTTGGGCGACCTCCTTGTGTCCAGGCTCGCTGGTCTTCCAGTACAGGTCGAAGCTGATGCCCAGGTCTCGGAAGGCACGGGCGTGAATCTCGTGGTACCGCTCCGCGATCACTTCCGGTCCCACGTTCTCCTCGTCGGCCGCCACCGTTACGGGTGTCCCGTGCTGGTCCGAGCCGGAGACCATGAGCACCTCGTCCCCTGCCATCCGGTGGTACCGGGCGAAGATGTCGGCGGGGACGTACGCCCCGGCGGCGTGCCCGATGTGCCGGGGGCCGCTGGCGTAGGGCCAGGCGACGCCCAGGAGGAGCTTGGTCATTGAGGGGAATCTAAGGGTGCGGGCGATTTAAAGAATGAGCCCCGAAATCGTGGCTGACAGAAACCTGCCTCCCACAAAGGGTTAAATACAGACCCACAAATCGACTCCCCCCAGCTAGGAGTTGATGTTCTGGATCGGGGACGTGGCCCGGGACCCTACGAGGCGCCCGTGGAAGAAGGGCAGGTTTACGAGGCCACCATAGAGGATTTGGGTCGGGAGGGGGACGGCATAGCCCGGATCGACAGCTTTGTCGTCTTTGTGCCTGGCACCAAGATCGGGGACACTGTGAAGGTACGGATTACGCGGGTCCTGCGTCGCATGGCCATTGGGGAAGTGGTCGAGGAGTAGCGCCTTTTCCGCAGTCCCGGTTTGCCATCGCCAGCGTCAGCCCTGTTCCCGAGGGTGCCCGATCAGGAGAAGGCGCCCCATCTCCGAAAGGCGGATGAGGAGGCGGCCCTGGGTCCCCCGGTCGATTTCCACGAGGCCTAGCTCCTCGAGCCCCTTGGACTCGCGACCCCCGCGGAGGTGGTAGCTCAGGAGGGACTTCTCGACCCCCGAGGCCTCGCTGAGGGCGC
>JBHIDH010000005.1:0-58733 GCA_046759985.1 Thermoplasmata archaeon
CACTAGCACGCGTTCCCCCTCCGCCCTTTCCTCAGGCCGAAGGCGCAACCCGCGACCGTCCCTGTTCGTCACTTGTTCTAGCGTGTTCGTCGCCTGTGCCAAAGTACACATAAGGCCGGAAAGGGGACTAGTGAATCATGATATCAATCTCGGTTGCCGCGGCCATTGGCGCGGCGATAGGTGCGATTGCCATGGGTGCGGCGTCCGCCGCCGCCGGAGACATTCCTGGTCTGGGGGTGGCCCTGTCTCATATCCCGCAGGGGGCTCCTGGCCATGCCGTCGTGTCGGCGGTCTCCAATGCCCTGGCCGGTGGAGCGGCGGGAGGCGGGATCGGGGCCGCCGTCGCGGCAGCGGCCAAGGGACTGTTCGCGGGATGAGCGAGGAGCAAACGATGAACCCCGTCGGCCACCCCGTGAATCGTACATTGGGCAGAGGAGGTCCGGACGCCCTTCAGAACCAGCCACACGGCGTGTCCCTACGTCTGCTCCTGCCGTTGACCCACCGAACCGCGAACAAGGGACGGTGTAGAGGATGACAGGAGCCGCGCCGATCCGGCACGTCCACGGAGATGAGCGGGACGTCTCGAAGGCCTTGCCGCTCCTCCTGCTGCCCTTGCTCGTCCTCTCCGGGATATCTCTGGTGGCGATCACGGCTCCCACCGCACAGGCGACCAACGGCGTGGTGAAGGACCTGACCTTCCTGCTCCACTCGGTCAACGCCACCGAGACGGCGAAGCCGATTCCAGGTGGCGGCAGCACCCTCACCTATTTTGACACGACCCTGGACTTCAACGACGCGAACGTGAGCGTCCTGGTGGAGGGGACACAGAAGGTCCTCCAGTGGTTCCTTGTCCCCGCCCTCGCGGGGGACTTCGTGGTCGAAGGCTTGACCCTGCGCATCTGGAGCAATTCCTCCACAGGGGCAAGCAGCAATGCACAGGTGACCGTGGAGATCTACGAGGTCAATGCGACGAACTCGACCCTGGTCCACTCGGAGAACGTCGGGAGTCAGACGTTCCCGGTGACCCCGACGCTCATGGATTGGACGGCGAACCTGGCCGCGCCTCATGGCTTCTCGGCGGGTTCCTCCCTCGAGCTGCGGATGACCGTGAACCCGGGCGCCCTCCAGGGAGTCTGGTTCCACTACGACACCCCGCAGGTGAACAGTCGGGTGAGCCTGACGGGACCCGATTCCCTCGACGTGGCCGCCATCCTCATGTTGGATTCAAGTGGGAACGTCAGCACGCGGTTTGACCCAGATGCGGCAAACCAGACGCTCTCCCTGCAGGCGCAGGTCACGGATCCCCTCGGGGGATACGATATCCGATGGGTCAACCTGACCCTCACCTCGCCCACGGGCGTCGTGCTCCTCGACAACGCCACGATGGCCCGCCTTTCCGGACCGCCCACGAGCTTCGAGTCGCTCTTCGAGCTCACGTGGAACTACACCGGACAGCCCCTCGGACTGTACGAGGTCCGGATTTGGGCCCTGGACAACAACGGCTATAACCACTATTTCTTCTTCCAGCAATTCGCCTACGACAACTATCCGGATGTCGCCCAGGCTGCCTTTTTCATTGGCGGACTCCCCGTCTTCGCCAACGTCCAGGTTGTGGATGCAAGGAGCGCGGTCCTCGTGGGCGCGAGGGTGGACCTTCTGACCGCCGGCTTCCCCATCGAACAGGAGGTCACCGACGCGACGGGCATGGTGAACCTTAGCATGGCCACGGGCGAGTACGAATTTCGAGTCCTGTGGCAGGGTGTGATGGTTGCCTCCCTCATGCAGGATGTTCAGTCGAACTTCACCGAGGCCGAGCCGCTCACGATCACCACCCGTGTCTACTACCCTGTCTTCCAGGCCGAGGATTCGAACGGGCTGCCTTTGGCGGGAGCCTCCCTCCTTGTGGTCCATCCGAACGGGGACAAGCTGGGCCCCTTCCGCACGAACGAGGACGGCCAGGTCCCCCTGGGTCAGGTCCCGGAAGGCGCCTACCTGGTCTCGGCGGCCTGGCGAGGGGTGGCCGTGTTCGAGGGGAGCATGCAGGTGGCGGGCAACGGCATCCTGGCCTTCCGGGCGGCGGTCCATGAACTGACGGTAGCCGCGTTGGACAAGGACGGCCAACCGTTGAACGGGGTCTTCGTGACCGTACGGGATTCCGCCGGCCTCGTCTTCGATGCGGGCGTTACCGGGGCAGATGGGACCGCGGTCCTGCTTCTGCCTGCAGGGAACTACACGGTCGAGGCCCAATACATCACCTCGTTCATGGGGTCCCTCTACGACTCGGGGATGCGATCTCGGCAAGTTGAGCTGAGTGGTTCCACGAACGTTGCCGTAACCTTCGTCGACTTTCCGCCCGCCTTGACAGGCACGTTTCTCTTCCTCTTTGGACTGGTCTACGCGGCATCCGTGATCGCGCTGCTCATCGGATTCCTGGTCCTGCTTCGGAGAAAGGGAAGTGCATAGAGGGGCGGAAGGGTCAGCTAGGGGATAGGTGGGCCTACGAGCCGATTCCCTCCCCCACCATGAACTCGGAGGAGCGTCCACGCCCCATCCCCTCGAAGCGCGCTCGGGCGACCCTCAGGCGTAGGTCTGTCCCGCGGTGAACTGGAAGAGGAAGAGGAACGTCGCCAGGGCCTGGAGGATGGAGAGGAGCAGGAGAAGGGCCCAGATCTTCGCCTGGGTCGGGCCGTCGCATGAAGGCGGCGTAGAGGACAATCTGGGCGGCGAGGAAGGGCCAGAGGGTGGTCAGGGCGCGGGTCGCCGGGCCGTTGAAGGGGAACAGGACGGAGGCGTCGCCGAAGACGAGGAGGAAGACGGCCCCTAGGAGGAAGGCGAAGCCGACGACCATGGCCCCCCGGACCCCCAGAGCCACCGCCGTGGTGCGGATGCCGTACAACCGGTCGCTCTCGTAGTCCGAGGCCGTGGTCGGGAGGTATACGGAGCCGACGAAGAGGGCGACGGAGGCCAGGTACCAGAGGGGAAACCCCTCGATGGGGCGGAGGAGTACCCATCCGGCCAGGAGGGCAATGATCCCGAACCCCACCACGTTCACGAGGAGGTCCATCCCCGGGACCCCCTTCCAGCGGATTGCGGGGTGGGAGTAGAGGACGGAGAGGAGGATGGCCCCCACCATCAGCGCGAAGAAGGTGTACGAACCGAACAGGCCCGTGACGGGGCCACCGGGATTGGGGTAGACGATCAGGTTCTGCGACACGTAGAAGGCCAGGAGGAGACCCACGAGGGCAAAACCCCAGGCGGCATACTGCAAGGTTTCCCGGTCAATGAGGTCCTCGATGACGCGGACGTACTGTTTCCGGGGGTTGATCCGATCCGTTGTCTCCATGTCGTGGTACGTGTTCAAGAGGAGGCTGAAGGTCCCCAGGAGGGGTCCGATGACGAGAAACCCCAGGACGATGCCCAGGTCATCGATGAACAGGTGACGCCCTATCTCGCCGATGGGATTTTGGGCCAGGACCCAGCCCACGTACATGGGGAAGATGGCCACGACCCAGAACTTGACGCCCCCTAGGGAGACGATGAAGCCCGTGAGGTCCTGGGGGGTGATGTGGACCTCCTTGCGAACCCGGACCTCGCCCACGGCGGCCGCAAGGGGCGGGCGGGCATAAAGGGGCTTCCCTGTCTACCATCATATAGGGCGAGCTCGTTCGCTTCTCGGGGTCTCCATTGGACTACTTCGAGAACATCTTGGAGGCGGTGGGGCACACACCTCTGGTCCGACTGAACCGGGTGATCGAAGGGGCAAAGCCCCTGGTGCTGGCGAAGCTCGAGAGCTTCAACCCCGGGGGGAGCGTCAAGGACCGCATCGGTCTCGCCATGGTCGAGGACGCGGAGAAGCAGGGGCTCCTCGAGCCGGGAGGCACGATCATCGAGCCCACCTCGGGCAACACGGGCGTGGGTCTCGCCATGGTCGGGGCCATCAAGGGGTATCGGACGCTCTTCACGATTCCCGACAAGATGGCCCAGGAGAAGGTCAACCTCCTCAAGGCTTACGGGGCCCGGGTCCTCGTGTGCCCCACGGCGGTGCCGCCGGACGCCCCGGAGAGCTACTACCAGGTGGCCGAGCGACTCCACCAGGAGCGGCCCCACTCCGTCATCCCCAACCAGTACGCAAACCCCATGAACCCCGAGGCCCACTACCGCACGACGGGCCCGGAGGTCTGGGCGCAGACGCAGGGGAAGGTCACCCACTTCGTCTGCGGCATCGGTACGGGCGGGACCATCAGCGGAGCCGGGAAGTACCTGAAGGAGCAGAACCCCGAGGTGAAGGTCGTCGGAGTCGACCCTATGGGCTCCATCATCGCCGACTACTTCTACACCCACGAGAAGGTCCCGGGGCACACCTACAAGGTGGAGGGCATCGGCGAGGACATCATCCCCGAGACGATCCACTTCGAGTACATCGACGAGATCGAGAAGGTGGACGACCGGGAGTCCTTCCTCTACGCCCGTCGCCTGGCCAGGGAGGAGGGCATTCTCGTCGGCGGGTCCGCGGGTTCCGCCCTGGCGGCCGCCCTTCGCGTGGCCCGTCGGTCCTCCCCCGAGGACGTGATCGTCGTCCTCTTCCCCGACACGGGGGAGCGGTACCTGAGTAAGGCCCATAGCGAGGAGTGGCTGAAGGAAAACGGCTTCCTGGAGGAGCAGCCGCCCCTGTTGGACATCCTGGAGGCCAAGGACGCCCGGATCCCGTCCCTCGTCGCCGTCGACGCGGACGAGCCGGTCATGACGGCCATCCAGCTCATGCGACAGCACACCGTGTCCCAGCTCCCCGTCCTCGAACGGGGCAAGGTCGTCGGAAGCGTGCGGGAGGAGGCCCTACTCGCGGGGATGCTGGAACGGGGGGAGAGGCCGGAGGTGCCCGTCCGGGAGGTGATGGAGAAGCCCTTCCCCGTGGTCAACGCGGGGACCGACCTGGATGTCGTCTCGAAGCTCCTCCTGCGGGGAAACCCCGCGGTCCTCCTCGGGTCCGCGGACGAGCCCCAGGGGATCGTGACCCGCATTGATGTGGTCGAATACCTCACCCGGAGGGCGGCCGTATGAGAATGGCCACGAAGGCCATCCACGCCGGCCAGAAGCCGGATCCCGAGACGGGCGCCGTGAACGTCCCCATCTTCATGACCTCCACGTACTCGCAGGTGAAGCAGCACGGCTACCTGTACGCCCGCGGTCGGAATCCGACCCGGGAAGCGCTGGAGGAGAGCCTCGCGGCCCTGGAGGAGGCGAGGCACGGCCTCGCCTTTGCCTCGGGGATGGCGGCCATCACCACGGCCACGACCCTGCTGGCGAAGGGGGACCACGTCGTGGTGACGGACGACGTGTACGGCGGTACCTATCGCCTCTTCCGCCAGATCATGGAGGGGTTTGGCGTCTCCTTCGACTTCGTGGACATGACGGACTTGGCGAATGCCGAGGCGGCCATTCGAGAGAACACCCGCATGCTGTGGGCGGAGACGCCCACCAACCCCCTGCTGAAGGTGGTGGACCTCAAGGCCCTGGCCACCCTGGGCCACGAGAAGGGCGTCCTCACCGTCGTGGACAACACCTTCGCCTCGCCCTACCTTCAGCAGCCCCTGAAGCTCGGGGTAGACATCGTCGTGCACAGCACGACCAAGTACCTCGGGGGCCACAGCGACGTCCTGGGCGGGGCCATCGTCACGTCCCACGAGGAGGCCCACGAGAGGCTCCGCTTTGCCCAGAACGCGGTGGGCGCGATTCCCAGTCCCCTCGACTGCTACCTGGTCCTCCGCGGCATTCGCACCCTCCCGCTTCGGATGGACCGCCACTGCGCCAACGCCGTGCTGATCGCGCGTTTCCTCCAGGAACAGGGGGAGGTGGCGTGGATCGCCTATCCGGGCCTCGAAGACCATCCGCAGCATGACATCGCCAAGCGCCAGATGCGGGGTTTCGGCGGCATGGTGAGCTTCGCGCTGGCCGGAGAACGAGAGGCGATGGCGTTCCTGCGGGCCCTCCGTCTCGTCATCCTGGGGGAGTCGCTGGGCGGCATCGAGTCCCTCATTGAACACCCGGCTTCCATGACCCACGCCAGCGTGCCCAAGGCGGAGCGGGAGGCCCAGGGCATCGGCGACGGTCTCATTCGGTTCTCCGTCGGGTGCGAGGACCCGGGAGACCTGTTGGAGGACTTGAGCCGAGGGTTCGGTGCGCTTCGGGGGTGAGGGCACACGAGCGGAGGGGAGGATCCGTCCCTGCCAGCCAGAGCCTACGCCGACTCGTCGCCGGCCATAAGGTAACCACCGAGGGCGATGGCCCAGGCCAGGACGGGAAGGACGATCATGCGCTCCATGCCGCCGATGCCGAGGCCGAGGTAGTTGTCCGAGACGAACAGGCCGAGGGCGACCAGGGCCAGGACGCCCAGGATGATGGAAAGGTGGAGGAGGGGCGTCCGCAAGAACCGGGCCACGTAGACGGCCGTCACGCCGCCAAAGACGAAGGTCACGAGGGAGAACACGCTGTGGATCAGGCCGGTGCCCGTGGGGAAGACCCCGACACCCACGGCCCCGATGCCCGTGAGGGCGAGCAGAATCGAGACAACGAGGCTCTTGAAGACGGGGCGGATGGAGTAGGCGGCCACGAGGACGAGGACGCCGAGCAGGATAACGGAGCTGTTGAAAACGGCCGCCCCCGGACCGGCGCCGAGGGCGCTGATCGTGTCGTCTGCGATGCTGTAACCGGTGTGGAGGGCCGCCGCGATCATCAGGCCCACGGTGAACTGGGTCGCCCCGAGGAAAACCAGAAGGCCCGTTACCTTGCGCGGGTCCAAGGTCATGCGTCGGCATGGGCGGTCGAACTATAATGGTGACGGTCCCGGCCGGACTGCCGAGCCTACGAATGTTAATTATCCGCCCTCCTATGGATGGCTGCGATGGCCCTCCGGATCTACAACACCCTCTCCCGTACCAAGGAGGCGTTCGTCCCGCTGCGGGACGCGCGCGTGAACATGTTCGTGTGCGGGATCACCCCCTACGACCACACGCACGTGGGCCACGCGCGGACCTACGTGGCCTTCGACGTCGTGGCCCGCTACCTCCGCCACCGCGGCTACAGCGTCTTCTACGTGCAAAATGTGACCGACGTGGATGACCGGATCGTCACCCGGTCTTCAGAGACCGGCACCCCCTGGGATGAGCTCGGGAACACGTTCTTGGAGGACTATCTGGAGACCATGCACCTCCTCCGCGTCACAAGCGTCAACCTCTACGCGCGCGCGACGGAATACATCCCCGAGATCATCGAGCAAGTCAGCGGCCTGGTGGAGAAGGGCTTCGCCTACCAGGTGGACGGAGACGTGTTCTACGAGGTGAACCGCTACCCGTCCTGGGGCCAGCTCTCGCGGGTCAAGCAGGAGAAGCTCCGAGCCGGGGCCCGGGTCGAGGTGGACGAGCGGAAGCGGGATCCGCGGGACTTCGCCCTCTGGAAGGCGAAGAAACCGGGCGAGCCCACGTGGGACAGCCCCTGGGGACCGGGTCGTCCGGGATGGCACATCGAAGACACGGCCATCACCATCACCCACTTCGGGCCTCAGTATGACATCCACGGGGCCGCCACCGATCTCATCTTCCCCCACCACGAGGCAGAAATCGCCCAGGCCGAGGCGTTCACGGGCGTGACGCCGTTCGTCAAGTACTGGATGCACGGGGGCTTCGTGGTCACGAAGGGGGAGCGCATGGGGAAGTCCTTGGGCAACATCGTGCCGGTCCAGGACGCCTTGGATCGGGTGGAACCGGAGGTACTCCGGTTCTTCCTGGTGAACACGCAGTACCGGGGCCCCATCGATTTCACCTTCGAGGCCCTCGATGAGGCGCGGAGCGCCTACGCTCGCCTCACGGTGGCGCTGGGGCGGGCCCGGGAGGAGAGGGAGGATGCCCCGAAGGGCAAGGGCCCTGGGGATGCGGAGCTGCAGAAGGCCCTGAAGAAGGCCGCGCAGGCCTTCCAGCAGGCGATGGACGACGATTTCAACACGCGTGAAGCCCTCGGGGCCCTGTTTCAGCTTACCACCGCCTTCAATACGGCAGTCGAAAGAGGTCTGGGCCAGGCGGCGTTGCAGGCGTATCTGGATGCCTTCGGTGTATACGGCCGGGTGCTCGGGCTCTTCCGCGCCCCTACCGGCGTCTCCTCGGAATTGTTGCAGGGACTCGTGCGTCTTCTGGTGGGCCTGAGGGAGGAGGCACGGGTTAAGGGGGACTTCAAGACCTCCGACCGGGTGCGCAAGGCCCTTGGGGATCTGGGGATCGAACTTCAGGACACGTCCAAGGGCCCGCGGTGGCGCCTGAGATAGACCCCTCGACGAACCGGGAAAAACCCGCCGAAAAAGGGGGTCATTCTGGGGTCAAAAACGGCGTGAGCCAGACGTCTCAGTATCATTATATAGACTGAGCCCATAAGCCTTAATGCCCGGGATGGGATGATGACAAGTACCAGTGCTCCAGCGCAGCCCTTGAGTGAAACGATGCCTGAGGAATTATCATACGACTCTGCCAAAATCCAGATACTGGAGGGTCTCCAAGCCGTCCGCAAGCGGCCGGCCATGTACATCGGCAGCGTGGATCAGCGTGGAATGCAGCATCTGATCTACGAGGTCGTGGACAACAGCATCGACGAGGCCATGGCGGGGTTCGCCCAGAACATCGAGGTCACCGTCTCGAAGGACAACGTCGTCACGGTGGAGGACGACGGGCGGGGCATCCCGGTTGACCCGCACCCCAAGTATGGGATCTCGGGGGTCGAAATCGTCTTCAGCACCCTCCACTCTGGTGGGAAATTCGACCGGAAGATCTACAAGGTATCCGGGGGACTCCACGGTGTCGGCCTCGCGGTAGTGGCCGCCCTTTCCGAGTGGCTAAAGGTCTGGGTTCGACGGGGCGGGAAGGAACACTACATGCGATTCAAGCGTGGCGGCCTGCCGGCCACGCAGCTACGGGCGGTGAAGAGGAGCGAGGGCCGAGGGACGACGGTGTCCTTCAAGCCCGATCCCCAGATCTTCGGGGACCTCGGCTTTGACGCCGACACCCTCGTGACCCGGATGCGGGAGTACGCTTTCCTGAACAGGAACACACGGATCGCCGTGGAGGTCGAGGACGGTCCGAAGGAGGTGTTCCTCTTCAAGGGCGGCCTCGTGGAGTTCGCCCAGTGGCTCAGCCGCACGAAGCGCCCCCTTCATCCCACACCCATCTACGTTGAGGGACAGAAAAACGGCCTGAAGATGGACTTGGCCCTCCAGTACACGGACGGCTACGCCCAATCCATTCACAGCTACGCCAACAACATCGCCACCAAGGAGGGGGGCACACACCTCGTGGGCTTCAAGGCGGCCCTCACCCGGGTTATGAACGACTTCCTCCGGAACAACGGCCGTTCGAAGGACAAGGAGATCAGCCTCCAAGGCGAGGACGTCCGGGAGGGGCTAACGGCCATTCTCAGCGTGAAGCTCCCTGAGCCCCAATTCGAGGGCCAGACCAAGTCGAAGTTGGGCAACAGCGAGGTCAAGGGGGCGGTGGAGTCCCTGATCTACGCGAAGCTCTCCGAGTACCTGCTCGAGCACCCCCGCGAAGCGGAGGCCATCTTGAAGAAGGCCGTCCTCGCCTACGAGGCGCGCGAGGCGGCCCGGAAGGCCCGAGAGCTCACGCGGCGGAAGGGGTTCCTGGAGGGTTCCTCCCTCCCCGGCAAGCTAGCGGACTGCCAGGAGAGGGACCCCGCCAAGAGCGAACTCTTCGTCGTCGAGGGACCGAGTGCGGGGGGGTCGGCCAAGCAGGCCCGGGATCGCGCCTACCAGGCCATCCTCCCTCTGCGGGGAAAGATCCTGAACGTGGAGAAGGCCCGGTTGGACAAGATCCTGAAGAGCGAGGAGATCGTCACGCTCATCTCGGCCATCGGGACGGGGTTTGGGGAAGAGTTCGACCTGAAGAAGACGCGGTACCACAAGATCATTCTCATGACCGATAGTGACGTGGACGGGTCCCACATCCGGACCCTCCTCCTGACCCTTCTCTTCCGGTACCTGCGCCCCCTCATCGACGCCGGGTACGTGTACATCGCCCAGGCCCCCCTGTACCGCCTGAAGAAGGGGAAGACGGTGGAGTACGCGTTCACGGAACGCCAGAAGGCGGGCGCCCTCAAGCGGTTGGGTCGGGGCGTCGCCCTGCAGCGGTTCAAGGGGCTAGGGGAAATGAACCCCGAGGAGCTCTGGGAGACCACCATGAACCCCGAGACGCGACTGCTCAAGCAGGTCACCGTTGAGGACGCGGTCGTCGCCGACGACCTCTTCACGATTCTCATGGGCGACGCCGTGGGGCCCCGCCGGGACTTCATCCAGGCTCACGCCCGGAAGGTCCTAAACCTGGACGTCTGAGGCCTCGCCATGACCGCCGCCCAATCCACCCTCGGCTACCGCCCCATTGAGCAGGAGATGGAGCAGTCGTACATCGATTACGCGATGAGCGTGATCGTCGGACGGGCCCTCCCCGACGTTCGCGACGGCCTGAAGCCCGTCCAGCGTCGCATCCTCTACGCCATGGGCCAGATGGGCCTGCGATCGAGCCGGCCCCACCGAAAGTCCGCCCGCGTGGTCGGGGAGGTCCTCGGTCGCCTGCATCCCCACGGGGAGGGGGCGGTGTACGATGCCTTGGTTCGCATGGCCCAGGATTTCAGTCTCCGCTATCCTCTGATTGACGGCCAGGGCAACTTCGGCTCCACGGACGGGGACCCTCCAGCCGCGATGCGATATACCGAATGCCGTCTGACGCCCGGGGCCGAGGAGCTCCTCCAAGACCTCGAGAAGCAGACGGTGGACTTCCAGGACAACTTCGATGCCACCATGGAGGAGCCCGAGGTCCTTCCGGGGAAGCTCCCGAACCTGCTGTTGAACGGTGCCAGTGGCATCGCCGTGGGGATGTCCACGAACCTTCCGCCTCACAACCTTCGAGAGGTGGTCGACGCCCTGGTCTACCTGATTGCCAACCCGAAGGCCACCCCGACCCAGCTGGAGGCTATCGTTCAGGGTCCCGACTTCCCCACGGGAGGCATCATCACCGGTCGCGAGGGCATCCTTCAGGCCTACCGGACCGGCCGAGGCCACGTCCGTGTGCGGGGGCGGGTAAAGGTCGAGGAGCTCCCGCGGCAGAAGAAGGCGCTGGTGATAACGGAGATCCCGTACCAGGTTAACAAGGCGAGCCTGGTGGAGACCATCGCCAGTCTCGTCCGGAAGAAGAAGATAGACGGCATCGTCGACCTGCGAGACGAGAGTGACCGCGAGGGCGTTCGTGTCGTGGTCGAGCTCCGGCGGGACGTCCACGAGCAGGTCATCCTCAACCAGCTCTACGCCCACACCCCCCTCCAGACCACCTTCGGCATCATCAACGTGGCGCTGGTGAACGGACGGCCTCGTCGTCTTACGCTTTCCAAGATGCTCCAGGAGTTTCTCACCTTCCGGGAGGAGGTGGTCCGTCGCCGGACCCGCTTCGACCTTGGGAAGGCCGAGGCCCGCATTCACATCGTGGAGGGCATCCTGACCGCCCTCAAGCGACTGGATCGCGTCATCGCGTTGATTCGCGCCTCCGAGACCCAGGGAGACGCCCAGAAGGCCCTCAGAACGAAGCTCAAGCTCACACCCCGACAGGCAAAGGCCGTCCTGGAGATGCGCCTGCAACGTCTCACGTCCCTCGAGGGCCGGACCCTCGGGGAAGAGCAGAAGTCCTTGCGGGAAGAGATCGACAGCCTGCGATCCATCCTGCGAAGCCGGAAGCGGCGTTTTGCCTTGATTGAGGAGGAACTCCTCGAACTCAAGGAGAAGTACGGGGACGAGCGCCGCACCGAGATTGAAGAGGCGGCCCCCGACCTGGAGATGGCGGACCTCATCCCCAACGAACGGGTGGTGGTCATGGTCAGCCACACCGGCTACATCAAGCGCCAGGATCTCGAGGATTACCGTCAGCAGAAGCGCGGGGGCGTGGGCCTGGTCGGGATGGAGACGAAGGAGGAGGACTACGTCGTCGACCTCTTCGTCACGAAGACCCACAACTACATCCTCTTTTTCACCAACCGGGGCTGGGTCTATTGGCTCCGCGCGTGGCAGGTGCCCCGAGGGAGTCGCCACTCCCGCGGCCGCCCCATCGTGAACCTCCTTCCCCGTCTGGCGGAGGGCGAGACTATCGCCGCCCGCGTGGAGGTGGAGGATTTCGAGGCCTCCAAGTACCTCCTCTTCGCCACCCGGAACGGGCAGGTCAAGAAGACGAGCCTCGCGGCCTTCGGAAACCCGCGGGCCCCGGGGATCTGGGCGATCAAGCTGCGCGAGGGCGACGAGCTGGTGGAGGTCAAGCGGTGCGAACCCAAGGACGAGATCATCCTGGCCACGAAGCATGGGAAGGCCGTACGCTTCCACGAGGCGGAGGTGCGCCCCACCGCGCGCAACACCCAGGGCGTGCGTGGCGTCCGCCTTCGAGAAGGAGACGAGATGGTGAGCATGGCCCTCGTTTCCGAGGACTCCACGCTCCTCACCGTCACGGAGGGAGGGTACGGGAAGAGCACCACCGTGGGCAACTACCGAAAGACCCACCGGGGCGCGATGGGGGTCATCAACATCAAGCGCATCGAGAGGATCGGCCCGGTGGTGGCCGTGCGGGAGGTATCGCAGGAGGACGAGGTTCTCGTCACCACGGAGGCGGGCATGATCATCCGGTTCCCCGTCCAGGACGTCCGGGTCATGGGACGGTCCACCATGGGGGTCCGCGTGATGCGGTTGCGGAAGGGAGACCGGGTCCAGGCCCTCGCGAAGTTGGCCCTCGCAGAGGCTGCCTAGGCCAACCGCTGTCACTTGGCGGGTGTTTCCGGCGTCAAAGCCTGTAGGGACAGGTTGTAGGCGCAGAGGTCCCGCAGGCTGCACGAGGGGCAGGCCGGGCGTGTCGACCGACACGTCGTCTGGCCGTGCCGGACGAAGAGTTCGTTGACCTCGAGCCAGAGGGCCTGGGGCAGGAGGGCCTCCAAGGCCTCCTCCGTCCCCCGCTCGTCCCGGGTGTGGATGATGCCGATCCGGTTCGGGATCCGATGGCAGTGGACGTCCACGGGGATGGCGGGCTGGCCGTACCCGTACACGAGGACGCAGTTCGCCGTCTTGCGCCCGACCAGGGGGAGCGTGAGGAGTTCCTCTCGATCCTGCGGGACCCTCCCCCCGTACTTCCCCACGACCCGGTCGGCGATCTCCCGGATGGCCTTGGCCTTCGTGCGATAGAAGTTGGCGGGGCGGATGACCGCCTCGATCTCCTCCCGGGGTGCGGCCGCCAGGGCCTCGGGCGTGGGAAACCGGGCGAACAGCGCGTCGGAGACGGTATCCGTGGTGGCGTCCGCGGTCCGCTGGGAGAGGACCGTGGACACGAGGACGATGAAGGGGTCCTCCGTCCGTCGGCTGATGCGACCCAGCGCCGTCTTCAGCTCCGCTGTCCCAGACGCGTCGGGCAGGTAGGCCTCCCTGAGCCTCCGCACCACCTCCTGGGCCCGCTCCCGCTTCCAGCTCTCCAGGAACGTGAGGGCCTCGCCCGCCGTGTAGAGTGATCCCGTGATGAGGACGACTTCGTGGGGCTGCACCTCCCGGAGCGCGGTGGCGACGGCCTGGGCGACGGACGTCACGACGCTGGTCTTCGACTGACGCAGGGCCCGGGCCGCCGCCTGGGCGGGGAATGCCCGCTCCGTGTCCGGCTGGGTCAGGATGAGGCGCTGAACAGCGGGGGCGAGTTCCACGGCGATTCCCTGGGGGTCCTTGTCCTCGAGGACCCCCAGGATGACGATCGTCTTGCGACCGGGAAAGACCTCCTCAAGGCTCTCGCGGAGCCTTCGGGCCCCGTCCGGGGTGTGGGTCGCGTCCAGGACGACGGTCGGGGCGTGGCTGACGACCTCGAATCGGGCGGGCCATCGGGTTGCCTGGAAGCCCGCTCGCAGGGCCCGCCGGCCGACGGCCCATCCCTGCTGCTCCAGGCTCCGGAGGGCCCCGTAGGCGAGGGCGGCGTTCTCGGGTTGGTAGGTTCCGAGGAGGGGAATGCGATAGGTCCGGGCGGCGCCGTCGAACAGCGTGAACCGCTGCCCCTCGAGCCCGTTCGCGGCCCGATCCAGGCGGATGTCGCGTCCCACCACGTGAAGGGGGGCCCCCATCTCCTCGCAGCGGCGGGCGATGACCTCCAGGGCCTCCTGGTCCACCGTCCATAGGGGGACCCCCGCCTTCACGATGCCCGCTTTCTCCTCCGCAATGCGGCGGATGGTCTGGCCGAGGTACTGGGTGTGTTCCCGCTCGATGTGAGTGATGACCCCCACGAGGGGTCGGAGGACGTTGGTGGCGTCCAGGCGTCCCCCCATGCCCACCTCCACGACGGCGATGTCCACCCCGCGCTCCTGGAAATAGCGGAAGGCCAGGGCGGTGGTGAACTCGAAGAAGGTGGGCTGGAAGGCCTCGCCCTGGGCCCGCATGGCCTCCGCGTGGGGTCGGATTACCTCCGTCAATCGGACGACCTCCCCGTCGGAGATGGCCTCCCCGTCCACCCGGATCCTCTCGTTGAAGCGTACGAGGTGGGGGGACGTGTAGAGGCCCACTCGATGCCCGGCGGTGCGAAGGATGGAGTCGAGGAAGGCGCAGACGGACCCCTTGCCCTTGCTGCCCGCGACGTGGACACTCGGGAAGGCCTCGTGGGGGTTCCCAAGCCGCCCGAGGAGTTGAAGGGCGTTGTCGAGGCCGAGTCGGACGCCTAGGCGCTCCAGGCCGTATAGGTACGTCAGGCTCTCCGCGTAGCCCATGCCGTCCTCGATAAGGCCCCCGCCGTTCCATAAACCTTCGCGGCTTTCGAGCGGACGACCTGGCCAAGCCGGGGGGCCCGAATAGCTATAAAAGACCCGGGGAGGATGATATCCCATGCACCCCAGCGAGGCCATCAAGGCCACGCAAGGCGAGGAGCTGCTGGGGAAGACCGTGGTCTTGGGGGTCTGCGGGAGCATCGCCGCCGTGGAGATCGTCAAGCTCGCCCGGGAGCTGATCCGCCACGGGGCCGAGGTCTATGGGGTGATGACCCGCTCGGCCCGGGGCATCGTCCACCCCAACGCCGTCTGGTTCGCCACGGGGCGGGCGCCCATGGTGGAACTCGATGGGTCCGTGGCCTATCTGGACCTGTGCGGGAAGCGGGGGAAGGCCGACCTCTTCCTGGTCGCCCCTGCCACCGCGAATACGATCTCCAAGATGGCCACCGGGGTGGACGACACCACGGTCACGACCTTCGCCACGACCGCCCTCGGAGCCGGCCTCCCGATCCTCGTGGCCCCGGCCATGGACGCCGTCATGTACGACCAACCGCTCCTGCGGGAGAACATCGCCAAGCTGGAGAACCTGGGGGTGGAGTTCGTCGAGCCCCTCCGGGCCGAGGAGAAGGCCAAGCTGGCGGACGTGGACACCCTCGTCGCGCGGACGATGCGGCGCCTGGGGCCCCGAGACATGGTGGGCCAGCGGGTGCTCGTGATCGCGGGCTCCACGGCGGAACCGGTGGACGACATCCGGGTCCTCACGAACCGGAGCACCGGGGAGATGGGCGTTGAGCTGGCCCGCGCCGCCTACCTCCGAGGAGCGGACGTGGAGCTCTGGCTCGGGGGCGCCTTCTCCCCCATCCCGTCCTACATGAAGGCCTGGCGCTTTGAGTCCACGGAGGATCTCCTGGGGCGCGTCCCGGAGATCGACCACGACCTCTGCGCGGTTCCCGCCGCCATCGCGGACTACGTGCCGGAGCGGGCGGAGGGAAAGGTCCCCTCTGGCTCCCCCTCGTGGACCGTGGAGATGCACCCCAACGAACGGGTCTTGGAGCGCATCCGGGACGCCTTCGCAGGGACCCTCATCGGCTTCAAGCTCGAGTCAGGTGTCGGACCGAAGGAGCTCGTCAAGCGGGCCAGAAAGCGCCTCGACGAGCTAAAGCTGGACTACATCGTGGCCAACGAGTGGCAGGACGTGAAGCCGGGCCATACGGCGGCGGTTCTCCTCAACGGCCAGGGCGTCCAACGGGAGCTCGAGGGCTCCAAACGGGAGGTGGCGTCCGGCTTGTGGGGAGCCGTTCTGGATGGCCTCGAAAGGTAGGGCCTTTTGCCCTGGGCACCTCACGGCCTTCTTCCAGATGTGTCCCCACGAGGACCCCCTGCGGGCTGGTTCCCGGGGGGCCGGACTCAGCCTAACTCGGGGAGTCCGAACGAGGGTCCGCACGGCCGCCGCCTCGAAAGTGCGCGTAACCGTCCGTCTGAACGGGCACCTAGAGCCCGCCGAGACGACGGAACGGGCGGTGGAGCTGTCCGTGGAGGAGCCTCTGGAGGTGCTGGTGGACTCGGAGGTCCAGCTCCCCGTGGGCCAGGGTTTTGGCATGAGCGGGGCGGGGGCCCTCAGCACCCTGCTCGCCCTGAACGACGCGCTGGGGGAGCCGCGATCCCGGGACGCGATCATCGGCCTGGCCCACCGGGCGGAGGTCGAGGCCCGGACCGGCCTCGGCGATGTCTACCCGCAGGCCCTGGGCGGCCTGGACATTCGGGAGAGACCGGGCGCGCCCCCCCACGGCCGGGTTCATCGCGTCCCCGTGGAGGCCGAGGTCGTCCTTGGTGTTCTGGGGCCCCCCTCCTACACGAAGGCGATCCTCGACAACCCCATGGTTCGCCAGAGCGTGGACGGGGTGGGGAAACGGGCCGTGGACCGGTTCCTTTCCCGGAGAGACCTGGACAGCTTCTTCCGGCTGTCGTGGCTCTTTGCGCGTCAGACGCTCCTGGCCACCACCGAAATCCAGGCGGCGGTCCTCAGGGCCAGCCCCTACGGGAAGGCCTCCATGTGCTTCCTTGGGAACGCCGTCTTCGCCATCGGAGAGACGGAACGGCTGGCGGAGGTCCTCCGAGAGATGGGCAAGGTCTTCGTCGTGGGGGTCGACAGTCGCGGAGCCCGGGTCCTCTGATCAGAGCAGGGTGAAGAGCTGGTCGTTGCCCCCGGTATCCAGGACGCCCAGCCGGGCTCCCGCGTCGAGCCACCCGTGGGCGTAGTTCACCGCGGCAAAGGCCTCCAGGGCGTGCCCGTCCTCCCGGAAGTGGGCGGCGTCCTCGTAGTAAGCGCGAGCCATCCCCAGGAAGTCCTCGGCAATCCTCCCGGCGTAGGACCGTTCGGGGGCGATGATCTTGACCTTCCCCAAGGCCCGTCCCGTCAACGCCAGGCCCTTCTCCAGCTTCTCCGCAAGGGCCGCGCTCATGGCTGACCATCGCGTCCGAGACGGATAAAGGGACCTCGTTGTCCGACCCGCCCGGAATCCCGGCAAGGCTTCGACCGTCGGTTCGGAGTCCATGGGGAAGGCCGAGAGGTGACGCCAAAGGCCCCCAGGGGATTCTCGAGACGTGACCGCGCCCCCGGCCCCCCCGGCTCGGCGTACCATCGCGATTGTCAGAATCCAAATGGATTCTCAAGCCGACAGGCTCAAGAAGTCCACCCCGTGAGTCCGCGATGGTGAGCCCCAATCCCCCTGGAATGAGGCAGGTATACGGTCGAGCCTTTCTCATTCAGCTGAACCGGGGGGACGTCGAGCTTGCCCGGGTCTTCGCCCGCGCCTTTCTCATGGCGGAGAACGGAAACGGGAACGGTCAGCCCTGAAGACGCGAGAGGAGGGCGCCCTCTGCCACCTTGGCCAGTTCCCCATTTGGGAGTGCTGCGTCGAGCTTCACGAAACGGGGTTGACCGGCGGCCAGTTCCTGGTACGCTTCTTGGACCTTCACTAGGAACGCGACCCGTTCGAAGGGACTCCTCGTTCGCGTAGTCGACTTGCGGGCCAACCCCTCCGCCGGATCGAGGAGGAGGAGCAGGGTGAGATCAGGTTCGAGGGTCAGGAACTCCGAGGCCCGTTCCAACCAGCCCCGGGGATCCTCCACCCTCCCCTCCAACGCGACCCCCTGGTAGGCCAGGGTGGAATCGTGGTAGCGGTCGCAGAGCACGACGAGGCCGTCGGCCAACCACGCCTCGATCTCCTCCGTGTGGAGGCTTCGGTCGGCCAGGAAGAGGAGGGCCTGGACGCGAGGGTCCGCGTCCTCATCCACCGCGCGTCGGACGGCCTCCCCCACCCAGGAGGACGTAGGTTCCATCGTTCGAACGACATCGATGCCCCGCTCCCGCAGGCGCCTTTCGAGCCTTCCCGCCAGCGTGGTCTTCCCCGTCCCGTCGATGCCCTCGAGGGTCACGAAAAGGGCCACGGGGGTTCCATGGGAGTAGGTCAGATAAAGGGGCGGGCGGAGGGCGATCCGCGATTGAAAACCTTAATATAACGCACGGTTCTCCCCGCTGTTGCCGGGAGGTTTTGAGGGGGCCGGGCCATCGCATTTGAGCTCCGACGGGATACCAGGCGGTTCGAGGATGTGGAGGACCGTGTAGGTTTCTGCCGCCGATGCGGGGCCAAGCTGGTCCTCCTCCCGAACGACCGGAGGCAGGGCTACTGCTTCGACTGCCTCGACCTTCTCGAGATTGAGCGGTAACGGGGGCTACGGCGGAACGGACCCCTCGACGGTCACCCGAAGGCGCCCCACCTTGGGGATGCGGAGGTCAAGCCGATCCCCCGCCTCGATGTGCGGCACGCCGGCGGGGGTGCCCGTGGCGATGACATCCCCTCGTTCCAGGGTGAGGCGGGCCGAGATGGCGGCCACGATGTCCGGGATGCGGTGAACCATCTCGGCCGTGGAACCGCGTTGTCGCAGCTCTCCGTTCACCTCCAGGCGGATCTCCAGGCCGTGGGGGTCTCCGACATCCTCCCGGGGGCGAAGGGCGGAGATGGGAGCGAAGCCGTCCATCCCCTTGGCCAGCGTCCAGGGCAATCCTTCGGCCACGGCCCGCCGCTGCAGTTCTCGGGCCGTAATGTCCAGGAAGGCGCAGTATCCGAGGATCGAGGCGCCGACCCGCTCGGCCGGAACGGCCTTGGTCGTGGCGCCCATCACGAGGGCAAGCTCCGCCTCCGCCTCCAGGACGCCGACGCCCGCGGGGATGGCGAGGCGTCCCCCGTTGGGTAGCAGGGCCGTGGCGGGTTTCAGGAAGTAGACCGGTTCGGCCGGTGCTTCCATTCCGCTCTCCTCGGCGTGCCCGCGGTAGTTGCGGACGAGCCCGAGGATCTTGCCGACCCGGATCCTCCCATCCGGGCCCTCAACCCAACCCATGGGACCCCCTAGGCGGGCGGCTGGCTGGGGCGGTCGTAGCGGGCGACGGCGGAACGGGTGAGGTTGATGGCAAGGATGGCCAACACCGCCGCGACGACGAGCCCGAAGATGGCCGCCACCTCGCCGATGTCCCGAACGAAGAACTCGCCCAGGCCGGCGAAGAAGTTGTAGATTGCGTGCATGAGGACGGCGAGGAGATAGTAGGGCAGGAGGGACTTCCCGGGAACCAGCCTAGCCACGGCGACCCCATATCCGAAGGCCCCCGTGGCGGAGGCGTGGAGGAATGCGGAGGAGAAACTCCGCACGCCGATGAGAACCAGGGAGGCCCCCAACCCCCCCGCGGCAAAGGCGAGGGCCCCATAGAGCAGGTTCTCCGTCGCGGCGAACCCGAGCCCGGCGGAGGCGCCGTAGACCACGCCGTCCTCGATCTCGTTGATCTCCCGCTGGACGCGGAGGACCCCCAGCCCCTTCGCGAACTCCTCCGCGAGGGGGGCCACGACGACCAGGAGGACCAGGAAGCCGAGGTTGATCTGAGCGTCCAGGGCCTCGACGAGGCCCACGTGGACATGCCGCAGTAGAAGGGTCGCTGCACCCAGGAGGATGGAGGCCAGGACGAGGCTCAGGATGATGGCGATGATGACGCCGACGAAGGCGCCCCAGAGGAAGGCCCGCAACACCTGGCCCCAGGGCTCCCGCTCGTACCGCTCCGAATTCCGGAACCAGATGACGAAGATGATCGGCGGGAGGAAGGCGAAGAAGACGAGGACCAGAATGTGGGGCACCGCCAGGGGCACCGTCTGGGCGACGATGTCGATCACGCCCTCTCGCCCTCCTCCAGTGCGGCGTGGGCCGCGGCGAGCCGCGCCACGGGGACGCGGAAGGGGGAGCACGACACGTAGTCCAGGCCAAGGCGATGGCAGAGGGCGATGCTCTGCGGTTCGCCGCCATGCTCCCCGCAGATGCCCACCTTCAGGTCCGGACGGGTTCCCCGCCCTCTTTCCACCGCCACCCGCATGAGCTCCCCCACCCCCTTCGCGTCCAGGACCTCGAAGGGGTTCTCCTCCAGGATCTTCTCCTCTAGGTAGCGGGCCAGGAACTTCCCCTCGGCGTCGTCCCGGCTGAATCCGTACGTGGTCTGGGTGAGGTCGTTGGTCCCAAAGGAGAAGAACTCTGCATCCTTGGCGATCTCGTCGGCCACCAGGGCACCCCGCGGGACCTCAATCATGGTCCCGAAGGCGTAAGGGACCTGAACCCCCCGCTCTTCCATGACTTCCCGGGCGACCCGCACCAGCACCTCCTTCACGCGGGCCAGCTCGTTCCGATGGCCCACGAGGGGAATCATGATTTCGGGGAGGACCTCGTGCCCCGCTTCCACCAGCTCGCAGGCTGCCTCCATGATGGCTCGCACCTGCATCTCGTTGATCTCCGGAAAGAGGAGGCCGAGACGACAGCCCCGAAGCCCGAGCATGGGATTGACCTCGCGGAGGGCGGCCACCCGCCGGAGGAGCGCCTCCTTGGCGCGAAGCTGCTTTGCCCTGCCCCTCTCATGGCGGAGTTCCGTGACCTCGACCAGCAGGTCCTCGAAGTTCGGGAGGAACTCGTGGAGGGGCGGGTCCAGGAGTCGAATCGTGACGGGGCGGCCCTCCATCTCCTTGAAGATCGCCACGAAGTCGCTCCGTTGGAGGGGCAGCAGCCGGTCGAGGGCCCGAAGCCGCTCGTCGCGGTTGGAGGCCAGAATCATCTCCTGCATGACCGGCAGCCGGCCGGCCGCCATGAACATGTGTTCCGTCCGGCAGAGGCCCACGCCCTCGGCCCCGAGATCCCGGGCTCGGGCCGTGTCCTCGGGGGTATCGGCGTTGGCGCGCACCCCGAGGCGCCGAAGGCCGTCGGCCATCTCCAGCAGGTTTCGGAACTCCTCGGTCATCTCCGGCTCCACGAGGGGGGCCTCGCCGAGGACCACCCGCCCCGTCGTGCCGTCGAGGGTGAGGAGGTCCCCTTGCCGGACCACCCGATCTCCCACGGCGAAGGTCCGGGCCCCGTAGTCGATTTGCAGGGCCTCGCACCCCGCCACACACGGCTTGCCCATGCCCCGTGTGACGATGGCCGCATGGGAGGTCCGGCCCCCCCGCCCCGTGAGGACGCCCTGGGCGGCCACGATGCCATGGATGTCGTCGGGCGTCGTCTCCAGACGGACGAGGATGACCGGGTTCCCCGCGGCGGCGGCCTCCTCTGCCTCCGTCGGGTCGAACACGACGGACCCCACGGCGGCGCCCGGGGAGGCGTTCAGACCCGTCGCGAGCACGTCCACCGCGGCCGCGGGGTCGATCTGGGGGTGCAGGAGTTGCTCGACCTGCTCGGGTCGCACCCGACGGACGGCCTCCTCCCGGGAGATGAGGCCTTCCCGGGCCATATCCACGGCCACCCTCACGGCCGCCCCCGCCGTGCGCTGGCCCGAGCGGGTCTGGAGCAGGTAGAGGTGGCCCTCCTCGATGGTGAACTCGATGTCCTGGACGTCCTTGAAGTGGCCCTCCAACCTCTCGGCCATCTCGGAAAGCTCGGCGTAGAGGGAGGGCATGTCTTCCTGGAGGCGTTGGATGGGCTGCGGGGTTCGAATGCCGGCGACTACGTCCTCGCCCTGGGCGTTGAGAAGGTACTCCCCGTACAGCTCCCGCCTCCCAGTGGCCGGGTCCCGGGTGAAGGCGACTCCCGTCCCGCTGTCCTCCCCCCGGTTGCCGAAGACCATGACTTGCACGGTCACGGCGGTCCCCAGGTCCTCCGCGATGCCGCTGACGGCCCGGTATTTCACCGCGCGCTCGCTGTTCCACGACCGGAAGACCGCGGCGATGGCCTCCCAGAGCTGCGCGTAGGGATCCTGGGGGAACGGCTTCTTGTGGGTGGCGAAGACCCCCTGGTACGCTTCGATGACCGCCTGCCAGGCCTCGGCATCCAGCTCGGTGTCGTCCTCGACCCCCGCCGCGGCCTTCGCCCTCTCCAGGTGCTCCTCGAAGAGGGATCGGTGGAGCCCCACGACGGTGTCCCCGAACATGGAGAGGAGGCGGCGGTAGCTGTTGAGGGCAAAGGCTCGGTCCCCCGTCTGGCGAGCCAGTCCCTCCACCGTCTCGTCGTTCAACCCCAGGTTGAGGACGGTGTCCATCATCCCCGGCATGGAGATCGCGGCCCCGGAGCGGACCGAGACGAGGAGAGGGTTCTCCGGGTCCCCAAAGCGCCGGCCCACCTCTCCCTCGAGGGCCCGGAGGTGCTCCTTCACCTCGTCCTGCAGCCCCGGCGGGAGGGCCTGCGAGGCCAGGTAGGCCCGGCACGCCTCCGTCGTGATGGTGAAGCCGGGGGGCACCGGAAGGCCGAGGCCGGTCATCTCCGCCAGGCCGTACCCCTTGCCCCCGAGGGTCGCCTTGTCCAGACCGACGCCCTCCGGGAAGCTGAACACAAACCTCCGCATGGCCATTCCGGGCCGGGGCCCCGATGGAGAGGGAGCGTAAAAAAGGCTTGGACGGGGCTAGACGCCCCGCTCCTCGGCCCGAAGGGCCGGCCGCATGCCCTCGAGATACCGGTACACCGCCGCGTGTTCGCTGCCTCGGAGGAGCATCTCCACCGCCCGGCACGCCACGTCGAGGGGGAGGGGCGGACCGATGACGGACACGGTGAGGCCGTAGACGGAGACGTAGGCCCCCGTGAGCTCTTCGATGAGGGTCCGGGTCCGCCCGTGGGCCCCGATGACCCGCCCCTTGAGCTGCAACCGGCGGGGCCGCTTGCTGGCGTAGTCTTTCACGGAGAAGATGCGCAAGTAGGTTTCGTCCTCGAGGAGTCTCAGGGCCCGCTCCTCCGAGAAACCGCGGGCGATGGCCCTGACGACGTCCTTGACCCGGAGGCCCAGGGAGGGGTCCTCGCTCCCCGACTCGTCGATGGTGACCTCCCCGGTCTTGGAATCGACCTCCAGGCGGACCCCCGTCATCTTCTCGAGGGTCTTCTTCGTCCTGCCCTCGGGCCCGATCAGGACCCCGAGCCGATCCATGGGAATCCGCGCGTAGAGCATCTAGGCCTCTCGAACCTGCCGCCCCAACTCCTCGGCGGTGATGTCGAGGTCCAGGCTGCGAAGGTAGCGCGCCAGGTTTTTCATGTCCCGCCGGAACCATTCCTCGGCCCGCGGGTGCCCCAGCGGAACCGCCTGGCCCACGTCGATGATGTAGGGGAGGCCGCGCCAGAAGAGGAGGTTGAACTCGCTTAGGTCCCCGTGAACCAGGCCGGCTTGGTGCATCCGCCGCAGGTCCAGGAGGAGGAGGTGGAGGAGGCGCTGGGGGTCGTCCACCCGGACGTGGCGCAGCTCGGGGGCGGGGCGGGTCTTGCTCCCCAGGTAGCCCATCACCAGAACATTGTCGCGCACCACATAGGGACGAGGGACCCGAAGGCGGTACCGCCGCATCCGCGTGAGGTTCTTGAATTCCTTGGTCGCCCAGGCGAAGATGAGCTTCCGCCGGCTCCCGCCGACGCGAAGGAACCGTGGGTCTCCCCGGATGTACCGGGACAGGGACCGGAAGGTGGAGGTGGAGACCCGGTAGATCTTGACCGCCCGGCCGCCCGCACGACTTGTCGCACGGAAGACGTTCCCTTCCTTTCCCGTGGCCACGGGGTAGTCCAGGGTGTCGATGGTCCCGTTGCTGATGAGTCGCTGGAGGACGAAGAGGGTCGCGTGGTCGAAGACCTCGTCGTAGGTCTTCCGCTCGTCCTCATCCTTGACGCGCCGTCGCCATGACTCCACCTGGGCCTCGAGGAGCCGGAGCGCGCCCTCCTCCATTCTCCGACCGCCATCCGTTAGAAGATGTCCACGCTCTCGGGAATCACGCCCTTCCGGCTGAGGTAGGTGGCCTCCGTCTTCAGGTAGCGGAAGACGATGTCGGCCTTCTCAGGCTGGAAGTCCCAGGGCTTCACGATGACCAGGTCGCCCTCCCGGATCCACATCCGCTTCCGCAACTTGCCTGGGATGCGGGAGAGGCGCGATATGCCGTCGGCGCACGCCACCTTGATGTGCGAGGCGCCCAGGAGCTGATCCGCGATCCCAAACATCTCCCCTTTCCCTTTCTTGGGGAGGCGACTGCGAATGTACTCGCCCTCTTCCTCTGCCAAGGTCTCATCCATGTGAGACCGCGTATATGAGGATTGGCCAGCGCGGATCCAGGACGAAAACGGAGGCCTATGGCAGCAGGGAGGCGGCCCCTCACGAGAAGGGGCGGTCGTCCGTGATGAGGACGCCGTCGGGAATCCGAAGTTCCACATCCTCGACGAACCCGAACCAGTAGACCACCATGCCCTCGCCGAAGAGGTCGACGTAGGGGCTGAGCTGTCGGCGGATGTGGCGCCTGACCTCGTAGGGGTCACCGAAGCTGGCCTTGCTCTCGATCCACTGGATACGCCGGCCGTCGAGCTCCAGGGGGTTCTGCAGGAGGGCATCGGGCGTCTTCTCGTACCGGTTCCGGAGTTCGGCCTCCTTCCGGAAGGGGATGCCCTGCGCATCCAGCCATTCCCAGAGCCGTCCCTCGCCCCAGGCCCCGCGCTGGTATTGCCGTTCGGTGCCCGCGGGCGAGTAGATCAGATCCTCCTCGTTCGCCTCACGCAGGTCTCTCCGGAGCCGCGCGTCCCCCACGCTGTTCACGTCCTTGACCATCTTCCAGAAGCGCTTGCGGGAGATCCCCTCCTCCCCGAGAACAAGGAGGGCCAGGAGGATGGGCGGGAAGTTCCGCCGACGGGCGAGCTCCACGAAGGAGATGCCCTGATGCCACTGATGGCGGAGGCGGCGGCTGTGTCGTTTCACCTTGTAGAATCCCTTCGTCGCCTCCCGGACGACGCGTTGCGTGTAGATCACGGTGAGGAGCTCCTCGTCGTGGGAGGTCCTCCGGATCAGCCTTTCGAGGTCTCGACGGGTGTTCAGGCTCTTGTACAGGCTCCGGTAGGTCTCGTGGTCCATGTCGCTGTTTCCAGGGTTTCCTATTGGGGGGAACTTTATTAAAGCGTTAGGAGGCCCGTTTCGTCTCCGAGAACACGGGACGGGCCCCGGCCCTTCCCGGAGGAAAAAGGGTAAAGACCAAGCCCCCACATGCAGGGAGTCGGTGGAGGCATGAAGGTTACCTGGCTCGGCCATGCGGCGTTTCTGCTGGAGGGGGATGATCGGGTCCTCGTGGATCCCTTTCTCACGGGAAACCCCGTCGCTTCCCTCGCCGCCGAGGAGGTGGAGTGCGACCTGGTCTGTGTTACCCACGCCCACGGGGATCACTTCGGGGACGCCGTCGCCATCGCAACACGACTCGGGGTTCCCCTGGTGGGCATCTACGAGATCTCGGTGGCCGCCGGGGCGCAGGGCGCCGAGGCCGTGGGGATGAACATCGGGGGGTCAACCACCGTGGGGAACACGCGGATCACCATGACCCACGCCCTCCACTCTTCCTGCTTCGTGGGGAACGGAAAGGTGGAGGCGGGGGGAAACCCCGCGGGCTTCGTCATCGATTCCGGAGCTAGGGTTTACCACGCTGGCGACACGGGCGTCTTCGGCGACATGGCCCTCATCGGAGAGCTCTATCAGCCGGAGCTGGCGCTGCTCCCCATCGGCGACTTCTACACCATGGGCCTTCGGGAGGCCACCAAGGCGACGGAACTCCTGGGCGTCAAGCGGGTCGTTCCCATGCACTACAACACCTTCCCCGTGATCGAACAGGACCCGGAGGCCTTTCGGGCGGCGGTGGCGGAGAAGACCCGCAGCGAGGTCACCGTCCTGCAACCAGGCGAGAGTCACGGCGTGAAATAGCAAACCTAAAGAGCATCTCTTGGCTTGAGCGTACGGGGCCATGGCGGCGGAAATCGCACGGGTCATCTCGGAGGCGGCCTACCAGGCGTACGAGAAGAAGCTCCTGCGGGAGGTCCTGGAAGGCCCCGTGCCCCGCCACCTCGCCATCATCATGGACGGGAACCGCCGGTTTGCCGAGGAGGTGGGCCTGAGTTCCACCGACGGCCACGAGCGGGGGCGGGAGAAGCTCGAGGAGGTCCTAGAGTGGTGCTTGGACCTGGACATCCGCATCCTCACCGTCTACGCCTTCTCCACGGAGAACCTCAACCGGGACGACGGGGAACTCGATGACCTGATGAACCTCTTCGCCGAGAACTTCCGGAAGGCCGGCGACGACAAGCGGGTCCACGAGAACAAGATCCGCATCCGCGTCCTGGGCCAGACGGAGCGCCTCCCGCCGGCGGTCCAGGAGGCCATCCGCTATGCCGAGGACCGGACGGCCGGCTACGACGCCTACCTCTTCAACCTCGCCGTGGCTTACGGGGGCCGGCAGGAGATCCTCGACGCGATTCGACGCCTGGTGGAGGACGCCATGGAGGGACGCATCTCCCTGGACGAGATCGACGAGGGGGTCTTCTCCCGCCGGCTCTACACGGCCGACCTGCCCGACCCCGACCTGATTCTGCGCACCTCGGGGGAGGAGCGCGTCAGCAATTTCCTCCTCTGGCAGCTCGCGTACAGCGAACTGTACTTCGTCGACGTCTATTGGCCCGGCTTCCGCAAGATCGATTTTCTCCGGGCAATCCGCTCCTTTCAGATGCGGCGGCGACGGTTCGGCCGTTAGGCCCGGGCGCGGAACCGGCGGATCTCGGCCCCGCATACGGGGCACGCGTCGAGGGCTCGAGGCCAGTGTCGCCCGCAACCCCGACACCGGAAGGACCAACCCTCCTGCCGACGGATGCCGGGGAGCAGGGCCGGGCGATAGCGGAGGCCCAATCGGTCGGCCACGTTCTGAATGGCATAGTCGTCGGTCACCACGGCGGCGCCCAGCTGCAGGGCTAGGGCGAGGACTTCCTGGTCTGTCCGCGACAGGCTGGCGTCGTCCCCCGTCTCCTGGGACACCCGGGACACCCGCCGCAGGTCCACATCGCGAGGCTCGAAGATCCGGCTCTTCGTCTCCAGGACAGCCTCGAGGCGGGGGTCGAGGCCCCCTTTCCGCGCCTCCCGCAACACGCTGGAGGGGACGTAGACCTCCCCCGCGAAGTCCATGCCGGAGAGGATGGCCGATGTGTCGAGAACGAGCTTCACGGGGTCCCCCGAGCGAGCTACGCGGCGAGCCGCTCCGTGATTTCCAGCCGGTCGTAGATTTCCTCCACGGCCCGTCGCGCGTCAGGCTCCTCGCCCCCCTTGACCAGGATGCGGCCCGTCTTGTAGAGGGTCCTCTCGGGCGCGTCGTGGATCAGGAGGAGCACCCCGCAATCCGTAATGCGGTAGCCGTCCCGGGCCAGGACGTCTCGTGCCTCCGCGAGGTTGAGGACCAGGTGCTTCCGGAGGGTGGCCACGTAGGCGGCGGTGGTCCGGCAGGGTCGCATCATGAAATAGCTCATGCGCGGTCCGTTCAAGCGCCGGCCGGCTATTTAGCTTCCGCCGCCGAGGCCGCGACCAGCGGAACCCTCTCCAGGGTCGCCAGCGACCCCTTGAGGAGCGCCTCGTAGGGCAGCCTCCCCTCCTCGGCTTCCACGACCTGCAGCTTGGCCCGGGTCGTGGGATGGGCCGGTCCCAGCACGTCGCACACCTCGGGCCCCACGGAGATAGGGTAAGTCCCGATGCGCTCGGCCTCACGCACGATTTCGACCTTGTCCCAGCCGATGAGGGGCCGCAGGACGGGGAGTTCGACGGCGGCCTCGATGGCCCGGAGGTTCCAGAGAGTCTGACTGGACACCTGGCCGAGGCTCTCTCCCGTGATGAGGGAGTTCGCCCCCTCCCGTTGCGCCAGCGCCTCGGCCACCCGGAACATGAAGCGCTTGGAGAGAACGAAGTAGTAGCGGCGGCGGGCGTGGCGGGCAACCTCGGCCAGGGCGTCCCCCAGGTGCGCGATGTAGAGGGCGGAGAATCCGAGGGTCTGGGCAATCCTTCGGGACTTCTCCTCGGGGGCGCGGTCGGTAAAGGGCTCCAGGGAGCAATGCAGGGCGGCGATGTCGGTGCCCTGGCTGGCGAGGAGGTGGCCGGCCACGGGACTGTCGATGCCGCCGCTCAGCAGTAGAATCCCCTTGCTCCGCTGCACCGTTGGGAAGACGGCTGGGGAGCCATATAACCGTTGGCGGGCCTAGGGACCCACGTACCGGCGGTAAAGGGCCGAAGCCGCTTCGGGCGAGGCGACCCCCCGGAGGATGGCCCGCCCGTCCGGAAAGATCGAGAGGCTTTGGGGCGGGCCTCGAAGGAGAGGAGGCAGGGGGTCAGCCACACGCGGCCGATCGGGGCGAGGCGGACCGCCCGGTCCTCCCAGGGAATCCCGTCCCCGCTTCCGGGATCGAGGGAGAAGTGGTCTTCCCCACGGGCAAGGCGAGCCCCCCCGCCAAAGGAGCCCCTGGACTCCCGGGAGGGTCTCACGCCTTCTCCTCGAACACGTAGCTCAGCTTCCAGCCCTCCCGAATCCGCGCCACGTCCTTCCGCGTGTCCTCTCCTCGGGCGCTCCGGAGGATGCAGTCCGCGACCTCCGCCATGTCCTCTTCCGTGGCCCCCATGCGGGTGACCTCGTTCGTTCCCAGGCGGCCCACGGCGTCCACGATGAGGTCGTTTCTCTCGAGAATGCCCGCGAGGTCGTTCAGGGTCAGGTCGAACGCCTCCTGGACCGCCGGCCCGTCCAGGAGAATCTGCGGGGAGGCTGTGTATCCCTGGTCGGCCGCGCGGACCGCCAGGCCCCCCGCGTCCAGCTCCCCCGCCAGCCGCCGCGCGTTTCGGATCACCGCCTGGGCGTAGGCGGCACCAAAGGCTTCGGCTTCGCCGAGGGCCTGGGCGAGCGCCGCTACGCGGTTCCAGTGGGCGTTATCTTGGGCCCTCCAGACCAGATTCTCTTGGAGCGCCTCCCCCTCGGCCTCCCGGCTCGCCAGAAGGCCGCCCTGCGGTCCGAAGAGGCTCTTGTGCGTGCTCCCGAGGAGGAGGTCGGCCCCCTCCGCCAAGGGGTGCTGGAAGGCGTCTCCCGCGATGAGACCGAGGACGTGGGAGGCGTCGTACGCCAACCTGGCGTCGACCCTGTCACACGCCTCTCGCAGGGGTGGCAGGTCGTAGGGGAACAGGAAGAGGCTCGCCCCCACGATGACGAGACGCGGTTTCACTTCTCGGATCTTCGCCGTGGCCTCCTCGACCCGCAGGTTCCAGCGATCCCGACGGAAGGGGAGGTACGCGACCCGGAGTCCCAAGAGACCTGGGAGGTTCTCGGGGCCGTAGCCGTCGTAGCCCCCGTCGCTGGGGTCAACGACCAAGATGGCGTCCCCCCGCCGGCACGTGGCGGCGAGGACCACGAACCCGCTCACGTGGCCGGAGAGGGGTTTCAGGGTGGCGAACCCCGCCCCGAATAGGCGCCGGGCGACGGCCTCTCCCCCGGCCTCCATCTCGTCGAGAAACCGGGTGCCCCGGTAGGCATTCTCCACAAAGCTCCCGCGAATCTCCCGATGCAAGGGCAGGCTGTAACGGTGCCCGAAGTCGCTCCCCAGCAGCGCCCGAACCTGGGGGCTCGTGACGTTCTCGGACGCGATGAGGTTGATGGCCCTCCCGAGACGCCACGCCTCCTGCTCTCGCGCGAGTCCGAGGAGGTCCCTCATAATCAGTTGTACATCGACAGGTCGTCCCGGGTGGGAAACTCCTCCGGCCCCTCTTCCTCCCCCATATCCTCGAACACGACGCCGAACAAGGCGCCAACCATCTCCCGAAGCTGGGCGATCTCTTCCCGTAGCCGTCTGACCTCTGCCAGAAGCTCGTCCCTGCTCTCCACCATGGGGCACTCCCCTGCGATTTCGGCCTATGTGGGCTCCTGCTTTAACCCTTTCTCCAGCCCACAACGGAGTCGTAAACGGTGGACACTTTCCGGGGCTCGGTCCGCTCGCAGCGCTCGCAATAGAGCTGACGCCCCTGTTTCACCATGGGCCACCGGTCGCGTGTGCAGAGGCCCCGGACCACCCCCAGGGGCGGCTCGTTGGTGGCGAGCTGCAGGGAGGGCTTCACCTGGACCACCCGGGCTCGAACGAGGTCGCCGATGCGCATCTCGCGCTTTACGTCCTCCGTGTACTGGTCGGAGATCTTGGAGATATGAATCGTTCCCTCCGTCTGCCCCGTCACGGCGCGCTCCATCCCCTCCACGGCCTCGACCTCGACGATGACCATGCTGGGCCGGCTGTCCTTCACGGTAGCCAACACGACGTCCCCCACCCTGAGCTCCAGCGGGGGGTTGAAGCCACGCACGCGGGCCACACGTTCCTGCGGGTCGAGGTTCAGCTCCCCCATCTGCGCTGCGTAGATGTCCCCTTCCAGCTCGTATGTTCCCTCGCCCGGGATGTACTCCTCCGTCACGGCTACGCGCTGGCCCGGAAATACGACCTTCGCCTTCATGCGTCCTCCTTCACGATGCGATAGTGGTAGACCTCGACCTCGCCGATCCCCTTTCGGTGGTAGGGTTGGAGATGGGGCAGCGGGAACTTATACGTTCTCCGGTCCTGCACGACCCCTCCCAGGCGCGCCACCTCCCGTTCGACGTACGGCCCCGTCTTCGCGTTGTGGAAGGTGTACACCACGGAGGCCGCCCGAAGCGCTGCCTCGAGGAAGGGCCGGTCGGCGTGCTTCCTCTGGCCCCCGAAAGGGGGGTTCATGAAGACCGTGTCCACCCGCTCGCGGAAGTCCCGGACGTCACGGTGCGTAAACGCCACGGTGAGGCCCAACCGCGCCGCGTTGCGGCGCGCGACCTCCAAAGCCTCCTTGTCCACGTCCACGGCCGTCACCCGGGAGGCGTCGAGATGGGCCGCCCCGAGGGCCAAGACGCCGTTCCCGCACCCCAGGTCGGCCACCCGTTGACGCCACACGTCTCGGTGACCGTAGGCGCGAAAGAGGACTTCGGCGGCGATCTCCGCCGGGACGGGGTACTGCTCCAGTCCTGCCTTGGGGTCCGGGAGGGGATCGAGCCTCTGGAGGAAGATGGCCAGATCCTTCCTCTTAATGGTCGGGCAGGCCACGGGCTCCATGGTGGAAAAACCACGCCCCGCAGGGACTTCAACCTTTTCTCTTGAGTCGGGCCCCCGCCTCCTCGGCCCGCTGCGTCGCGTCGCGGAGGGGAATGCCGAGGGATTCCGCGGCCTCGCGCACGTCCTCGAACTCCGGTTTGACGCTCAGGACCTCCCCCCGGGCGTCCCGGGCGACCTTGAACCGGATCTTCGCCCCCTCGAGGGCGGGGACCGCGAGGGTTCTGATCGCCCGCTCCAGGACCATCCGACGCTGTGTCCGATTCACCCGGACCCCCAGGGTCCCGGTCTCCCTCTGAATCAGGCCGACGATCCGATCCTCCCGCCCCGGTGGGCTCAAGACCTGCAGGAGGTGACCGGGCCGGTTCTTCTTCGTCAGCGTGGGCACCAGGTGAAAGTCCAGGACCCCTGCCTCGGTCAGGCGTTGGGCCAGGTGGCCCAGGACCTCGCCCGTCACGTCGTCGAGGTTGGTCTCGAGGACCGAGATGACCTCCTCCCCGGGGGGGCCCGTCCTGCCCAGGATGGCTCGCAGGACGTTGGGGATCCCCTCCAAGTCTCGGCCCCCCGCCCCGTACCCGATGGCCTCGGCCCGGAACGTGAAGGTCGGATCGAAGCTGTCCGCGAGGGCCGCGAGCAGGGCCACCCCCGTCGGGGTCGCCAGTTCGCCGGGCGTGGGGGTCAGGTGGAAGGGGATGGCATACGCCGTCAGGATTTCCCCTGTCGCAAAGGGAGGAACGGGGAGGCGCCCGTGCTCGGAGTCCACGGACCCGCTGCCGACGGCCACGGGGGTGGAGACGATCTGGGTCTGGCCATCCAGGACGTCCAGGTCATCGAGGAGCGTCGCGGTTCCCAGGAGATCGAGGAGGGTATCCAGAGACGCAAGCTCGTGGAGGCGGGCCTCCTCCCCCTCCTCCCCGTGAACCGCGCCCTCCCCCTCCACCAGGATGCTGCCGGCCCGGAGGGCGATTTCCCGGGCCTGGTCGGTCAGAGGGAGGCCCGCGCCGGTCTCCCGGAGGGTGGCGAGGAAGTCGGCGCCCGTCTTCTCGTCCGCCTCCGAGGGAAGGCTCCAATCCGCCCACCGGACGTCGAAGCCCGCCCGGCGGACGCGCTTCGTCTCGAGGGCAACCCGTTTCCCGGATTCCCGGGACACCGCGCGGGCCAGCTCGTCCAGCGGTTCCCGGTTCGCCCCGAGGTCGAGCAGGCAGCCCAGGAGCATGTTTCCGCTGATGCCGGCGAGAGACGGGTCCAGGAGGAGTACGCCGGCCATGGACGCGTCCCTAGGCGATGTAGCGGTCGGCTGACCCCTCGTAGTCCTTCAAGGCTACGACGCTCGACAGCTGTCCGATGATCTCGCGGGCGAGCTCCCGGGTGAACGAGTTCTCGGGGATCTCGTCCGTCTCCTGAATCCAGGTGAGAACCTCCCCCAGTGCCTCCTTCATCTCGTCCTTGGTGAGGTCCTCGTCCATGCGGGCGACGGCCTCCTCCGTCCGAAGCATGGCGAAAACGAAGTCCTTGCACAGTCCCACGAGGTGCGCGACCTTCTCCGAAGCCATCGACTCGCCCCCGGGTGACCAACGCCCCTCGGCGGAATAAAGGTTGCTTCCGGACCGTCCTTAAAGCTCGTCCAAAAGGGCCTGCACCCGGCGCTCGATCTCGTCGCGGAGTCTCCGGGCGTCGTCCTCCCCCATGCCGCCCGGATCGGGCAGGGACCACTCCTCCGCCCGGTCCAGGACCTCTGCCGGGCATGCCTCCTCCGGGCGGCACCCCATGGTGACGATCCGGGCCGCCTGGCTGGCGAAGGCCATGTCCACCTCCTTCGGGACGTGGCGGGAGATGTCGATGTCCCTCTCCCCCATCAGGCGTACGGCCACGGGGCTTACCGCCGACGCGGGGGTCACCCCCCCGCTCCGGACGAGGACCCCCCTCGCGGCGTGATGGCGGGCAAACCCTTCCGCCATCTGGCTCCGGAAGCTGTTGCCCACGCAGATGAAGAGGACCCGCTTGACCACGGTCGGCCTCCGGCGAAGGCTCCCTACCCGATGCGCTCAGTAGCGGGGGAGGTCCGGATCGACCTTCCGCGCCCAAGCGTCAATGCCCCCCGCCATGTTCCAGACGCGGGTGAACCCGAGCTCCCGGAGAAACTGGGTGATGTGGGCACTTCGGGCCCCGGTGTGACAGTGGACGATGATGTTGTCCGCCGTGCTGAGCTCCCCGACCTTGTAAGGGACCTCGCCCACGGGCATGAGCCGGGCCCCCTCGATGTGGGCGATCTGCCATTCAACCGGCTCCCGGACGTCCAGGAGCATCGCGTTCCCGCTCTCGACCATCTCGGCCGCCTCCCCCACGTCCAACTGGAACTCGCTGGGGAGGGCGTTCTCCTCCGTGACGCCACAGAAGGCCTCGTAGTCGATGAGCTCCGTGACGGTGGGGTTCTCCCCGCAGACCGGGCAGGCCGGGTCCTTCCGGAGCCTCAGCTCGCGGAAGCTCATCCTCATCGCGTCGAAGAGGAGGAGGCGGCCGACCAGGGTGTCCCCCTTGCCGAGGAGCACCTTGAGTGCCTCCACGGCCTGCAGGCTACCCACCACCCCGGGCAGGACGCCCAGGACCCCTCCCTCCGCGCAGCTCGGTACGAGGCCCGGCGGCGGGGGCTCCCGGTAGAGACAGCGGTAGCAGGGGCCCTTGGCGGCGTCAAAGACGGAGACCTGGCCCTCGAAGCGGAAGATGCTCCCGTAGACGTTGGGCTTCCCCAGGAGGACGCTGGCGTCGTTGACCAGGTACCGGGTCGGGAAATTGTCTGTCCCATCGATGATGACGTCGTAGTCTCCGAGGATCTCCAGGGCGTTGTCGCTGGTCAGCCGAACCTCGTGGGTGTCCACCTGGACGCCCGGGTTGAGGGCCTCCAGCCTGTCCTGGGCCGCCTTCAATTTCGGGCGCGTCAGGTCGTTCGTGTCGAAGAGGACCTGACGCTGAAGATTGCTCTCCTCCACGGCGTCGAAATCCACCAGGCCGAGGCGCCCGATGCCCGCGGCGGTGAGGTACATCCCCAGGGGGGCCCCCAGCCCCCCGACCCCCACGATCAGCGCGCTGGAACGACGAAGCTTCTCCTGTCCCTCCAGGCCCACCTCCGGGAGGATGAGGTGCCGGCTGTACCGCTTGATCTCTTCCTGACTCAGGCCCAGGGGGACCGAAGGGCGGGGGCCCAGGGTCACGTTGGGGAAGACGCCCCCGGCGACGCTGGGGACGATGATGACGGTGTCCCCCTTGGCCACGGAGGTGGCCTCCCGCTCCAGGTACCGGATGTCCTGGTCGTTGACGTAGACGTTCACGAAGTTACGGAGCTTGCCGTCGTCCCCCAGGAGGTAACGCTTCAGGGGTCTGTACCGTTCGATGAGGCCGTCCAGGAGTTCCTGGACGGTCCCACCCTCCACATCCAGGCTGTCGCGGTCTTCCACATACTGCCGCAACGGCGTGGGGATCCGGACGGTCACGGTAGGCTTACCCATGCTGCGTTCCTCCTACCTTTCCCCGACTAATAAACCTCAGGGGCTCCTCCACCATCCCCTCCTCATCCCGTCGCCAGGCGGTCGCCTCCTCGACCCCTTCGGCCGTGGTGGCCAGAATCAGGTAGGTGTACCAGGGCCACGCGCGCTCCGTGTCGTGGCGAGAGGGGGCGGCGGGATGGTCGGGGTGGGAGTGGTAAAAGCCCAGGATGGCGAGGCCACGGTCCCGGGCCTCGCGGTCCCCGTCTACGATGACCTGGGGATCGATCTCGTACCGATCCCGGGTGGCTGCGGCCCGGAGGTTCGTGGCCCGCCGGATCGCGATGACCCTCCGGACCTCCCCGTCGAGGCCGAGAAGCAGGCCACACACCTCCGAGGGGTAACCCTGGAGGGCATGCTGGCGGAGGTCCTTGAGCATGGTTACGGGAAGTTCGATCACCTATCCCTCCTCCCAGTAGCGTTCGCTCAGGTAGCGCTCTCCCGCGTCGGGGAACACGGTGACCACGGCGCCCTCCCGGAGCCCCTCCGCGACCCGAAGCGAGGCGGCCAGGGCCGCTCCGGAGGAAGTGCCCACGAGGAGGCCCTCCCGCCGGGCGAGGAGGCGGGTATAGCGCTGCGCCTCCTCCGTCTCCACGAAGATCGTGGCGTCCTGGAGGGTAGGGTCGAAGACCCCCGGCTTCAGGGAGGTCTCCATGTGCTTCAACCCCTCGATGCCGTGCAGGGGCTCGGCGGGCTGGACCCCCACGACCTGGACGGAGGCGTCGTGCTCCTTGAGGCGCCGTGCCGTGCCCACCAGGGTCCCCCCCGTGCCCACCCCCGCGACGAAGTGGGTCAGCCGTCCCCCCGTCTGGTCCAGGATCTCGGTCCCCGTGCTCTCGTAGTGGGCGGTCCAGTTCGCGGGGTTGTTGTATTGGTCCACGTAGAAATACGCGTCGGGATCGGCGGTCCGGATGCGACGGGCGACCCGCTGCGCCCCGTCGGTTCCCGCCAGGGGGTCCGTCAGGACGAGTTCCGCGCCGAAGGAGCGCATCATGGTCTGCCGCGCCCGGCTCGCGTTGGCGGGGAGCACGAGCTTGGTGGGGACGTGCAGCGCGGCGCCCAGCATGGCGAGGGCGATGCCCGTGTTCCCCGACGTCGCGTCCAGCAGGGTCACCCCGGGGCGCAGCCCATCCCGCTGGAGGGCGTCCCGAATCATCCACAGGGCGGGCCGGTCCTTGACGCTACCCCCCGGATTGAACCATTCCGCCTTCGCATGGAGGGTCACGCGCCCCAGATCCCACGCGTCGGGGTCAAGACGGATGAGGGGGGTGTTTCCGATCAAGGCGGCCAGCGGGGCCTCCGCGAGCCTCCGGCCTAGGGAGCCCGCCACGCTACGCTGCATCTACGGGCCGTCCCCTTGGTAGGCCTCGAGCCCGATGCGAAGGGCACTCAGGGAGAGGAGGGCGCACTTGAGGCGCGCGTGGCTGATGGGGATGCCCAGGGTCTGCAGGACGGCGTCCTCGTCGATCTGGAGGACCTCCTCCAAGGGCTTCCCCTTGAGCTTGACGGTGAGCATGGAGGCGGAGGCCTGGCTGATGGCGCACCCCTGCCCCTGGAACTTCACGTCCTCCACGACGCGATCGTCGTTGAGCTTGAGGTAGAGGGCGATCTCGTCGCCGCACAGGGGGTTGTCCTCCCGGGCCTCGATGTCGGCCTCCTCCAGGTCCCCTTTGTTCCGCGGGTTCTGGTAGTGGTCCAGGATGGCCTCCTGGTACATCTCGTAGCTCACAGGCGGAAGACCTCCTTGACCTTCTCGAGCGCCTCGGCGAGGCGGTCGGCCTCTTCCTTGGTGTTGTAGACGTAGAAGCTCGCCCGAGAGGTCGCGGGTACCTCCAGCCGATTCATCAGGGGCTGGGCGCAGTGGTGGCCCGCCCGGACGGCGATCCCCTCCGCGTCCAGGATGGAGGCGATGTCGTGGGCGTGGACCCTCTCCAGCAGAAAGGACACGACCCCGGCCCGGTGGGCCACGTCCGTCGGGCCGAAGACCCGCAGCCCCTCGACGGTCCCTAGCCGTTCCAGGGCGTAGGCCGTGAGGGCCTTCTCGTGCTCGCGGACCAGGTGCATGTCCAGCCCCTCCAGGTAGTCCACCGCGGCCCCCAGTCCGATGGCCCCCACGATGTTGGGCGTCCCCGCCTCGAACTTCCACGGCAGGTCGTTCCAGCGGGCCCATCCCAGGTGGACCTCCCGGATCATCTCCCCGCCCCCCAGGAAGGGCTCCATCTCGGCCAGGACATCCTCCCTCCCGTAGAGGGCGCCGATGCCCGTGGGTCCCAGCATCTTGTGCCCCGAGACCGTCAGGAAGTCGCAATCGAGAGCCTGGGCGTCCACGGGCATGTGGGGGACGGACTGGGCCGCGTCGACGAGGCATAGGGCGCCCACCTCGTGGGCACGCTTGACGATCTCGGCCACGGGGTTGATGGTCCCCAGGACGTTGGAGCAATGAGTGACGGTGACGAGCTTGGTCTTGGGGGTGATGAGGTCGTCGTATTGCTCCATCTTCAGGGTGCCGTCGTCGTGGATGTCGACCCACTTGAGGACGACGCCCTTCTGGTCCTGGAGGAAGTACCAGGGAATTGTGTTGGAGTGGTGCTCCATGACCGTGGAGACGATCTCGTCGCCCTCCTGCAGGTCCCCCTTCATGCCCCAGCCGTAGGCCACGGCGTTGATGGCCTCCGTCGTCCCGCTGGTATAGACGACCTCCTCCCGGGATCGGACGTTCAGGAAGGCCCGGAGCTTGTCCCGCGCGTCCTCGTACTCCTCCGTGGCCCGCTCCCCGAGCTCGTGAATCGCCCGGTGGACGTTGGCCGTGTAGCAGCCCAGGTACTCGTTCATCTTGTCGATGACGGCCTGGGGCTTCTGGGACGTCGCCGCGTTGTCCAGGTAGACCAGCCTCTTCCCGTGAACCTCCTGGTCCAAGCCGGGGAAGTCCTTCCGGATGGCTCGCGTGTCCAGTGCGCCTTTCTTGACCTTCCCTACCATCGCTAAGCCTCCTCGCGCAACCAGTCGTACCCCCGCTCCTCCAGCTCGGCGGCCAGCCCCTTGCCTCCCGAGCGGGCGATGCGCCCGTCGACCAAGACGTGCACCTCCTTGGGAACGATGTACCGGAGGATGCGCTGATAGTGGGTGATGAGAAGGATCCCCGTGCCCGCCTTCGCGAGCCGATTCATGGCATCGGAGACGACCTGCAGGGAGTCGATGTCCAGGCCCGAGTCCGTCTCGTCCATGACCGCCAGGGGGGGACGAAGGAGGGCCAGCTGAAGAACCTCCGCCCGCTTCTTCTCCCCCCCGGAAAAGCCCTGGTTCACGTACCGATGGAGGAAGGACTCGTCCATGCCCAGGGCCTCAAGCTCCTCCCGTACGCGGTCGTCGAAGGCCTTTCCCTCGGGCTCGGTGGGCCGGAGGGACCGGTAGGCGTCCCGCAGGAACCGGGTCATCTTGACCCCGGGGAGGTCCGTGGGGTACTGGAAGCCCAGGAAGAGGCCACGGCGGGCGCGCTCGTCGGTCTCCATGGCCAGCAGATCCTCTCCGTCCAGGAGGACCTGGCCGCCAAGCACGCGGTACCCCGGATGCCCCAGGAGGACATACGCCAGGGTGGACTTCCCGCTCCCGTTGGGCCCCATCAGAGCGTGGATCTCTCCCTGCCGGACCGAGAGGGTGATGCCTCTCAGGATCTCCTTATCCTCGATCCCGGCGCGGAGGCCTAGGATGTCCAATCGGGCGGTCATGAAAGCTCCTGAAACCTGGCCGGAATAACGGCGTTATCAATTAAGTAGTTTGTTGGATTCCCGTCGGGTGCCCCCACACGACCCACCGCGTCAGTCTAGCAGGTTTTCCAAGCGCTCCTCGTCGTCCAACTCATCGGCCAAGACCTGATTCGGCCGCTTGACGACCTCGTCTGCATGGTTGCCGACGATCTCCCTCCCCTTCCGTCCCATGCCGCCTGGAAGCAAGCGGGAGCCGACCTTAAGGGTTTGGTGACCGGGTCCGGGGAGGGGGAGAACGCGCGGCCGGGACGCCCTCACGCGGTGGGGGCCAGCAGGACGTTGCCCGCCAAGCGGGATCGGATCTGGACGCAGGCCCCACAGATGACTGCCTTCCGTTCCGGCTCCGGGAGGCCCTCCACGAGGCTCTCCTCCAGGCCCTCGAGGAGGCCCTCCACCATGGGATTGCCCCTGAGGATCGGGTCCTCGCCTCGCCGCCCGGTGACGTATTGGCTTACGGCGGGCTGGCTCACCCCTAGGAGGGAAGCCACACGAGCCTGCCCTCGCTCCGGGACGAGCCGCCTCGCGACCTCCGAGCGGATGAAGGGGAGCAACCGCTCGACGACAAACGTCTCGCAGGGTTGCTTCGGAAAGCCGCCCCGGTCGCCCAGGGCGAGGAGGAAGTTGGGCTTCGAGACACCGCCAAGGATGCAGGAGCAGGGACCGACGCCCTCCGCCTGCCGGTAGGAGGTGCAGGCCCCGCAGATGGCCGCGGTCAGTTTCGGGCCGGACATGCCGGTGGCGATCCGGTCCGCGAGCCGCTCCGCGTACTTCTGGAGGCGTGATTCCCGCTGATGAGGGCGGCGGCCCCGCCGCAGGGTGATGTAGTGGCTGACCGCGGCCTGGGTGATTCCCAGGCGGTCGGCGATTTCCCGCTGGGTCATGTCGTGGTCCGTGGCGAGGGAGTGGGCGATGCCCGCGCGGAGTGCGGGGACAAACTCGGGGACGCTGTGCTCACACCACTGACGGCCGCCCAGGTTCTGCGGGTTCAATACGGGGTGATATAGGGCGCAGAAGATAAAAGGTTGCGGACCCCTTATCGCCGGTGAGGGCGAGCCGGTTACGCTTATATAATAACGCCGTTATTGTATCGCCGGGGTCAAGGAACTGTCCAAGGGGTCATCGACCATGTCCGTGCTTGAGATCCGAAACCTCCACGCAGGCGTGGAGGGCGAGGCCATCCTTCACGGTCTGGACCTCACCGTCAAGTCCGGGGAGATCCACGCCCTGATGGGGCCCAACGGGAGCGGCAAGTCGACCCTCTCCCATGTCCTCATGGGCCATCCCCGCTACGAGGTTTACGACGGCGATGTCCTCCTTGACGGCACGTCCATTCTCGGGCTCCTGCCCCACTACCGGGCGCGCCTGGGCCTCTTCCTCGGATTCCAGTACCCCCAGGAGGTTCCCGGCGTCAAGCTGGGGAGCTTCCTGAACGTTGCGTACAAACGGATGCACCCCGAGACGGAGATGGAGGTCCCCGAGTTCTTCGCCTACGTGGACGAGCGGATGGACCTGCTTAAACTGGACGCGAGCTTCGGCGGCCGCTACCTGAACGAGGGCTTCTCGGGCGGGGAGAAGAAGCGGGCGGAGGTCCTCCAGATGCTGGTCCTGGCCCCCCGGATTGCCGTCCTCGACGAGAGCGACTCGGGCCTGGACATCGACGCCCTGAAGACGGTGGCGCGGGCCATCGACGACTACGCCGGCCCCGACGTGGGCATCCTCCTCATCACGCACTACCAAAGGCTCCTCGACTTCGTGACCCCTGACTTCGTCCATGTCTTGGTGGACGGCGAGATCGCCCGTTCCGGCGGCAGCGACCTGGCCCAGAAGCTGGAGGAGCTCGGGTACAAGTGGATAAAGGAAGAGCCCGGTGTAGAGGTGATTTAGCTTGGCGATGGAGCAGGAGATCGTAGACAGAGACTACAGCAAGTACGGGTTCCGGGACGACATCGAGTACGTCTACAAGGCCCCCAAGGGCCTCAGCGAGAAGATGGTGCGCGACCTCTCCGCCATGAAGAAGGAGCCCGCGTGGATGCTCAAGATGCGGCTCCGTGGTTACCGCCACTTCCTCGAGCGGCCCATGCCCAACTGGGGAGGCGACCTCAGGCGCCTGAACTTCGGCGACATGAGCTACTACCTCAAGCCCTCGGAAAAGGAGGAGCGGAGCTGGGAGGAGGTTCCCGACAAGATCCGGGAGACCTTTGATCGCCTGGGTATCCCCGAGGCCGAGCGGAAGTTTCTGGCCGGGGTGGGTGCCCAATACGACTCCGAGGTGGTCTACCACAAGACCCTCAAGCACCTGGAGGAGAAGGGCGTCGTCTTCATGGGCACCGACGCGGCCCTCAAGGAGTATCCCGAGATCTTCGAGGAGTACTGCGGGACCCTGGTTCCGCCGGAGGACAACAAGTTCGCCGCCCTCAACACGGCCGTGTGGAGCGGCGGGAGCTTCGTGCATGTCCCCAAGGGGGTCAAGCTGGAGCAGCCTCTCCAGGCCTACTTCCGGATCAACGCCGAGAACATGGGGCAGTTCGAGCGGACCCTCATCGTCGGCGAGGAGGACAGCCAATTCCACTACATCGAGGGGTGCACGGCCCCGACCTACACCACCAACTCCCTGCACGCCGCCGTGGTGGAGGTCGTCGCCAAGCCCGGGGCCAAGGTGCGGTACACCACCCTGCAGAACTGGTCCGACAACGTCTACAACCTCGTCACCAAGCGCGCCTACGCCTACGAGAACTCCACCGTGGAGTGGGTGGACGCGAACATCGGCAGTCAGCTGACCATGAAGTACCCGTCCGTCTACCTCCTGGGCAAGGGGGCCAAGGCCGAGATCCTCTCCGTGGCCTTCGCCGGGAAGGGACAGCACCAGGACGCCGGGGCCAAGGCGATCCACCTCGCGTCGGACACCCAGTCCCGGATCACGAGCAAGTCCGTCTCCAAGAACGGCGGGCGCGTGACCTACCGGGGCCACCTGGCCGTCGCCAAAGGGGCCAAGAACGTGAAGTCCAACGTCCGATGCGACGCCCTCATGCTCGATGCCGTCTCCCGGTCGGACACCTACCCCTACATGGACATCGAAGAGGAGGACGCCTCCATCACCCACGAGGCGACGGTGGGGAAGATCAGCGAGGACGTTCTCTACTATCTGATGTCCCGGGGGCTCACGGAGAACGAGGCGATGAACATGGTCGTCCTGGGCTTCCTGGAGATCTTCACCAAGGAGCTGCCCATGGAGTATGCCGTCGAGTTTAACCGCCTCATCAAGATGGAGATCGAGGGCGACGTCGGATAGACCCGCGGCGTGTCCCGGACGGGGGTTCCATGGAGTTTGATCTGGGTTACGCCACCGCCGAGCACGTGGGCGAGCTCGCCAAGGCGCGGGGGGAGCCCGCCTGGCTCCGGAAGGACCGCCTCCGGGCCCTCGAGGCCTTTCTGGCCATGCCCGTGGAGCCCCTGCCTCTCTTCATCCGTCACACGGACCTGCGGGGCGTGGACGTCGCCGGGGCCACCCCCGTCGCCGACGGCCAGGGGAAGGCGGCAACCCCCGTCTACCGAGGCGGGGCGAAGGCAGCCACCGCCGTCATGCAGGAGGGCCGCCTCCGCGAGGTCCGCATCACGGCGAAGCTCCGGGACCGGGATTTCTTTCTCAACGAGGCCTCGAGCCTTCTCAAGGAGCGGCCGAAGCTGGCCCGGGACCTGCTCGCCCGACCGGACGCCCTGCCCAAGGACGACAAGTTCGGCATGATGAGCCGGGCCCTGTTCACCTCCGCCCTCGTCCTGGCGGTGCCCCCCCGGGTGGAGATCACGCGGCCTATCCATCTCCAGTGGTCCTTCTCCCGCCCCTCGTCCGCCCTCCATACCCGGACCGTCCTCCACCTGGGCGCCGGAAGCCGGGCGTCGGTAATCGAGGAGTTCGTCTCGGAGGACTCCGGCAGAGCCAACGGAGGCCAGAGCCTCTTCGGGAACGCCACGGAGGTGGTCCTGGAGGAGGGCGCGAGCCTCCGTCACGTCGCCATTGTCCGGTTCGCCGACCACGTCGTCGCCTTCCTCACCCGGCAGGCCCACGTCGGTCGGGACGGGCGGTTCAATCCTGCCCTGGGGGGCTTCGGCGGCTTCCTCACCAAGTCCCGCGCCGACTGCCTGCTGGCGGGGCAGGGGTCCCGGATCCGACAGGTGGAGGTCGTCTACGGCACGGGGCAGGAGCGGTTCGATCTCACGAATTTCGTCGTCCATCAGGGGACGGATACGGCGAGCGATCTCCTCGCCAAGGCCGTCATGCAGGAGCGTTCCCGCTCCGCCCTGAAGGGGGTCATCACCATCGAGGAGGAGGCCGCGAACGCGGATTCCTACCTGGGACAGTACTCCATGCTCCTCAGCCGCAAGGCCAAGTCCACGGCCATCCCCAGCCTCGAGATCAAGACGAACGACGTCCAGCGGGCGAAGCACGCGGCCTCGGTGGCCCAGCTCGATGAGGACCAGGTGTTCTACCTCATGAGCCGCGGGGTCCCCCGGGACCGGGCCCGCCGCATGCTGGTGGAGGGCTTCCTGACCCCCCTCGTGGAGCAGGTCGACCTTCCCGAAGCGCGGACCCGGTTGTACGACCTCATCGACAAGAAGTGGATTGCGTAGGATGGCGGAACGGGTACGCGTCGGCAAGATGGGTGACTTCGAGCCGGGCCGCATTCATAGTCTCGAGGTCGGCGGGCACCGCCTCATCCTCGTCAACTTGGACGGCACGCTGCACGTTCTCGCGGGCATCTGCACCCACGCCTATGCCGAACTCGCCACGGGTTTCCTGACCGAGGAGTACGTCCGGTGTCCCCTGCACCTGTCGCAGTTTGACGTGGAGACGGGGGAGGCGGTCAGCCCGCCGGCGGAGGAACCCCTGCGGAAGTACCCTGTCGAGGTGGAGGACGACTCCGTCTACGTGGTCCTCGAGTGAGACATGGCCCGTCCGGCCTAGCCGTTCAAGGAGAACTCCTCGTACTCCGTCTCGCACGGAGGGCCCGGGGCGAGGAGAAACCGCCGCTCGTCCAGGTCCATAATGGCGGACACGACCGTCTGGTACCGCTGCTCCTCCGGCAGCTCGGTCAGGGGATGGCGGCACAGGGACTTGGGCGCGTTCGCGTGGTCTCGGAGCATCGCCCGGATGTCGTCGATGGCCAATCCCTTGCCTTCTCCGCGCGGGAGGAGCTCGTCGATCCGCTCCTGCCGCTCGAAGGTCGACGTCTTCTCGTAGATGAGGGGCTGCCAGATGCCCAGGGCGTCGGGGTCGCGAAAGTGGTTGGCGTGGGTGAGCACCCCCGCATGGGGGTCCAGCTGCACGGTCCCTACGGGGGAGGATTCCAGGTCCAGGACCTGGGCGTAGTTCCCGCGCGCCCACCCGAGGACGAAGTTGGCGGAGCAGGATCCCCGGGAGTCGGTCACCACCCGGGCGGCCTCCTCCAGGGTCTCCGCCTGCAGAATCCGCCAGCAGCGGACGTGGAACGGCATCCCGAACCGCTCCCAGCTGTCCTGGTCGGAAAGCATGCCGTTGATGAGCAGCCCCAACCCCGCCGAGTTCAGGCCGATTTTGGGTCCGACGATACCCGCCTCCGTGAAGGCGAGGACTGTGGGCCCCGAATCGATACGATACCTCACCACCAGGGCCGCGATGCCGGGAATCCAGTCCCAGTTCTGGGCCATCAACAGGTGGCCGTCCCGCGTTCGGTGGGGGAGCAACGCGAGGGAGGTGCATCCGCCCGGGAGCCGGTCGTCTGCCAGGTCCATCCCCCGCTGGGCGGACTCGCTGTAGACGATCTCGTACCGGAGGTTGAGGGCGAGGACCTCCGCCTCGGGGAGCCGGGCGCCCTCCGCGACCCCACGGACGGCTTGAAGGTACCCGTCCTCCGTCCCGGCTAGGAGGTCCTCGTACCGTTGCGTCCGGGCCAGGACCTCCTCCCGGGGGAGGCCCCACTCAGTCTCGAAGCGGTGGAAGTAGAGCTCCAGGTTCCGTCGAACCAGGTCGCCGGCCTGGCTGCCGTGCGCGTGCCCGATGTCCCGGGGGCTCCCCTCCGCCCTCACGTGGACGAGGTCCTCTGTCCTTGGCATGGCCGACCGATCTCCGCCCCGCCCTCAGAAGGCGAGGGTCTCCCGCATGCCCTGCAGGATGCGCTCCTCGCTCGGGAGGTAGAGCTGTTCGCGGGCGAACAGGGGAACCTGAATGTCATACCCAGTGATGCGCCGGACCGGGGCCTCGAGGCTGAGGAAGGACTCCTCCGTGATGCGCGCCGCGACCTCCGCGCCGACCCCCAGGGTCCGGGGTGCCTCATGGATGACCACGGCCCGCCCGGTCTTCCGGACGGAGGCGTTGATCGTGTCGCCGTCCAGGGGGGCGATGGTCTGGAGATCGATGACCTCGGCGTTGACCACGTCCTCCTCCTCGAGGGTCTTCACGGCCTCCATTGCCCGGTACAGCATGGCGCCGTAGGCGATGACCGTAAGGTCCTCCCCCTCTTGGATCACCTCCGCCCCCTTGAGGGGCGGGACGTCCCTGCGGTCCTTGGGCAACTCCTCCCGCCCGCGCCGATAGAGGGCCTTGGGTTCCATGAAGACCACGGGGTCGGGGTCGCGGATGGAGGCCTTCAGGAGTTCCCACGCCTTCCGCGGCGAGCGGGGGATCACCACCTTCAGGCCCGGGGTGTGAGCGTAGTAGGTCTCCCGGCTCTCCGAATGGTGCTCCAAGGCCCGTACCCCGGCCCCGTAGGGCATCCGGATGACCAGGGGGACCGTGTAACGGCCCCGGCTGCGCCGACGGTACCGGGAGGCGTGGGCCTCGACCTGGTGGAAGGCCTGATAGGAGAAGCCGCTGAACTGCAGTTCCGCGATGGGTCGGAAGCCGGTGAGGGCGAGACCGATGGCCGTCCCGACGATGGCGATCTCTGACAGGGGCGTGTCCACGACCCTCTGCTCGCCGAACTCGTTGATGAGGCCGTCACTCACCCGAAAGATGCCGCCGTCCACCCCCACGTCCTCGCCCAGGAGGAGGACGTTCTCGTCCCGTGTCATCTCCTCCCGCATCGCCTGATTCAGGGCCTGGACCATGGTCACGCCGGCCACTCACTCCCCCCCGTCCTCTTTCGGGTGGCTCCGGATCCAGTCTTCCACCTCCCGCCGCTGCCGCTCCACGTAGGGGGGATTCTTGGCGTAGTGGTGGTCGAAGATGACCATCGGGTCCCCGCCGAGTCGCTTCTCGAAGCGCTCCACGGCGTGGTCCACCTCGATGACCGCGGCCGTGGTCCAGTTCTTCACCATCTCCTTGTCGAGGTGGCCTCGCCGGATGAGGTACTCTTGAAACCGGGGGAGGGGGTCCCGCTTCTCCCACGCCTTCACCTCCGCGGCGGGCCGGTACTTGGTGGGGTCGTCGGCCGTCGTGTGGAAGCTCAGGCGGTAGGTCAGGGCCTCGATGAAGGTGGGGCCCTTCCCTTCCCGGGCCCGCTCCACGGCCTCCCGGGTGGCCCGGTAGACGGCCAGGATGTCGTTGCCGTCCACCTGGAGGGACCGCATTCCGTAGGCGATGCCCTTCTGCGCCAGGGTCCGGGAGTGGGTCTGCTTGTGGAGGGGGACGCTGATGGCCCACCGGTTGTTCTGGCAGAGGAAGACCACGGGGAGCTCGAAGACCTGGGCGAAGTTCAGCGCCTCGTGGAAGTCCCCCTCGCTGGTGGCGCCGTCGCCGAAGTAGGTGAGGACCACGTCGTCGGTTCCCCTCAGCTTGATGCCCCAGGCGATGCCCACGGCATGGGGAATCTGGCTCGCCACCGGGATGGCGATGGGGAGGTCCCGAGACTGTTTGGAGAATCGGATCCCCTCCTCGTAGCCGGCCGTGTAAACGAGGTCGTCCTCCAGACGCATGCCCCGCCAGATCGAGGCGGCGGTCTCTCGGAAGGAGGGCACCAGCCAGTCCGTCTTCCGGAGCGCGTAGACGCTCCCCAGCTGGGCGGCCTCTTGGCCTCGCACGGGGGCGAAGGTCCCGATCCGGCCCTGGCGTTGCAGCTTCTCCTTGCGTGCGTCGAACTCGCGGGTGAGGAGCATGGTCCTGAAGAGGTCGAGGAGGTCCTCCTCCGGGATGGTGGGCTCCAGCTCCTCGTCCACGTTGCCCTTCTCGTCGAGGATGGACAGGTACGTGATCTCGGCTTCGATGTCGACGGTCTCAATCGGCAAGGCGGCACCCCCTTTCCTCCCCCCCGGGAGGGAAGGAAATCGGGCTCACGTCATGATGCCAGGGGCCCATGGACGGCCTGGATACAGGAACCCGACCTTTTAAACTCAAGGCGTACGGGCCCGTGGCGCCAGCCCGCGCGCGCATCAGGCCCCGGGCAGCCAATCGGCCAGGGCCGTCCGGTTCTTCGCCAACCATCGCGCGTTCAGTCGAATGCGCTCCAGGGCCTGCTGGATTCGTCGCTTGGCGGCCGGGGCGGGATGGGCCTGGAAGAAGGCGTCGACCTCGTCGGCCCGATCGGGCGTCGTGAAGGCGTCCGTGATGCCCACGAGCCTCCCGATCATGAAGCCCCCCTTACCGTAGCGCCGGTCGAACTCCGACCAGTTCTCTTTGACAAAGTCCCAGGCCAGGTCCCGCCCGAACCGGTTGGTACCGACGCCGACCACCACGCTGACCGTGTCTTGGATGCGGACCTCTTCCTCCTGGAGGGCGCGCTCCAGGCTTGTCCGGAGCAGCGTCGCCGTCTTGGGACGCGTCACCGCGTTGAGGAGTCTGAGCTTCTCCTCGTTCAGCTCGGCCTCCCGTTCAAGGCGCCAGAGGGCCTCGTAGGTCGCCGTGTCGCCTTCCTGTCCGGCGAGGGCGTACACGACCTCCCGCAGGTCGGGGGCCAGGGAGGTCGGGTCGGCGAGGTAGCCCTCGAATCGGGCCAGGGCCTCCCGAACCGTCGCCGCGTCCTCCACCGCCCCCAGGCGTCCGAGGACGGCGCTTCGCATGAGGGCGTCTAGATGCCCCTCTTCGGGTCCCGCCTCCCAACCGACGCGCTGCGCCACCGGCCGGTAGAGTCGCCGCACGTAGGTCTGGAAGGCCGGGAGGTATGGCTCCGCGGCGATGAGCGTCTCGAAGGATCGGAGGTTGGCGGAGAGTTCCCGCCAGATGCTCGCGTCCGTCTCGCCGGCGTAGGCTTGGGTGAGGGACAGGTAGCGGGTGGCTGGGACGTAGCCGGCCCGCATGAGGGCGTACGCGTCGCTCTGGACGCCCAGGCGGTCCCGGGCGGGGAGCTCGCGGTCGCGGATCGCCGCGAAGATTCGCTCCCATTCCTCGGGCGGATAGTTGACGCGATAGAACCCCGTCTGCCCCGCGTTCACCTTGAACCAGTCCGGTCCTTCCGTGGTGCGGGCGGGGAAGGCGTGGTCCACCGTCCGCTCCTCGGCCAGGAACGAGGCCCGGGTGCCGTCGGCGCGGCGGATGGCCACGGGCACCTTCCACAGGGTCTCGTCCTTCGCCGGTCCTTCGAGGTGTTCGTACAGGAAGCGGGACTGGGTCAGGCGCACCCGAAGGCCGCCGTCATCGCGCCGACTCTCCACGTCGACGAGGGGAAAGCCGGTCTGCCTCACCCAGCTCGCCATGAGCGCCCGCACCGGTTCCCCCGAGGCCTGCTCCAGGGCCGCCCAGAGGTCCTCCGTCCGGGCGTTCCCGTACGCGTGGGCGGTCATGTACGCCCGCAACCCCTCGCGGAAGACCTTCTCCCCCAGGAAGTCTTCGAGCATCCACAGGACGCTGGCGCCCTTCGCGTAGCTGATGGCGTCGAAGATCTCCCGGATCTCCGCGGGGTTGTGGACCGGGACCTCGATGGGATGGGAGTTGCGCAGGCCATCCAGGGTCAGGCCCCCCGCCGTGTCCTGGAAGAGGAACTGGGTCCACATCTGCCACTCTGGGTGGAGGGCGTCCACCGCCTTCGTCCCGATCCACGACGCGAAGCTCTCGTTGAGCCACAGGTCGTCCCACCACTCCATGGTCACGAGGTCGCCAAACCACATGTGGGCGACCTCGTGGGCCATGATGTCCACGATGAACTGCCGGGTGAGGGCGGCCGACGCCTCCGGGTCAAACAGGAGGATGCGCTCCCGGTACGTGATCGCCCCCCAGTTCTCCATGGCCCCGGCGGCGAAGTCGGGGAGGGCCAGGTGGTCGAGCTTGGGGAGGGGGTAGGGGATGCCGAAGTAGTCGTTGAAGTACTCCAGGATGCGAAGGGCGCTCTCCAGGGCGAAACGACCGAGTTCCTCCTTCCCCCGGACCGTCCAGATGCGGACCAGGGTCCCGTCGGCCGTCGTGTCCTCGACCCCCGCGAGGTCGCCGACGAAGAAGGCCAGGAGGTAGGTGGACATCCGGGGGGTTTCCGCGAATCGGATGGCCTTCGTCCCGTCGTCCCGGTCCTCCTCGCGAACCACGGGGGTGTTGGCCAGGGCCGTCAGCTCCGAGGGCACGACCAGGGTGAGGTCGAAGGCGGCCTTGCGCGCCGGCTCGTCCCAGCAGGGGAAGGCCCTCCGGGCGTCGGTAGCCTCAAACTGGGTGACCGCCATGAACCGGTCCTCCCCGTCCGGATTGGCGTACCGGCTCCGATAGAAGCCGCGGAGCTGGTCGTTCAGGATCCCGCGGAACCGGAGGACCACCTTGGCGGGGCCCGCAGGGAGGGGTTCCGCGAAGGCGAGGGTGACCCGCTCCGCCCCTTCGTCAAAGGACACCTCCTCGGGCTCGAGGAGGGCCCCGTCCTGCAGGACGGCGTGCGCGGCGGGAATCTCGAGTTCGATGGCGTTCATGGCGATCGCCGAAGTCGGTTCCCTGATCATCACCTCGATCTCCACCTCCCCCTCGAAGGTGAACGCCTCGAGGTCCGGCCTGAGGGAGAGGCGGTACTTCTCCGGAATCACACTGGCGGGGAGTCGGTAGGTCTCGGCGCCGCTCATTTCTTCTCCCTAACGTGGATGCTGCCGTCGCTAGGCGATGCCCGCCTATGTATTTGACGACCCGAGAAGGGAGTCAGACGGGCGGTTCCGGGGCCAGACGGTATTCCAAGGGTATTTACCCGACAGGCGGCTATCCTGGGGGCTGGCGCGTGGCAAGGTCGGTGGGCTATGCCAAAAGGAGACGTCGCAATCCGGATTGGGGGTGCCGCCGGGGACGGGGTCACCTCGACGGGGGAAATCTACGCCATCACCTGCGCCCGGAGCGGCCTCCACGTCACGACCTACGAGAGTTACCAGTCGGTGATCCGGGGGGGCCACGTCTGGTTTCAGATTCGCGCGGCCAACGAGAAACGGCATTCGCAGGGGGACACCTTCCGACTCCTCGTGGGCCTCGATCAGCAGACCCTCGATGTCCACGCCCCCCTGCTGTCCGCCCCCGGCGGGGTGATCTTTGACCCGGACCGACACGATCTCGACGAGGGGTCCCTCCCCGAAGGCGTGCGCGCCCTCCCCGTCCCCGCCCAGGCCATCTCCATGGACGTGAGCGGGAAGCCCCTCATGCAGAACGTCGCCACCCTCGGGGCGCTGATCCACGCACTCGGGCTGGACCTCGAGGTCCTCGCCGGGAGCCTCGGAAAGATGTTCGGGCGGAAGGGAGAGGAGATCGTCAAGCTCAACGAGACCGTGGCCGAGCGGGCCTTCGCGCACGCCCGAGAGCACTACGAGCCCTTCGATTTCGGCCTTCGGCCGAAGGGGGAGGGACGACCCCTCATGTCCGGCAACCAGTCCCTCTGCCTCGGCGCCCTGGCGGGCGGGGTCAAGCTCGTCGCTCAGTACCCGATGACGCCGGCCTCCTCGATCATGCACTGGATGGCGGCCCATGCGGAGGACTACGGGGTGGTGGTGAAGCAGACGGAGGACGAACTGGCGGCCATGAACCTGATCATCGGCGCCAACTTCGCCGGGGCGCGGGCCATGACCGCCACCTCGGGGGGTGGCTACGCCCTCATGGTGGAGGCCACGGGCCTGGCTGGCATGACGGAGACCCCGGCGGTCATCGTGGAGGCCCAGCGGGCTGGCCCCTCCACCGGGCTGCCCACGAAGACGGAACAGGGAGACCTCCAGATGGTCTTCGGCGCCTCCCAGGGCGACTTCCCCCGCATCATCCTGGCCCCCCGGAACCCCGAGGAGTGCTACGAGGCCGCCTGGCGCGCCTTCAACCTGGCCGAGGGCTACCAGTGCCCCGTGTTCATCCTGACCGACCTCTACCTAGGGGAGATGTGGCGGACGGTGGAGCCCCCCGACTTCCAGGTGCCTATCATTCGGGGCCTCGTGACGGAGGACGGGGGGGAGGACTACCGGCGGTACGAGATCACCGAATCGGGCGTCTCCCCCCGCGCGTTCCCCGGGCAGGCGGGCCTCATGTTCATCGCCGGCAGCGACGAGCACGACGAGAAGGGGGAGCTCATCAGTGACATCCGGGCGGGCCTCCCGGAGCACGTGGACACCCGGACCCGGATGATGGAGAAACGGATGCGGAAACTGGAGACGGCCCTGAACGAGATGAACCCCCCGGAGCTGTGGGGACCCGAGGACGCGGACCTGACGATTGTCTCCTGGGGATCGACCCAGGCCGCCGTGCGGGACGCGCTGGAGATCCTGAAGGGTACGGGCATCACGGCCAACTCCCTGGAGTTCTTCGACCTCTGGCCCCTCCGCGTAGACGAGGCACGAAGGGCCCTGGAGGCCGCCTCCGAGACCCTCATGGTCGAGGGCAACTACACGGGCCAGTTCCACCGCCTGCTGCGGGCGGAGACGGGGGTCGCCCTGGGCCACACGCTCCGCAAGTATGACGGAGAGCCCTTCTACCCGCGCGAGATCGTGGCGAAGGCCGAGGAGGTATTGCGTGGCCGTTGAGGTTCACGTCATCAAGTCGGACACCAAGCCGACATGGTGCCCGGGCTGCGGGGACTTCGGGGTCTTGAACGCGACGCTGAAGGCGGTCCAGGCCACCCAACTCGATTCCAAGGACCTGGTGGTGGTCTCCGGCATCGGGTGTTCCTCCAACTTCCCCCACTTCCTCCGGTCCTACGGCTTCCACGGCATCCACGGGCGGGTCATGCCCGTCGCCACGGGGATCCGGCTCGCCAATCCGGACCTGACCGTCATCGCGACGGGGGGCGACGGGGACGGCTACGGGATCGGCCTGGGTCACTTCATCCACGCGATGCGGCGGAACTTCGACCTCACTTACATCGTGATGAACAACGAGATTTACGGCCTCACCACGGGCCAGGCGTCCCCCACGAGCGAGAAGGGCATGGTCACCAAGTCCACCCCGTGGGGGTCCATCGAATGGCCGGTAAACCCCATCGCCCTCGCCCTCAGCGCCGGGGCTTCCTACATCTCCCGGGGGTTCTCGGGAGACCCCAAGCACATGGCCTCCCTTATCGAGGGGGGACTGAAGCACGAGGGCTTCGCCCTGGTGGACGTCTTCTCCCCCTGCGTGACGTACAACAAGGTGAACACGTACCCCTACTTCCGGGAGCGGGTGTACAAGCTGGAGGAGGCCGGACACGACCCCTCGGACCTGTTCGCCGCCTACGAACGGGCCCACGAGTGGGGGGACCGGATCCCCATCGGCCTCTTCTACGAGGACGACAAGCCGACCTACGAGGCGGAGGAGCCGGCGCTCAAGAGGGGCCCGTTGGTGAAGCAGCCGCTCGGGCTGTCCGAGGAGCAGGGCGCGGCTCTCATCAGAGAATTCCTTTAGCGGCGTGCGAAAAGGGAAAGGGGCGGGTTCCCCCGCCTAGCTGACGACCAGTCCGCCCGTTAGGGCCATGTAAGCGTGGCCCCAGCCGCAGAAGACGCCGCACAGGATGTCGAACGATCCCACCTTATCGGCCACAAAGGTCACCTGGGCCGGGGCCGGCGTTTCGTAGTCCGTCTCGACGACGACGCCGAACTCGGCAATCCGAATCGCATGGTTGAGCAATCCCTCAGTCTCGGCTTCCTCCATGAGCGCCATGAGCTCCGGCCCGGTCTTCCCCCCGAACGCGGTGTTGTTCTCCCACGCCGCGATCGTCCGGCCCATCAGCTCTTCGTGAACCTCGTGCCCGAGACTCGCGGCGGAGATGACGAGGAGGGTCACGTCGGTACCGCGGGTCACCTCGATTTGGGGGACCTCGTTGCCGTTCTCGTCGTACACGGCGAAACCCCAATGGTAGGCCACCACGGTGAAGGTCCGCTGCGGCGCGGGAGCCGGGGCTGAGACGAACCCGATCAGGGTGCCGAGGAGCAGCCCGCCCGCGAGGGCAATCGCGACCCAGAGCCACGGCCTGCGCCATACCGAGTCTTCTGCCATCTCTTCACGCATGAGGAACGACTGCGCGTTCTAATCCTATAAAGGGGGGAGACGATTCCCCTGGCTGAATCCCAAGGCTGGGAATGAGCTCCCATGCTTATCAAGGACCGCCGGCTGAAAGAGGCCCTGCTCCGAGCACTTGCGGATGACCAGAGTAGGCGCATCCTGGCGGCGACGAGCTACCGGCCCCGGTCGGCCATGGACCTGATTCGCGAGGAGGGCCTCCCCAGCTCGTCGGCCTACCGGCGGATCCGCGAGCTCGAGAAGGACGGTCTCGTGGCGGTGGCTCGGACCGTCCTGACCGCCGACGGGAAGAAGTATCAGATGTACAAGGCGACGTTTCGCGAGGTCAGCTTGAAGTTCCACGCGGGCGAGATGGTGGTCACGGCGGTACCCAATCTCGACGCGGTCCAGAAGGCTTTCCGTCTCTTCCACTCCTTCCAGGAGGAGCTGTGATGGCCGAACACCTCCTCCTAGTGGCGGCCAAGGTGATCGTTCTCCTCCTCGGGACGGCCGTCGCCATCCTCGCGTACCTGGCGCATCGGCGGAACGGCGGGGCCCTCATGCTGTTTCTCTCCGTCGGGTTTGCCCTTATCGCCCTCGGATCCTTCATGGAGGGGCTCCTCTTCGAGCTCCTCGATTGGGATCTCGCCGCCGTTCACCTTGTCGAGTCCACCTTCGTCCTGGCCGGCCTGGTGGTCATCGCGGTCCTCCTCCGCCCGCGGGGGGTGACCGGCTGAGTGTCTGGACGCCCTTCAGCATCGCGGCTCTTCTGGTGGCCGCTGTCCCTCCCACCTACTTTGCCCTGCGACTGCGCGAGGGGAACCGGGCCTTCGCCAGGCTCGCCAGGCTCCTCGCCATCGCCCTCGCCATCCACGCCGCCTTCCACCTGACCGACATGGTCGTCCCGGTCCCGGCGATCGTCCTGGGCATGGAGGTGCTCTCCGCTGCGTTCATTCTGGCGTTCGCGGCGGCCTACTGGCAGCTCCGGAGGGGGGTGTAGCCACGGTCCTCGAAACCGTGCTCGAAGGGCTGGTCTTGGGGCTTCTCGGTCTTTCCCTGGCCCTCTTCCTCCTTCGCAGGGGACGCGGCGAGGTCCGCGGCGGGGAGAGGGCGCTGGGCTTCGGGATTGGTTTCTCCGCCTTCCTCTCCGCCTGGATTCTCACAGAGCTCCTCGGGATGCTCGCGCCTCCGGCCTGGGCAGAGGCCAGCGACGGCGTTCACTTCAGCGTCCTCCTCGGATTCGCCATCTGGCTGAACGTGCGCTGGGGGTGGGCGTTGCGGCACGCCCGGGAGGGGAGTTGACGGACTACCCGGCGCTCGTAGCGATGCGCCTCGGCATCGTCGCCGTGGGGGCCGTGGTGACCCTCTGGGGGCTGCGCCTCGCCGTCCGGGCTCGGAGCCACCGGCGCACCTATCTTCTCCTGACCGCGGGATTCGCCCTTCTCACCCTGGGGGCCGTCGTGGAGGGCGTCCTCTTCGAGTTCCTCAGGTGGGACCTCATGGCGGCACACACGGCCGAGGCTTTCATTGGGGCGACCGGATTCGCCCTGATCCTCTTCTCGATTCACGGGAGCCAGGTGTGAGATGGAGGGAACCCGCCGTCCGAAGAGGCCCCCCAGGCCAGTCCTTGCGCGACTCGGCGCCTTCACGTGGGTCGCCCTCCACGGCCTGAGCCACCGATGGCCGTGCCCGCGTTGCCGCCCGAACCTAACCCCGTGGATGGAAGGCCTGCACGACGTGGTCAACGTCCGCCTGGGAAAGCCCCTGTTCCAGGAGGTTTCCTTCGGACGATTCGCCGGCGGCGAGTTGGAAGGGCCGTATCATCGGGCGTGCCTCGCCTGCCGGCTACTCCGTCGCGGCCTGCGCCTCGTGGCCCGCGTGCCCTGGGGTCCGGCGGGAGCCCCTCGGCCCTGGGCCCGGCGCCCGAGGGGGGCCTCGGGAACGCGCTCCTTGAGGAGGATTCGCCTTAGGGCCGGTAGCGGAGCGGCCGACCCGCCCGGCGGCCAATCTTCCGGGAGAGTTGTCCCTTGGACCGGACCCTCTCTTCCACCGCGGCGATGAGTTTCCCCTCAAATGCCTCGGCGTCTCCGCGCCCGAAGACGGGGGACCAGTCCAGCAGGTATTCCCCATTCGTCGCCCCTTCCAGGGCCCGAAGACCCGCCTCCGTCCGCACCAGCACCGTCTCAAATCCCGCCGGGGAGCCGGCCAGGCCCACGGAGAGGTCGGCGAGGCGGTTGGAGTAGTCGAGGCAGGAGAGGCAGCTGGAGTCGAAGGCCAGGTACAGGTCGTCTAGGTCGATCCGGGCCTCCGTCCCGTCGTGGTAGCGGACGCGGACGTCGTCGCCGACCTCGATGGCCTCGACGAGGTGACCGCGGGGGCTCACGGCCCTCTCGAAGAAGCCCCGCCTCCAACGGGCGTTGGAGAGGGCCCCGTAGCAGAACTCGCCGAGGATGAGGGCCACGTCCCGACTCGGCGGGACCCCGTTCAGCTGCATCCTCCGGACCATCCGGGTCTGACAGGGCGTGCTCACGAGGGCCAGGCGAAGGGACGCCTCCTCGGAGCGCCAGAGGTCGCGCAGGAAGCGCACGGTCTGGGGCTTTCGGAACGGATCCCCGCGGGGCACCTCCACGGACTCGCCTCGGCGGATGAGGGCGTGGCCGGTGGGATTCGTGCCCGGAGGGGCCGGAACGACGGCCGCGTCGATCTGCCCGGCCTCGAGGAGGTAGGTCAGGAGGGAGCGCAGGGTTCCCCGGTCGTCCGGCCGAGGCGCCCAGGCGGAGGATGTGACACTGGTCGCCCGGAGGACGCGGCCCAGGGGACCCTCGCGAATGCCGTACCGGGTCTCGAGGGCCAGGTCCAACGCCTCCACCTCCGGACACGAGACATAGCACATGCCCGCCGTCTGGCACTCGGACGGCGTGTACTGGAAGCGGTCTCCGTGGACCGCGGCCGCGTCACAGCCCTCCCGAGAACAGGCGTCGAGGCAGATGAGGCAAAAGGTGCACCTCCCGGGGCTGTAAACCTCCTGCAGGAGGTCCTCAAAGGTCTTGGGGGCCTCGACGGCCCCCTCGGGGGTCCTCACGGCCACGGAAGAAGGTAGGACCCTGCCTGTCCAAGGTCTTTGAGAAAGACTTGTATATGCTGACCCTTAAAGTACATAGACGGCGACCCCCCCGGCCGTCGCGGGAGGCCCACCATGAGCGCCCGGATGTTTCCCAACAGCCAGATCACCCTCCATGTCCTACGGCACCCGCCCGCGTCCCGCGAGAGGACCGGCGAGGCCCGGGAGGTGGCGAGGCCGCGCGGGGTCCTTCGGGAAGGGCTCGAACGAGCCGATCGGGCGCATCGGGGCGTCCTCCGGGAGGTACCTGCTACCTTCTACTATCGGAATGCCACGCCATGCGTCCTCAGGATCAGCCGCCGCGCTGCCGATCGGCTTCGGGCGTCCCTGTGCCTCCAGGAGGCCGTCTTCGGGGTATGGGGGCCGGAGACGGTCCGACACGGCGATGCCCTCTACGAGGTCTGGGTCCGGCACCACCTCTGCGGCTAGCCGTCGGATGGGTGAGATGACGCGATGGGACCGCAGATCGCGGTCCTGCTACCCCTTCCGGAGGAGACGCGAGCAACTGGGTGAGGTAAACCCGAGGAACAGGATGGGAGCAAGAAGCCAGAGGAAGCCGGCCTCCTATATTCTTCTCCTATCGACTAATACACAAAGTCCTAATAGAGAGTTTGTGCACTCGCCCCTCACGGTGCGCATCATGGCTGGAAATGTGGGTGTAAGCGTATGGGCCAACCGCTTCGTCGTGGTGGGGATCCTGCTGGGTGCGGTCACCCTTTTGGTCTTCGGTGGGCTCCTCCTCTTGCAGCTCACGGGACAACCGATCTCCCGGGCTCTGTCGGCAGGAGGCATCGGCGTGTGGTTGCTTATTGGCGGCGTGGGCCTATTGATTCTCACGGTGGCCGTCGCGACCACGGCGCTCTTCTATCAGCACATCGAGGTGACTCTGGGGAAGACCTATGGTGGCGCGATGAACATCCTGGCTTGGCTTCACTTGGCCCTCCTGTCCATCGGTGGGCTAGCGGCGGCCTTGATGTTCACGTACGTCGGATACGCGGGAGGCGTGGGCGGGGTCGCCGCTGAGTTTGGCGGTGGCGGCCTGACGGGTGGAGGGATTCATGCGATCGCGGCCCCGTTTGCCGACCCCATTGGCTACGCCCTGGCTGTGGCAGCCCTGGGGGCCCTCCTAGGTGGCATCGGCTACCTTATCGCCTGGTTGATGAAGCGCTAGCCACGTCTACCAAGCTACTCCCGTCACCCGATCGGGCGAGGCCTCCCTGCGAGACGCGGAGTTCCTCGAACGGCCACCGTCGCGAACCTGCTGGGGCCTAGGTCGTGCGAGGAGGGTTGCCGGCCGACGTGCGAAGCTTCTCGTGGAACTGTTTCCGAAACTTCGCCACCTTCGGGGCGACAATGGCACGACAATAAGGCTGCTGGGGATTCTTGATGAAGTAGTCCTGGTGGTACCCCTCCGCCCGGTAGAAGGCGTCGAAGGGGGTAACCTCCGTGACGATGGGATCCCGCCAGACACTCGGATGGAGCTCCTCGATGACCTGTTCCGCGGCTTCCTGCTGCGCTGGGGAGTGGAAGAATAAGGCGGAGCGGTACTGCGGACCCACGTCGGGGCCCTGTCTGTCGGGCGTCGTGGGGTCGTGGACGGAGAAGAAGATCCGCAGAAGGTCCGCGAAGGAAATGACGGCGGGATCAAAGCGAATCTGGACGGCCTCTGCGTGTCCCGTCGTCCCCGTGCAGACTTCCTGGTACGAGGGATGGGCCACGGTTCCCCCCGCGTACCCGACCTCGACGCTCTCGACGCCACGTAGGGCCTCAAAGAGGGGTTGCAGGCACCAGAAACACCCCCCCGCCAGGGTCGCCGTCTCCAGGTCGTCGCTGACCATCGGTGGGGGCCTCCTGCCTTTGCCCTCGGGCCCTAGAGGAGCTCCGCGGTCAGGGTGATCGTGGTGTCCAGCAAGCGGGAGATGGGGCACCCCTCCTTCGCCCCCTCCGCGGCCTTCTGGAAGGCCTCGTTGGTCGCCCCCGGCACCCTCGCGACGACGGCGAGGTCGATAGAGGTCGTCGACCACCCGGCCTCCGTCTTCTCGAAATGCAGGGTGGCCGTCGTCTCGATGTTCTCGGGAGAGAACCCCGCGCTGCCGAGGGCGCTGGCGAGGGCCATGGAGAAGCAGCCCGCATGGGCCGCCGCCACGAGCTCCTCGGGGTTTGTTCCTGGATCGTCCTGAAAGCGGGTGGAGAAGGAGTAGGGGACGCCCTTCAGCACGCCGCTGTCCGTCGAGAACGTGCCCCCGCCGTCCTGGAGATCGCCGATCCATCGTGCCCTGGCGCTTCGTTTCATGACTTTCCTCCCCCCAGCGCACGGCCGGCCGTTCCCTTTAATGCTTGCCCCTCGACCGCGAAAAGGTCGGGGTCTAGACGGAGACAGGGCTCAGGACAGGCAGTGTTGCTCCTCGGAACGTAAGAGTGGGCCCTGCCGATTGAAACGGGGATCTTCTACTCCGAGGTTGTGCCGATTCCCTCACGGCAACTGTCCTCTGGGCGTCACTCCCTGCCTCTTCCCCTTCTCCTCCAGATCAGGAGGCCCGCGACGGAGAGGGCTGCGGCCACGGCCGCGATGCCCGCCGCGGTCGCCACTGACGGCGAAATCTGGAGGCCCGGGATTTCGACGGTGACGGCAATCGTGGCGGTCTCCGTGTTGCCCGCCGTGTCCGTCGCCCTCGCGTAGATCGTGTTCGCCCCCTCGGCTAGTGTCATTGTGCCTGACCAAGAGGTGGTGCCCGTGGCCCGGACCCAGCTCGTCCCGTCGGTGCTCAACTCCACCCTGTCCA
>JBHIDH010000006.1:0-54388 GCA_046759985.1 Thermoplasmata archaeon
GACTACACGGACTTCAAGGGGGTGAAGTACGACCCGGACATCGGCCTCTTCGGCATGGACGTCAGCGTGACCCTGCGGAGGCCCGGCTACCGGGTGGCCCGGCGGCGGGTTCACCGGCGACGGATCCCTCACCGACACCGGACGACGGCCCGGGAGGCGGTGGACCACGTGACCAAGCGCTTCGAGGTGGAGGTGAAGGGCTAGCATGACCGGGCCCCGGAAGGCCTTCGGGCGCAAGCAGGGATGCAAGCGGTGCGGCCGGAAGCGCGGCATCGTCCGACGCTACGGCATCCACCTCTGCCGCCAGTGCTTCCGCGAGATGGCCTTCGACCTCGGCTTCCGTAAGTACTCCTAGGTGAACCCATGCGCCACGACCTTCTGAACGACGCCCTCGTGAACATCAAGAACGCCGAGGGAAGCGGGAAGCCTACGGTCACGCTCCGGCCGGCCTCCAAGCTCGTCGCCCGGGTGCTCCGGGTCATGAAGGAACACGGGTACGTGGGGGAGTTCACCTACCACGAGGACGGTCGGGGCGGCGCCTACGAGGTCCGCCTCTCCGGCAACGTGAACGACTGCGGGGTCATCAAGCCGCGATTCGCCGTGAAGCGGACGGACCTTCAGGAGTACGAGTCCCGGTTCCTCCCGGCCCAGGACTTCGGGGTTCTGATTCTGACCACCACCCAGGGGGTCCTCTCCCACTCCCAGGCCAAGGAGGCCGGGATCGGGGGCCGCCTCCTTGCGTACGTGTATTGAGGTGAAAGCGTGACCCTGGCCGGCGAGACCCAGAAACGCGTCCCGATCCCCGAGGGGGTCGAGGTCGAGATTGAGGACGGGACCGTCACGGTCCGGAAGGGGGACGTCCAGATTTCCCGATCTCTGGTCCACCCCCGGGTCCGGCTCCGGCGAGAGGGCGCCGAGATCCTGGTGGAGAGCCGCCTGCCCCGAAAGCGGGAGAAGGCCCTCGTCGGCACGTTCGCCTCCCACATCCGAAACATGGTCCAGGGGGTGACGGACGGGTTCACCTACACGATGAGGGTGGTCTACGCCCACTTCCCCGTCAAGGTCTCCGTTCGGGAGGACGCCGTGGTCATCGAGAACTTCCTCGGCGAGCGCCATCCCCGGCGCGCGTTGATTCGGGGCGCCACCCAGGTCGAGGTCAAGGGGGACACCCTCACCGTCCGCGGGCCCGACCTGGAGGCCGTGAGCCAGACGGCCGCCAACGTGGAACAGGCGACCCGCATCAAACGCAAGGACCCCCGGGTCTTCCAGGACGGCATCTACCTCGTGAGCAAGGAGGAGGCGTGATGGGCGCGACGAACGATCTTCCGACGAGGACGGAGATTCGCCGGGCGCGCAAGGCGGAGCTTCAGACATGGGCCCGAGCGTTCGACCTGGACGACGAGGGGCTCGTGGCCGATCTCCGGGCGCGGCTGCTCGCCTACGTGGAGGCCGAAGAGGAAGGCGCCACCGCGGTCGAGGAGGCCCCCGAGGGGGAGGAACTGGAGATCTTCGAGGAGGCGGTCTACGCCGCTCGGGCCAAGCCCGTCCTCTCGGACACGACGAGGGGTTCGCTGGCCCAGCGGGCGAGGCAGCAGGATCGCCGCCCCGCCTTTCGGCGGCAGGAGTGGTTCCGCTACAAACGGCTGGGTGTCGCCTGGAGGCGTCCGCGGGGCCATCACTCGAAGCTGCGAAAGCGGCTGGGCTACAGGCCCCCCCTTCCTTCCGTGGGCTATCGCGGGCCGCGCGCCGTTCGGGGCCTGCACCCCTCGGGTTTCCACGAAGTCCTCGTCCATCGACCGGAGGAGGTGGAGGGCCTGAACCCCAAGACCGAGGCGGCGCGCATTGCCCACTCCGTCGGCACGCGTAAGCGCCAGGCGATCCAGGAACGGGCCGACGAACTCGGCATTCGCATTCTCAACCGGGTGGTCGATTGAACCTCAGGAACCAGCGGCGCATGGCGGCGGACATCCTCAAATGCGGGGCCCACCGGGTCTGGATCGACCCGAACCGCATGGACGAGGTCGCCGACGCCATCACCCGGGACGACGTGCGAGCCGTCGTTCGTGCCGGGCTGATCCGGAAGCTGCCCATCACGGGCCAATCCCAGGGGCGAACGCGCTTCCAGGCCCGGCAGCGGAGAAAGGGGCGCCGCCGAGGCCCGGGGCGTCGCAAGGGGGCTCGAGGCGCACGAGACCCGAGGAAGCGACGGTGGATTCGAACGATTCGGGCCCTCCGGGACGTCCTGAAGGGACATCGGGACGATGGACGGTTGGCCCGCAGGGACTACCGCCGGTTCTACCTCCGCGCCAAGGGGGGCATGTACCGCAGTCGCAGCCACTTGGAGCAGCAGCTCCGGGCCGAAGGCGTGCTCCGGGAGGAGGGCAAATGACCCGGGGCCCTCGCCAGCACGTGCCCTTTCGGCGACGGGGCCGGGGCCAGACCAACTACCGAAAACGCCTCGCGCTGCTGAAGTCCGAGAAGCCCCGGGTGGTCGTCCGCAAGACGCTGTCCGGGACCGTCGTCCAGCTCATCCGGTTCCGACCCGTGGGGGACGAGGTCCTGGCCGCCGCCACCTCGCAGGAGCTCCGCCGGTTCGAGTGGAAGGGCCATACGGGAAACGTGCCGGCTGCCTACCTGACGGGCTACCTGGCCGGCAGACGGGCGAAGGCGGTCCGGGTTCGCGAGGCCGTGCCGGACATCGGGCTGCACCCGCCGACGCGGGGGAGCCGTGTATTCGCCGCCCTCCAAGGGGTCCGGGACGCGGGGATCGAGGTGCCCGGCGACGAGGCGGTGGTCCCGGACGACGTCCGTCGCCGTGGGGAGCACCTGCACGAGGGACCGAGCCCGCCGGTGGAGGAAGTCAAGGCCAGACTGGAGGCAATATGAGGGACCGACGCGACGAGTGGCTGCCCAAGACGAAACTCGGAAAGCGCGTGCTCCGAGGCGAGATCACCACCATGGGCCAGGCCCTTCGATCCGGCCTGCCCCTTCGCGAACACCAGATCGTCGACTTCTTGCTGCCCGAGCTGGATGACGAGGTCCTCGACGTGAACATGGTGCAGCGGATGACGGACTCGGGCCGCCGGATCGGGTTCGTCATTACCGTCGTCGTGGGCAACAACGACGGGTATGTGGGTGTGGGCCGGCTCCGAGGCCGAGAGGTGGGCCCCGCCATCCGCAAGACCATTGACCACGCGAAGCTGAACATGGTTGAGGTCAAGCGGGGATGCGGCTCCTGGGAGTGCGGTTGCTTCACCCCGCACACCCTGCCCTTCAAGGTCGTAGGCCGCAGCGGGTCCGTCGAGCTGACCCTGAGGCCGGCGCCCCGCGGGGTGGGCTTGGCCCTGGCCGGTGTGGCCAAGAGCGTGGTCCGCCTCTCGGGCATCCAGGACGCCTGGGGGTTCGCCCGGGGCCACACGAAGACCACCGTGAACTACGCCTTCGCCGCCGCCGATGCCCTCCGGCAGACCATGGAGTTCAAGGTCACTCCCGAACAGGCCGCACGTCTCCACATCCTCTCAGGTCCCGTCCGTCCCTTCGAGGTGAGTCTCGCGGAGGCCCCGACGGAGGAGGTGGTGGCCACGGCGGAGGTGGCCGAACCTGCCGACCAGGCCGAGGGGGAGACGGCTGCCGAGGGCAAGGCGACGGCCGAGGTGCCGGTGAAGGAACCGGCGGACGAGGAGGGAGGGACGAAGGAATGAGCTTCGCCGCGGTCCGGGTCCGCGGGAGCGTCCGGGTCCGCCAGGACATCGCCGACACCCTCCGCATGCTGCGCCTCCACCGCCCCAACCACTGCGTGGTCCTGCCCGCGCGGGAGACCACCTTCGGCATGCTCCGGAAGGCGAAGGACTACATCACCTGGGGCGAGGTCGAGGGGGACGTGCTCGTCCAGCTCCTTGCGGCGCGGGGACGCCGCGTCGGGGGCGGGCCCCTGACGGAGGCGCATGTGAAGGAACTGGGCTACGACTCCCTCGCTGCCTTGGCCGAAGCCGTCCTACAGGGTGAGGCGGACCTGCAGCGGCTGGACGACGTGAAGCCGGTCTTTCGCCTGAGCCCCCCCCGGAAGGGGTACGGCGGAGTGAAGCGATCCTTCCGGGAGGGCGGCGCCCTGGGAGACCGAGGCCCGGCCATCAACGAGCTCTTGCTGCGCATGCTGGGGTGAGGAGACGGGCCGCACGAAGAAGAAGCGCGGGAACCGGACCCATGGCCGCGGACAGAAGGCCGGCCGCGGCAAGGGAAAGCGGGGAGGCCGTGGCCAGGCCGGGCTCCTCAAACACAAATTCAAATGGATGGTGAAGTACGATCCGGAGCACTTTGGGCGAAGAGGCTTTAAGAGGCATGCCTCTCTCCGGCGCGCCCCGAGGGCCATCAACCTGGAGACCCTCCACCACGCCTTGGACGGGTTCGTCGAGCGGGGCGTGGCGAAGAAGGAGGGCAAGGGCTACCGCGTGGACCTCGCGGCCGCGGGATACGCCAAGCTGCTGGGGCGGGGTTCTGTGGCGCTGCCCCTGACGGTCGTCGTTCCCGTGGCCACGCCCAAGGCGGTGGAGAAGGTGGAGGCGGCCGGGGGGCAGGTCGTCCCCGAAAAGGAAGAGGAATAGGCTGTGTTCGGCAGGTCCGAGGGAAAAAGCTACCTCTACAAGCTGAGGCCCATCACGGAGCGGCTTCCGGCCGTCACGCGCCCGGAGGGACACGTCCACTTTCGGACGAAGATGCTCTGGGTCCTCTTCATCCTGGTCATCTACTTCGTCCTCACCAACGTCTTCATCTACGGCCTGGATCGGACCCAGGTCCTGGACTTCTTCGCCAGCCTCCGAGCCATCCTGGCGGGGGCCCAGGGTTCCCTGGTCCACTTAGGCATCGGCCCCATCGTGACGGCCTCCATCATCCTGCAGCTCTTCGTCGGGGCCAAGATCATCCGCCTCGACCTCCGGAACGAGGAGGACAAGGCCATCTACCAGGGGACGCAGAAGCTCCTCGTCCTCATCATGATCGTGGTCGAGTCCGTCCCCCAGGTCTTCGGCTTCCTCCGTCCCTCGGCGGCTTTCGTGACAGCCCTGGACGGCTTCATCGCCGGATACGGGGGCCTCCTGGCCAATACCCTCATCATCGTCCAGCTCTTCGTGGGGAGCTACCTGATCTTCCTCATGGACGAGGTGGTCTCCAAGTGGGGGATCGGGAGCGGGATTTCCCTCTTCATCGCCGCCGGGGTCTCGCAGGCCATCTTCACGGGGACCTTCAACTGGATGCCCTCCCAGGCGGGCTCCGTGGTCCCCGCCGGGACGGTGCCCAAGACCCTCTACTACCTGAACACGATGAGCGCCCAGGAGATACTCAACGGGGGGTACGAGGTCATCCTGCTCCGGGAGCCCAACCCGCTAATCGCCCTCGTGGCCACGGTGATTATTTTCATGCTGGTCGCCTTCTTCGAGTCCACGCGGATGGAGCTGCCCCTGGCCCATGGCGGGGCTCGTGGGGCCCGAGGACGGTACCCCATCAAGCTGATCTACGCCTCCGTGCTCCCGGTCATCTTCGTCGCCGCCATCCTGGCCAACATCAGCATGTTCTCCCTCCTCTTCTGGCAACACCCTGAATGGCCGCTGTTGGGGGGACAGTACTGGCTCGGGGCCTATCCGGACCCGGGGAGCGATCTCGTGCGGCAGGGTATCATTCAGCCCACCACGCCCATCGGGGGCATCGCCTTCTATACCTCCACTATCAGCGGGCTCCAAGACTGGCTGCTCCCCATCATCGCACCGAACCGGTATGGCTCGGTCTTCGCCACGTTCGGCAAGTCCTCCTTCCAGCTCTTCATCCACGTCATCGTGTACGTATCCATCTTCGTCATCGGGTCCATCGTTTTCGCCATCTTCTGGATTGAGACGACGGGGATGGGGCCGGAGGGCGTGGCCAAGCAGATCGAGTCCGGGGGGATGCAGATCCCGGGCTTCCGACGCGACCCCCGCGTCCTGCAGCGGATTTTGGCGCGGTACATACCCGTGGTCACCATCATCGGCGGGGCCATCGTGGGCTCCCTGGCCGTGGGGGCGGACCTCTTCGGGACCGTAGGGAATGCCAGCGGGACGGGGGTCCTGCTAGCCGTAGGCATCTTGATTCAGTTCTACGAGGCCATCGGGCGGGAACAGATGATGGAGATGCACCCCATTCTACGCAACTTCTTCGGTGGCGGGTAAGGCCTTGGGGAAGTAACATTGGCCCTGTAGTCTGCCTTGACTTGGGACTGCGCGCTGAATCTGATGCCAAGTCGGATGGAATGATTGTGTGATCAACGGCTATCTCAACGGAAACTCACGTTCCTGAATTCAGTTCCGATTCCAGCTGATGCGTCTGTTCCGTGGGGGGCATATCCCGGTATCGTCAAATTCATTCACGTGGCTCGTAACACCGAACAGGCGCTCGTTAGCCATATGCCGGGCCTCTTGGACGATCTTCCGCCATACGGGCCTCTCAGTGCCATCCCGACGGAGCAGCCCGAAGCGACGCTCAGGGGTGATTGAGAGGCGGGTGCACCCATACACGTAGACTATGGTCCCGAGAAACCACGGCCTTGACTGCAGGAATCCACGATGGACCGCCCCAAAGAGTCGGTCAAAATAGCGGACCTGCCCCGCTTCCGTCTTCCAAGGTCGCCAGGCGGCATAGCCAGTCTCCGAGATCAGAATCGGCCCGTGCCAAACCAGGCGGGCCCGGTCTATGTCGTCGGGGTAATCCGACGGATCTCCGAAGGCCCACGGACCCCGATACACATCGATGCCCAAGATATCGATTGGACAACCAGCGTTGCGCAGTGATGTAAGCTGACGGAGGTATTCTTCTCTGCCTAGATGCCAGTACAGATTGACGATCGTCTCTGCCTGTCGATTGGCCTGCTTTACGGCCCCGCATCCTTCCTTGAGGAGTTTCTCACGTACATCGGCCCGTCGCGACGCACGACGATTATGATATGGATGGTTCAGTTCATTCTCAACCTGCCAGAAGCTTACGTGAGGATGGAACTTCCTCACCAGTCTCTCAACGTACTCCCGCCAACCCACCTCCCACGTGGCATGACGATAGGGGGCAAAGCAGTCTGACTTTGCGATTGCCATCACCTTCAGTCCGCATCGGGTGAGCTCCTCGACCCTCTTGAGTGAGAGGCCGTCGTCTTCGCTGGGCAACCTTACGTCGAGGCGTATGACCTGAATGCCGGCTCTCTTGAGGACGTCGCCATGCGTAGTCATCTTTCCACGCATTGCTATGTAACCGGACCATTATAGTGGAGACACCACGCCTCCCCTCATCGTAGGGCGGGCAACACAGCCGGCAAGATCGCACAGGATTCCAACTCCTCGACTTCAGGCTGATGGGCGGCTGCTACGTGTAGGACCATCCCTAGATCTGGAGGGCCTCGTCCAGAAACACGCCTGCCCCTTCCCCTGTCTCATCTCCCTCAGCCACCCAGCAAGAGCAGCGGTCCAACGATGAGCGCGTAGGGCAGGAGGCCAAGGAGCGGAAGGAGGCCATAGAGAGCCTTCCTCCCTCGGCTCGGTGGTTCCCCCGGTCGAGGCCACGTCGCCAACTCGTCTCTGAGGGCCAGGGCCGCAGGCAAGATGATGGCCCCGTACACGACGATGAAGATGGGAAAGAAGACGGGAAGGAGGACGATCAGGCCCGGTCCCAGTTGACCGCCAAAGAAGGAGGCCAGAAGCCCGTCGGCGCCGAGTTCGTACACGCCGCCGAGGAGAAGAAGCTGAGGGAGGGTGTAGCGGTACCGGGTCAAGACCTTCCACAAAAGAGTCAGCATGAGGAGGTACCAGGGCATCGTAACCAGCAGGTCGATGGCAAGGTTGGGGCTCGCGGCCACGCCCGTCGCACCGGTCGCCTGCTCCGCCGCCCAAAAGAACGTCTCCACGAGGACGGCCCCAAGGCCCCCGACCACGACGAAGCGCCTCCGAGGTCTCATCTCTCTCAGCAGCGTGAGGAGTCTGGCCCGCCCCGCGACGGCCGCGGCGGCCAGGGCGCCGCTGGCGAAGAATCCCAGGGCGACGGCTTGGTTGTTGGGCTCTCCTGCGAACAGGACCCACCCCTGATACACGGCCATGACCCCGGTGGCGAGCAAGATGGCGCCATGCAGCCGGCGACCAGATTGTTCACGGACGGGAGGACCCGAGGCGGCCGCCGAGGCTTCCATCGCATGGCGGGAACATCATGGAGACGTGAGCCTTTCCCCCTCGTTATCAACAGTGAAACGTGGTCAGGGTCCGATGGCGAGGCAGACGCGAACGGAGATCGGTCGTTACCTGGGTATTGCGGGACGCAGGTTCGTGGGGAAAGGAGACACCCTGCGTAACTGGCGCAGCACATCTGTCGTCGTTCTCGTCCAGGCCGGGGCCGAGGAGAGCAAGCCCTATGTAGGGCCCTCTTGCTGAGCCTTCCCCATGGCCCAGGGAGAGGAGGTCCTCAACGGGATGAGGGTGCCCGAGCTGCGCGAATACATCGAGACGGTGAAGGCCGACCCCTCGGTGGCCGAGCGGAACCTCAGCCTTGTCGCGCGCTGGATGGGCGGCCCTCGGGCACAGCTCACGCACGAGGGTCAGACGTTTCACATCGGAGCCGAGGGGGAGCCCAGCGCGATGTGGCTCCTCCTGGCGTCACTGGCGGCGTGCGATGTGGAGGTGGTGGCGACGACCGCGACGATTCTGGGGGTTGAGCTGAAGGGGCTCGAGATCGAGACAGAGGGCCACTTCAACGTCCAGAGGCTCCTCGGCATCGAAGAGGCCCCCGGGCCGGGGTATGACCAGATCGCGTACACCGTGCGGGTGCGGGCGCCCGGTGCGACGGAGGAGCAGGTCGCCCAGCTGAAGGCGATGTGTGAGCGAGGCTCCCCTGTGGGTGACTCCCTGACACGGAGAATCCCATTGAAACTGGAGGTCGAGACCCGGAGATAACCGACTGCTATCCACTGTAACCCCCCAGGTCCCTCTCGAATTCCCCGGATTCCGCACGCCTGTCGGCAACCCTCTCGACGGCTGGCTCAAAGGGAAGGCTTTATCCCACGGGTGAATTGCTCCGCCTCGTACTCGATGGAATGGACCCAACACCGACGCGGCCCCGGCCCATAGCAATCTGTGTCTTCCGAAAGGAAGATATGATCTTCGTAATGGAGGGATACGACTCACGGAAGGACGAGGTCTTCTACCGTCCCCTGGGGGGGACCATTGAATTTGGGGAGCTGGCACCCCAGACCGTTGAGCGCGAGCTTCAGGAGGAGATCGGGGCCGCAGTCACCAATCTCAGGTATCTAGGCGTCCGAGAGAACCTCTTCACTCTGGAGGGAAGAGCCGGACACGAAATTGTCCTCATCTATGAGGGAGACTTCGTAGACAAGTCCATCTACGAGCAGAAGGCCGTCGCCGCCCAGGAGGATGATGGGATTCCCTTTACGGCGTTCTGGAAGCCGCTCGCCGAGTTTCGCCAGGGGAAGGCACCGCTCTATCCCGAGGGGCTCCTGGAACTCATCTCAGGCCATGATGAGACGAACGCCCCCTAGGTACAACTCTCCATGAGTCCGTCGAGCCCCTTCTAGGAATCCGTCGCTCCCAGCAGTCGGACCAGGAGCGCCTTCTGAAGGTGCAACCGGTTCTCCGCCTGCTCCCAGACGAGAGACGCGGGACCGTCGAGAACCGCGTCCGTGATCTCGAGTCCTCGATGCGCGGGCAGGGGGTGCATCACCCGCACCTCCGGTTCCGCCTTGCTCACAAGCTTGCGGTTCACCTGGTAAGGCTGGAAGACCTGTTCCCGCTCCTTCCGCTCTTCCTCCATCCCCATGGACACCCAGGCATCCGTGTAGACGACATCGGCCTCCGCGACCGCCCGGGCCGGATTCTGAAGAACTTCGAGTCGGGAGCCCCCCTGGGAAGCGGTCCGTTCCGCGGTCGCCAAAATTCCCGCATCGGGCTTGTAGCGAGCCGGGCAGGCGACGGCGATATCCATGCCGGCCAGGGCGCACCCCAGAAGGAGCGAATTGCACACGTTGTTGCCATCCCCCACGTACGCCAGCCTGCGGCCCCGGAACTCGCCGAGGGCCTCCCGGATGGTGAAGAGATCCGAAAGAATCTGGGCCGGGTGCTCCAGGTCGTCCAGCCCGTTGATGACCGGGACCGAGGCTGCCTCCGCGAGACGGACCACGTCCTCGTGGCGGTACGCACGGTAGAGGATCGCGTCCACGTATCGGCTCAGGACCCGGGCCGTGTCCTCGAGCGTCTCTCCTCGACCTAGCTGCATGTCCTGGCGGTTGAGGTAGAGGGCCGCGCCGCCCAGATGGGCCATGCCTACCTCGAAGGAGATGCGCGACCGCGTGCTGGCCTTCTCGAAGATCATGGCCAGGGTCCTCCCCCGGAGTGGGGTATGATGTCTCGCCTCGCGGCGGGCGTCTTTGAACCGTTGGGCATCCGCGAGGAGCCCCTCCAGGTCCTTCGAGGCGTCCTTGACGGAGAGAAGATCGTCCATGACGGCCGTTCCGCTTCATGATAGGTGGCGACTTAAGGGTTCCCTCAGGCGAAAACTAAAGCCCTCGGGTCCCATCCGGGCCCATGAGGGAGTACGAGGGGGAGGGGGAAGGAGGCCTCCCGGCCCGCAAGCGTCTCGGCATCCTCGTGGGCGTGGCAGGACTGCTCCTCCTCTTCGGGTCCGCCATCTCCCTCCGCTTCGTCCCCCTGGCCTGGCAGATCGTCATCCTGGGGCTGATCGCCACCGGGGTCGGGGCGCTGGTGGTCGCCTATCTCCTCGTCCGCTAGGTCCCCCGAAAGGCCTTAAACCCCTCGACGGTTGGTGGCGCGTGGCCGGGATGGGGTAGTGGATATCCTGGGGGACTGTGGATCCCCTGACCCGGGTTCAATGGGCCTCGACCGACGTCAGGCCTGAAAGTCTCGGTCCCGGCCCTCCCTCTCCCCGCCGTGACCCGACGCCCCCCTGCCCAGGGAACGGTTCTGCCCAACCGGGCAGCCTCCCCGCGTCCTCCGATGGGGAGGCGAGGTCCCGGATCCGAACGGGGAGCGACCGATTCTTACTCCCGAGCCGCGGCAGTGCGACGGGGGGCCTCGGCCAGTTCCACCAACAGGGTCAGGACGGCGGTGGCGAAGGTGGTCCAGATGAGGGCGCCGCCCACGACGAGGACCAGGGAGAGAAACAGAAGCCCCTTGTCGTAGACCACGAGCACGGGAGCCGCCACGAGCATCCCCGCGCCTCCCCCGAAGATCCAGCCCAGGCTCCTCAGGATTCGATGCAAAGACCTTGTGTTCATGGGAGAGGGATACCTTCCTCCCTACAAGGTTTTCCCATGCCCGACTCGGGGGGAAAGGGTTTTACCCAAGAGCCCACCTCTTTGGCCGGGTCAGGGAGAAGATAAATCCCGGGCCACCGAGGCGATGCGATGATCAAGCAGGCCGAAGAGCGTTATCAGGCCCTCGAGCTCGAGGACCGCGTCCGAGCCCTCTGGAAGGAGCGGGACGCCTACGCGAAGACGAAGGAACACCGTCGGGACGGTAAGAGGTATTTCTTCGTGGACGGCCCGCCCTACACCACGGGCAGCGTCCACGTCGGGACCGCCCGGAACAAGATCATCAAGGACACGATACTGCGCTGGCGCCGCATGCGGGGGTATCGGGTCTGGGACCAGCCGGGGTACGACATGCACGGCCTCCCCATCGAGGTCCTCGTCGAACGGGCCCTGGGCATCAAGAACAAGCGGCAAATCGAGGAAGAGGTCGGGGTCGCCGCCTTCGTCGAGCAGTGTCGCGCGTTCGCCCTCGAGCGCCTCCAGATGCAGACAGCGGAATTCCGGCAGATGGGGGTGTGGATGGATTGGGACAACCCCTACATGACGATCACCAGCGACTACATCCAGTCGGCGTGGTGGACCCTCCACCGGGCCCACGAGGGCGGGCTCCTGGTCAGGGCGAAGCGGTCCCTGGAGTGGTGTTCCCGGTGCGAGACGCCCGTGGCCGCCAACGAGATCGAGTTCTGGGACGAGACGGACCCCTCCATCTACGTGGCGTTTCCCGTGGTGAACCGGGAGGAGAGCCTTCTCATCTGGACGACGACCCCCTGGACCCTTCCCGCGAACCTCGCGGTGGCCGTGAACCCCGCTTTCACTTACGCCCGGGTCCGCTATCGCCGTGGGGGCGAGGAGGCGACGGTCTGGGTGGCGGAGGAGAACGTCCCCTCCGTGATGGAAGAGGCGGGGATCGAGGACTTCGAAATCGTGTCCCAGGTCTCGGGGGAGGAGCTCGTTGGTCTGGAATACGAACACCCCCTGGTGGCCGAAGTGCCCGCCCAAGCCCACCTACGGGGCGATTGGGTCCATCGGGTCCTCGCCTCCGACACCGTCACGAAGGAGTTCACAGGCCTCGTCCACATCGCGCCCGGACACGGGCCGGAGGACTTCGAGATCGGCCGCCAGCGCGGCATGGACGTCATCAGCCCCATCGACGAGACCGGGCGGTTCACGGCGGAAGGGGGCAAGTACGCGGGGCTCGCCACGAAGGAGGCCAACGGGGTCATCATGGCGGACCTCGAGACCCGGGGGGCGCTGTTCCTCCGGGGGGAGATCGTCCACCGCTACGGTCATTGCTGGCGGTGCAACACCCCCATCCTCTATCGGGCGACGGACCAGTGGTTCATCCAGGTTACGAAGATCAAGGACCGGATGCTGGCCGAGGTGGACCGGGTCGTATGGATCCCGGATTGGGCCGGCAGCGCCCGCCAGTACGACTGGGTCCAGAACGCCAGGGACTGGACCATCTCCCGGCAGCGATACTGGGGCATCCCCATGCCGATCTGGGAGTGTGCGCAGGACCACCGGCGGGTCATCGCCTCCGCCGACGACCTCCGAGGCGCGACGGGGTTCCGGGAGGACATGGACCTGCACCGGCCGTGGATCGACGAGGTCAAGCTTGTGTGCGAGGAGGACGGGGGGGAGATGCGCCGCGTGCCCGACGTCCTGGATGTGTGGTTTGACTCCGGCGTGGCCACGTGGGCCAGCATCGGGTACCCCCAGACCCGGGAGGTGTTCGAGAAGTGGTGGCCCTCCCCGTGGATCGTCGAGGCCCACGACCAGACTCGCGGCTGGTTCTATTCCCAGCTGGGCGCCGGCGTCGTCGCCTTTGACCGGTCCCCTTACGACTCCGTCCTGATGCATGGGTGGGTCTGGCCCGCCGAGGGGGAGGCCTTTTCCAAGAGCCGCGGCGACGCCCTGACGCCGAGTGCCGCCGCCGAGGAATACGGGATGGACGCCCTCCGGCTCTACAATCTGAAGGCCGCCCCCGTGTGGGACGACTTCGCCTTCCACTGGGAGGAGCTGAGAAATGCCCACCGGACCCTGAACATCCTCTGGAACGTCCACCGGTTTGCCACGCTCTACATGGCCCTGGATGGCTTCCAGCCCGAGGAGCGATCCGGGGAGGACCTCGAGAAGCGGCTGGGGCGAGAGGACCGATGGATTCTGAGCCGGCTCCAGGGACTCGTCGAGGCGGTTTCCACTCACCTGACCGCCTACGACCTGCACAAGGCCGCCCGCGCGCTGGAGGATTTCATCCTACGCGACCTCTCCCGCTGGTACGTCCGGCTGGTGCGCGACCGAACGTGGACCGAGGGGGAGAGCGCCCCGAAGACCGCAGCCTATATCGCCCTTCACAAGGTCCTCCTTCAGGTCGCCCGCCTGCTCGCCCCGATGAGCCCCTTCGTGGCGGAGGCGGTGTACCAGGACCTGGGCGGGACCCTCCCGACCGTTCACATGGAGGACTGGCCGTCTCCCGAGGAAGACCTGCGTGATGCGACCCTCGAGGGGCAGATGGAGGTCGTTCGTCTCTTCGTGGAGGAGGTGGGCAGGCTCCGACAGACTCGGAACTACAGGCTACGATGGCCCGTGGCCCATTGTGCGGTCGTCCCGGCGGACGGGGGGGTCTCCGAGGCGTTGCACGCTCTCCCGGAGACCTTCCTCCAGCAGGCCAACGCGAAGGCCCTCGATGTGACCGATCCGGGGGCCACCTGGGGGGAGAGGATCCTGCAGCTCCGTCCCGACAGGGCGGCCCTGGGACGCCGCTATCGCGCCCTCCTCCCGGACATCGAGGAGGCCCTGGGCCGCGCCGATCCGGCCGAGGTGAAGGAGGCCGTGTCCCGGGGCTCCCTCGAGCTCTCCATTCGCGGCCAGCCGGTTCAGATCACCGCCGACATGGTCGCCTTCGAAACCGTCCTGCCCGAGGGGTTGGCGGAGGCCGATACGCCCTTCGGGACCCTCTTCGTCGACTTCCGTCAGACGCCCGAAATCGAGGCCGAGGCCTATGCCCGGGAGCTCGTGCGGCGGGTGCAGCAGATGCGCAAGGAGATGGAACTCCGCGTGGAGGACCACATCGCCGTGGAGGTCCAGGCCAGCACTCGCCTCGTAGGCTTCTTCGGCGAGTGGGAGGAGCACATCCGGGTGGAGACGCGGGCGGAGCGCGTCGCGATGACGGAGGGGGCCCCTCAGGGAGAGCACGTCAAGGCGTGGGACCTGGACGGAGAGTCCGTCACAATCGGGGTCACGAAGCTCCGATGATAGACGCGAGAGCGCTTGCCAGGGCCTCCTGGAGCTTCGGAACGGTCGTATACGTCCCCACCTCCTCGGGCACCGCCCATTCGTACGCGTCGTGCTCCCAATCGAGGACCACCTCCCCGGAGGGCACGTCGAAGAGGAACGGGTGGACGGCCCAGACCGCGTCCGGGTCCCGACCCCTGGCCAGGACGACATCTCCCTGCCCGCGCAGTCGGGCGTCGCGGACGCCCGTTTCCTCAAGGATCTCCGCACGTGCCCGGTCTTCCGGTGCCTCCTCCCCTTCGAGGTATCCGGAGACGCCGGCCCAGTGGCCCTGGAAGCTTCCTACCTCCGCACTACGTTGGAGGAGGAGGATGCGGCCTTCGTGACGCAGGAAGGCCGTCACGACATCCCGTCGCGGAACGTTCTCCAGTTCGACATAGCCCTCCGTGGCGTTGACGAGGGCCGTGTCCCCCGTGCGAAACAGATCGACCTGGATGCGGTCGACGGTGGGAATCTCCGAGAGGATGGCCCCCGTGGCCACCACGGCCTCCGCCCTCCCGGCCACCAGGGCGGCAGGTGCGCGATCGTGGGCCTTCAGGTCGTACAGGACGTAGGAGCCGGCCGTGCTCCCCTTCCCGTGCGGAAAGACCAGGATCCGACCCCCGACACGTTCGCCCCGCAATCCGGTGGCCTCATCGAGGATCTCGCCCTTCTCGCGATCCACCCCACCGAGGAGCGAGAGGGGGGCCAGGGACGCCAGGACTCGACCCCGGGCCTCCCCTGCCTGGATGCGCCGGGCCGGCACCTTCATCTGTCGCCCCCTAGCAGGTCCTCCGCGCGGCCCAGGAATACGCGCTGTCGGCAGAGCTTCGGCAGGTAGACCGCGGCCTTCGCGGACGGCGTCCCCACCTCGCCCTCCTCCGGCCATGGCATCACCTCGGCACAGGTGTCCGACCACACCCGGCCGCCGTGCCCTTCGATGCGTTCCACCGCCCCCCGGGCCTCCCGGGCAATGGCACGGCTCGTGAAGACCCAGACCGGCACCCTGGGTCGCTGCGCCTCCATGAGGTCCGCGATCTCTTCGAGCTCTCCCTGTGAGAGCTGCGGACACCCGAAGGCGACGACAGCATACGAGTCCGCGGTCAGGAGATCCTCCTTCGCCGCCTGGATGTCCTCCTCGCGCACCCGAAACACGCGGCAGCCCTCCACGTGCGCCTCCTCCCACTCGGGCGTGACCCCTCGGGCGTGGAACATGTCGATGTCACTGCTCGTGGCGAGGGCGGCCCCGAAGGCCTTCCACTCGTCTTCCGAGCCGTGGGGACCTTCGAGGAAGGGCACGCCCTGGCCGAGCTCCCGACCGACGTAGTGGCCCAACAGGGAGTACTCGTACCCGCGGATCTCGGGCTCCACCTCGACGCGAACGCTCGCCCTGCGACGGGCCGACAGGTGGAGGCCGTAGTTGGGCGTCAGGCCTGTGACCGCGGACGCCAGTGCAGCGGGCCCCCCTTCCCGATTTGTCCGGGCGCCCAGGAGGGAATTGGCGAACACGACGGCGGAGGACTCCGCCCACGCGATGTGCTCCCCGCGCTCGGGGCGGTTCCCGATCTGGTAGGGGATGCAGCTCCACGTCTCCTCCACCCCCATGCGTCGGTAGGCCGCCACGATCTTCGCCTGACGATCGGCGAAGGCGGCGGAGACACCCATGGCCTTCCAGGCGGTCCTGTCCATACCGAGGGGATTGACCGTGGTGCGGACCCGCACCCGGGCCGTGGCGGAGAAGTCCTCCAGGAAGCGAAGTCCGGCCTCCCCCACAATGGCATAGCTCGCCCCCGAGACGTGGACCGAGGTCACGGGGATCAGGCGATCCGCCTCGTAGATCGTGCCGAGGGCCACGAGGAGCTTCATCGCCTTGCGCTCCGCCGATGTCCCCTCCCCGAGGAGGGTTTCCTGCTCCCGGGTTAGCTCCGTGGCTACGCCCCCTCCAGGTAGGCACGGGCCACCTCCAACGCCCGCTCCCGGCGCGCCGGGTAGGCCGACACCTTCCCCTTGACGGACACGATGTCATCATGGCGGACCAGCTTCAAACGCCCGCGGTACGCCTCCTGCTTGTCGAACCGCAGGAAGAGGTGGCCGCGCCCGTCGACCCGACGCTCAAGCTCGGACAGGATGGGAGCCAGCTGGCCCTCCGCCTTCACCCGATCCCAGAACGCGCGGATGTCCGCGGCACGAACCAGGCGGGCCGTGAGGATGGAGATGGGGTTCCCGTGGTGGCCCTCCGCGCGTTGCACCGACGGCTCCTCCACCCCGCTCACAAAGGCCAGGGCCCGCCTCACCCGATCCTCCTCCTCCGTGGCGTGCGTGTGGACCCGGAAGTCCAGACGGCGAAAGGCCCCTGTCACGGGAAGACCCGCTCCAGGATGGCCCGGACCTCGGCCTGGAACTCCTCCCGGTCCCCCTCGTTGACCACCATCTCGTCCGCCAAGGCGATCACGCCTCCCAGGCCCCAGCGCAGCTCCCGGCGATCTCTCGTGCGGAACGCCGCCTCGGAGGCGATGTCATCCTGGCGGGCCCGCTGGGCGATGCGTCGGTAGCGGGTCGACGGGGACGCGTGGACCGCCACCAGGACGACCCCATCGGTGAAGCGCGAGGCAAAGGCGTCCAGCTCCTCCAGGCTCCGCAGCCCGTCAATGATCACGCGGTCCGTCTCGATCCGCTCCAGGGTCCGGCGGGCCCAGACGTCCATTCCGTGCTTCTCCCGCTCCCGATCCGCCATCCCCCCGACGCCCTCGTCGGTGAGGCCGATCCCCCGACGGGCGGCCTCCTCCCGGACCACGTCGCCCATCCGGATGACCGGGAGGCCCCTCTGGCCGGCGATCTCTAGGAACGCCTCCTTCCCGCTCCCGGGCATCCCCGTCACGCACAGGGCCGTCCCGCCGACCATTTCGACTTCCAACCTGGCCCCGTCGGATAACGTTTTGGTCGAAGAGGGGAAGCCTGCCGGTGTACCATGGCGCAATGCCCGCCGCCGTTGCGACCTGGGCCTAGAAAACGTCAAATAGCCTCCGTAGCCTAGTTTGGAGGGAAGGGAGAAGCGTCATGCCCCTGGACTTGTCACTGGAAGAACTGCGGTTTGGAACCGATCTTCTGAAGCGAGGCTTCGCGAAGATGCAGAAGGGGGGCGTCATCATGGACGTCGTCAACGCGGAGCAGGCCGCCATCGCGGAGGAGGCGGGGGCGGTGGCCGTGATGAGCCTGGAACGGGTCCCGGCCGACATCCGAGAGGCCGGGGGCGTCGCCCGGATGGCCGATCCGCGCAAGGTCCAAGAGATCATCGACGCCGTCACGATCCCGGTCATGGCCAAGACGCGGATTGGCCACGTGATGGAGGCCCGCGCCCTAGAGTCCCTGGGGGTCGACATGGTCGACGAGTCCGAGGTGCTCACCCCGGCCGATCCGTACTTCCACATCGACAAGCGGGACTACACCATCCCCTTTGTCTGCGGGGCCCGCTCCCTGGGCGAGGCCGTCCGACGGATCTGGGAGGGAGCGGCTATGATTCGCACCAAGGGGGAGGCGGGGACGGGCAACGTCATCGAGGCCGTGCGCCACACACACCTCCTGAACCGGGCCATCGCCGAGCTGAAGGCCCTCGACACCGAGACCCTTCGTCGGGTCGCGGCCCACTACGCCGAAGGCTATGCGCGCCTCCTGGGGAACGTGCGGGAGTCACAAGGCCTCGGGACCGCCGTGTCGAAGGACGACGTGGTGTTCGGCGGGAGCACGGTCCGGGAGATCGAGGAGGGGGTTCTCGAGGTGATCCTGGACGTGAGGGGCCGCCAGCGCCTGCCGGTGGTCAACTTTGCCGCCGGCGGTCTCGCCACCCCGGCCGACGCGGCTCTCATGATGCAGATGGGATGCGACGGCGTCTTCGTGGGCTCGGGCATCTTCAAGTCCGACAACCCCGCCGTACGCGGGCGGGCCATCGTAGAGGCCACGACCCACTTCGACGACCCTGCCCTCGTGGCCAAGGTCTCCGAGGATCTGGGCGAGGCGATGAAGGGTCTCGACATCGCCCAGCTTACCGCCGAGGAGCGGATGCAGGAGCGGGGCTGGTAAGGGCCCCGACGGCCTCTCGAAGGAGGCCCTCCAGGCCCCGCCCCGTCAGCGCCGAGATGTGGCGCCGCGTGCCGGTCCCCGAGCCGACATCGGCCTTGTTCTCCACCTCGAGAAAGGGCGTCTCCGGGAAGGCCGACCGCAGGTCGGCGAGGAGGGCCTCCTGGTCGGCCAAGGGATAGCCGCAGGTCCCCGTGGGGTCGAGCAGGAACACGATGAGGTCCGCGAGGTGACGGAGGGCCACCAGGGCCTTACGCTCCACCTCGTTTCGCTCGCTCACGGGCCGATCGAGGAGGCCGGGCGTGTCCAGGACCTGAAAGCGGTGCCCTTCGACGTCCACGTGGCCGAGGGACAGGTCCTGCGTCGTGAAGGGATACGTGGCGACGGTGGGGCGCGCCTGGCTCAGGGCCTGGACGAGTTGGCTCTTGCCCACGTTCGGGGAGCCGGCGATGACCATCGTCGGGATGTCCTCGGCCACCCCGGGGACGCGCCGGAAGTCCGCGCGCACCCGGCGCAGGAAGGCCAGGGAGGAGTCGACCTCGTGGAGGACGGAGGCGACGCGTCCATAGCAGGCTTTCCGGGCCCGCTCGATCTCCGTCTGGTCGGTCGCGCGCCGAATCGCAGCCCGGGCCTCCGTCACGCGCCGCGTGACCTGCTCCGCGGCCCAGCGCAGGGAAGCCAGGTTTCGCTTCGTCTCTTCGAGCCCCGCCGTCACGTCCAGGAGTTCCCGGTAGAATGGGGACAGGCCGTCCAGGGACGGGAAGGACCGGTAGACCTCGCGCAGCGCGGTCCGAATGGGCTTCGCGAAGACGGTGAGGCGCTCCAGGGAGCGGGAGCGGGCCCGGTCGAGGAACCTCCGCCCCGTGCCCCGTGCCTTGCGCGCCCGACGGAACCCCCGATCCAGGAGCTCGTCAGCCGTGGGAACGGGGGGCAGTCGAAACACGGTCTAAGGAGGGTGCCGCGGGTTAATAACCCCCCCTCAGAGGAGGAGGTTGACGCCCAGGGCCACGAGGATGATGAGGAGGATGAGGGCCCGGTTCACCCCGGCCAGGAAATTGGTGAGGACGAAGTAGGAGGCGCTGAGAAGCTCCCCGTGGTCGTTGAAGATGGAGTAGATGTAGAGGGGGACGGTGTCGGACATGAGGGGGAGGCTGAGGAGGAGGAAGAGGCCCACGTACCGCGTCTTGGCCACGAAGCGGACGCAAACGTTACGGAACCGCTTGCCCAGAGATCGGCCGGCGGAGGCCTTGTCGAGGACCTTGTCCGCCCGCTTGCCGATTGTGTAGACGAGGAACGAGCCGGCGGCCTTCCCCCCGCCGATGGTGACGGCGGCCAGGGCCCAGAAGCCGGGTTGCGTGAGGAGGGGGACCAGGGCGACCTCCACGGGCGTCGGCAGCACGATGGCGACGAGGAGGCTGTAGACGAACAGGAGGGGAAGGAAGACCATCGGGTTGGAGAGGTAGCCGAGAGCCAGGGTGATGTCGTACACGCGATGCCCGGGCTCCCTCTGGTGGACCGAGTATTAAAGGGACATCCGATGACAATCGGTGGTGATTCTCGGCAATGTCACACTAAGGCGGCGATTCTCGGCTCGACCCCCGGCTTGGTCAGCAGGACGACCCGGCTCACCTCCACCTCGTCCCGGAAGTCGTAGCCCACCTCTTCGGCCAAACGGGTCGCGAACGCCCGGATGCATCGGTGGGACGGCATGTTACCCCGGGTCAGCCGCTCCCGGGACTGCCCGACCCACACGTACCCCTTGCACTCGATGAACTCCGCCTCCGACCGGCCGTCGAGGGCCGCGTACTCCTCCTCCCATCCGACGTTGTATCCGTCCACCAGCGAGTGGCGGATTACCCGCCGGGTGTCCAGAGAGGGCAGGAGGTCCAACGTCTCCATGAGATTCCGCCACTCGTGGTGGGAATGGGGGAGGCAGAGGGCCTCGTAGATCGCCTCGTTGGGCGCGGCCACCGTCACGTACAGCTGCGTGGGGAGGGGATCCAGGTCCGCCAACACCTTGGGGTTTGTCCCGTTCGTGACGAGGAACGTCGTCAGGCCCTTCCGGTGGCAGGCGGCGAGGAACTCTGCGAGCTTCGGGTACAGGGACGGCTCCCCGGTGAGGGAGATGGCCACGTGCCGCACCTCGTTGGCCTCCATCCACTTGTCCAGGTCCACGAGGGGGTTCCCCTTGTATCCGGACAGGAGGGCCCCCTGGGCGACGAGGGACTCCTCGAGGATGAAGTCCGGATCGTCGACCTGCCCGAGGCCCTCGCCCCAGTGGCTCTGGTCCCGCCAGCAGAAGAGGCAGCCCAGGTTGCAGTTGTTCACCGTCGGGGTCATCTGCATGCAGCGGTGGCTGTCGATGCCGTAGAAGTGTTGTTTGTAGCAGCCGCGATCATGTTTCAGGGATTGCTTCGTCCAGTGGCAGAGCTTGACCCCGCTGTGCGCGCCGATGAGCTTGTATCCCTGTCGCTGGAGGAGGGCGGCCGTGTCCGGGTCCAGCATCCTGCGCCCATCCTGACATCTCGATAAGTCAGTTTGGATGGCGCTTGCCAGGGTAATAGCCGTCGGGTTGTGATATTTCCCCATTGTCATAATATCTATAGTATGTGTCGGTCCAACAGATACTATTTAGCACATTCGGAAAAGTGGCCGCGACGGGACACCCATGGAGCAGCTCGCCAACCCTTATCCGTCCTGATGGTCTCCTTTTGCCTCATGCTGGACTGGGCCGAGAAGCACCGCCCCACGTCCCTCAAGGAGGTGGCCGGCAACACGGCCGCCATCCGACGGTTGCGGGCCTGGGCCCAGGCCTGGGAGACGGGACGGCCCCCGAAGAGGGCGGTGGTCCTCGCGGGAGACCCCGGCATCGGGAAAACGAGTGCGGCCCTAGCTCTTGCCGAGGATTTCGGCTGGGGGGTCATCGAGATGAACGCCTCGGACAAGCGGAACGCCGCTGCCGTGCGACAGGTGGCCACTCGCGGGGCGCTGTACGAGACCTTCACGGACGAGGGCACGTTCCTCCGGCGCCGCGAGGGCGGACTCAAGCTTATCATCCTCGATGAGGCGGACAATCTCTTCGGGCGCGAGGACTACGGCGGGATTGGGGCGATTGCCGACACGATTCGGGAGACGGGACAGCCCATTGTCTTGGTGGTGAACGACTACTACGAACTCACCCGGCGCTCCTCCGCCCTCAAGCGTCTGGCGCAGAAGATCGACTTCCGTCGGCCGCGCCCGGAGATTGTCATGCAGGTCCTGCGCCACATTGCCGCGGCAGAGGGAGTACGCCTCGAGGAGGAGGTGCTGACGTACTTGGCCGACTGTTCCGGCGGCGACCTGCGCTCCGCGATCAACGACCTGCAGGCCCTGGCCGTGGGGAGGGAGGTGGTTCGTGAGGAGGATCTGCTCGCCTTGGGGTACCGGGACGAGCGCACCGAGGTCTTCCAAGCCCTGTCGGATATCCTGCGCTCGGGTGACCTCGGCACGGCCCGGCAGAGCACGGTGGGCCTCGACGAGGATCCGGAACGCCTGATCATGTGGATCGACGAGAACCTCCCGCACGAGTATCGAGATCTTGAGGACCTCGAACGGGGGTTGGGCGCCCTCGCGCGAGCCGACGAGTACCTCGGTCGGGTGAGACGGAGCCGGCGCTACGCCCTCTGGAAGTACGCCAGTGACTGGATGACGGGCGGCGTGGCCGTCGCCCGGGAGGGGAGCTACGCCGGGAGCCAGTACCGTTTTCCCCTGTGGCTGGTGAAGATGTCACGGAGTCGGTTTCGTCGGGCCACCGCGGACTCCCTCCTCGGGAAGATGGGAGACGCCTACCACGTTTCGCGGCAACGGGCTAGGTTGACGATACTTCCCCTTTTCGCCCGTCTCTTTCGGACGGAGGAGTCCTTCCGCTTCGCCCAGGCCGCGCGGCTCGACCTCAACGCCCGGGAGATCGCCTTTGTGTTGGGGGAGAAGCAGGACAGCAAGGCGGTTAAGCGGGTCCTCGAGGGCGCGGAGAGTCTGCGGGGGGGCTCGACGACGTTGACCCCGTTCTCCCGGTTCGAGGCCCAGAGCCCGGCTCCGCGGACCTGACGAAACCGATATCTAGTCAAGGCTTCTCCCTCGCTCGTCGCGTCTATGGTTGATCTAGCGGCGCCCCTGCTGCAGTCCCTCCTCCTTGGCAGCCTGTACGCCATGATGGCTCTGGGCCTCACCATGGCCTATCGGGTGACCAAGGTCCCGAACTTTGCCCATGCCGAGTTCGTGACCGTTGGGGGCTACATGGGTGTCGCCATCCTGCAGGCCTTTGGAAGCGGTCTCGTCTCGTACAGTCAGGACCCATTTGTGGCGACCCTCCAGGTTGCGGGGGCCGTGGCCGCCGCGTTCGCCGTGGCCGCGGTGGTCGCCTTGGGGACGGACGAGCTTGTCTTCAAGCCGCTGACGGCGAGGGGGGCCACCCCGCTCCACCTTCTTGTCGCCTCCATCGGGGCGGGCCTCATCCTGCGTTACATCCTCTTCATCATCGTTGGAACGTACGACCTGTTGATCGTCACCGCCCCGATGCCCAAGGAGATCGTCGCTCGTGTGGGTACTGGGGTCCTCACGAATCTTCACCTCTGGGTCATTCCCACGGTTCTGATCTCCGTAGTTTCCTTGCACCTTCTCTTCACCAGGACGAAGATCGGCAAAGGCATGCGAGCGATGGCCTCCAACCTTGACTTGGCGAAGGTGTCCGGTATCCCCACGGCCAAGGCGAGACGGCTCACCTGGCTCATCGCCGGAGGGCTGGCAGGGACTGCCGGCGCACTGTATGCCATCGACGTGCCTTTCTCGCCGGAAACGGGCTGGGGCATCCTCCTATGGATGTTCTCTGCCGCGATCCTGGGCGGCTTCGTCTCGTTCTGGGGGACGATTCTCGGTGGCTACAGTGTAGGGTTCGCGGAGAACCTCGGCATCACCCTCCTCCACAACGTCTTTGCCGTGCCTCTCTCTTACCGACCCCTCATTGCCCTCATCATCATCGTCGTCGTCTTCCTCTGGCGGCCGACTGGGCTCCTCGGCGGGACTTCCGGCGACGGTCGGGGATCGATCCGGCGCCTCTTGACGAGGCTCCGGCGGCCCTTCTCAACGGGGTGATCACACGGCGGTCGACCTCACCTTCATCCTGCCGCAGCTTGCCATCGCGTTCGGCATCTTCTTGATTCTCGCCCTCAGCTTCAATCTCGAATACGGGTACGCGGGCCAGCCCAACCTGGGCAAGGTTTTCTTCTACTCCATCGGCGCCTACGTAGCTGGGGCCCTGACCACCCGCCTCATTTGGGCCCTCGCGGGATCCCCGTCGGACGTAGAGTTCCTGGAAGACGCCGGCGGAGTCATCCGCTTGGCGTACGCCAGGGCCAATGCGCTGGTGATTATCGGGATCTTCGTGCTCTCCCTCGTCGTTGCCGCTGTGGCGGGGGCGGGCTTCGGCTACCTGGTCTCCTACCCCGCTCTCCGACTCCGTGGCGACTTCCTCGCCATCGTCATGATTGCGGTGGGCGAGGTCGGGCGGGTCTTCGCTCTCAACTACGATCCCGTAGCCGGTGGCGTCTTCGGGCTCAGCGGCGTCCCCAACCCCTTTATCTGGCTCGAGAACGCGCGGGCTGTCGACGCGGCCTATGCGGTCCTCGTCCTCGGCATGGCCGCGGGGTTCTACGTCTTCGCGAGGCGGCTACTCAACACTCCCTTTGGGCGACTCTTGAAGTCCATCCGGGACGACGAGGGGGCCGCCTCGGTGTACGGGAAGAAGGCGCCCCGGGTCAAGGGGACGGCTCTCATGGTGGCGAACGGAATGGCCGGGGTGGCCGGCGCCCTGTACGTGTTTTACGTTCAGTTCGTCTACGCCCTGGATTACATCCCCCTCCTCTCCTTCATTGTGGTCACCATGGTCATCCTCGGGGGAGTTGCCAACAATTGGGGCGCCGTGATCGGCGCGGCCTTCCTGACCTTACTGGATTTCGTGACGCGGCCAACCTTCTTGGCACTCCTAGGCATCTCTGCGCGCCCGCCCTTCGACATCAACTACCTTCGATACCTGAGCATCGGCCTCATCATCGTCCTGGTTCTCATGTACCGGCCCCAAGGGCTCGTGCCCGAGCGACCTGTCGAGACACCGGCCTTGCGCACTGCGCGCCAATACGGTCGGAAGACGCCCAAGGGGCCGGTGGTCGGTGCTTCCTCAGACGGACCGAGCGGAGTGGACTTGGAGGGCGATTAGAATCCTTAAATAGTCATCTGGTATCCACGAGACTCGCAGGGGAGGATTCCCATAGCCGAAGAAGGAGCCGGAAGTAAATGGTCCCCGGCGTTGATCGGGGCGCTCGTCGTCATCGTGATTCTCGCGGGAGCATTGGGCGTTACGGCCTTCCAACTGTTCGCCGCCCCCGCGGTCCAGACACAGACGTACCCCATCGGTCTCGCCATTGCGGTGACGGGAACCGCGTATCAGACGGAGGGACCGATTCGCCGGGACGCTGCGCTGCTTGCCATTGAACAGTTCAACGATAACCTTGCCGCGGCCAACTCGCCCATTCGCTTTGAGGCGATTCATGAAGACACGACGGGAACCGCGGAAGGAGCCCAGGAAGCTCTCAGGGCCCTGGCGGGCCTGGGGGTGAAGGTCGTCGTCGGGCCGCTCTCGACGGGGGAGACCAGCGCGATTCGCGATTTCGTTACGGAGAACAAGATCGTCGTGATCAGCCCGTCCTCGACGGGCGTGAGCGCCGCCATCCCGAACGATTTCGTCTTCCGAGCCGCCCCTACGGACATTCCGCAGGCTGAGGCGCTTGCCCAGCTCGTGGACAGCCTCGGATACAACAAGGTCGCGGTCCTGCACCGGCAGGATGATTACGGCCAAGGGTTCGGGCAGCTGTTCGAACAGGAACTCGAGCAGACGTATGGCGGCCAAGTCACGCTACTGAACTACGACACGAACGCCCAAGACCTCGCGACGGAGGTCGAGCAGCTGAACACCGCAGTGACAGCGTTCGGCGCCGATACCTCCACGACTGCGGTCTTGGTGGTCGCGTTCGACGCAGACGGCCGCGAAATCTTCGCCGAGGCGAGCCTCCGCTCCCCGCTTAACTCTGTCCAGTGGTTCGGGTCAGAGAGCATGCGGCGATCTACCTTCCTCGACGACGCGACAGTCTTCAGCTTCATCGAATCTGTCTCGCTCACAGGCTTCTTCGCGTCACCCGCCGAGAACGCAGTTTTGCTTTCCTTCGAGGAGGCGTACACCGCGAAGTATCCGGCCCGGGATCCCCGGGCCTCGCCCTACTCGTTCTACGCCTACGACTCGGCTTGGATGGCCATGCTCGCCGTCCAGGCGGCGGGCATCTACGATGGCGATGCCATCGCCAGCGTCCTGCCGAGCGTGGCGGAGCGGTACTTCGGAGCCAGTGGCCACAAGCTCATGGACGAGAACGGTGATGCTGCTGGAGCGGACTACGTGGCGTGGAGGGTCGCAACGGTTGCCGGAGATCCCGCCTTCGAGGAGATTGCGGTCTGGCGATTCGCCACGGGACAGCTGGAGTACTTCCCAGGCTTCCCGTAGCCCCACCGCGAAAACAGCCGGAGGGGGCCCCACTGTCGCTCCTCCGGCTTGACGATGTTCGGAAGCACTTCGGAGGCATCCGGGCCGTCGATGGCCTGACGGCAAGCGTGGAGGAGGGAACGCTCACCGGCCTCATCGGGCCCAACGGGAGCGGAAAGAGTACCCTCTTCAACGTGATCTCCGGTGTCTACAAGCCCGACGGCGGACGGGTCTTCTTCCGAAACGAGCGGATTGACGGCTTGGACCCAGACGAGATATTCGCACGGGGCGTTGTACGTAGTTTCCAGAACCCCCGACTCTTTGTCGGGATGACGGTCCTGGAGAATGCCCTCCTCCCGCCCCGGGGGCAGGTCGGTGAGCGAGTCCTCAACGCCCCCTTCCCTGATCAGTGGACCGACCAGGAGGTGTCCCTGGCTGAGGCCGCCTTGGAGAACCTCGGGCGACACCAGCTAGATGGCGTTCGCCTCCACTGGGCTACAGACATTTCGGGGGGGCAGATGAAACTCTTGGAAGTGGCGCGCGCCATGATGGGAGAGCCCCGCCTTCTGCTCCTCGACGAACCCACGGCCGGGGTCGCACCGAAGCTAGCCACGGAGATCTTTGAGGCCATCTTGACACTGCAGAAGGAGTACGATTTGACCTTCTTGGTCATCGAACACCGTCTCAGCGTCCTCTTTGACTACGTGGAGCGGGTCTTGGTGATGCACGAGGGCGGGCTCATCTTTGACGGGCATCCCGACGATGCCGTAAACGACCCCAGGGTGCTCGAGTCCTATCTCGGAGGGTGACATGGCCGAGGTTGTCTTGGACGCGCAGGACATCGTGGGAGGCTACGGAAAGGCCGTGGTTGTCCAGGGCTTCTCGGCGCACCTGGACGAGGGGGAGCTTGTCGCCCTGGTGGGGCCCAATGGGAGCGGGAAGAGTACCTTCATCAAGTCCATCTACGGATTGGCGACCCTCTTCGAGGGGCGAGTGGCCCTGGATGGGACGGACGTCACCCGAATGAATCCGGAAGCCAAGGCCCGTCTCGGGCTGGGTTATGTCCCCCAGGTGGCCAACGTGTTTCCCGACCTCACCGTGGTAGAGAACTTGGAGATGGGGGCATATGCTGAGAAGAGCAAGGCCGCTGTCCGCAGAATCCTGGGGGAAATTCTCGAGCTCTTCCCCCTGCTCGCCGACCGGCGGAACCAGATGGCGGCCACGCTAAGCGGGGGCGAGCGACAGATTCTGGCTCTCGGCCGGGCCCTCATGGGACGCCCGCGGGTCCTCCTCTTGGACGAGCCGACGGCCGCCCTCGCGCCAAGGGTCGTAAACGACCTCTTCCGGGAGATCCTCGAGATTCGGGACGCCGGCGTCGCCATCCTTTTGGTGGAGCAACATGCGAAGCGCGCCCTCGAGATCGCGAGTCGAGGATACGTCTTGGTCGCTGGAGAAAAAGCGATGGAGGGAACCGGTCAGGAGATTCTGAACGACGAGTCCCTGAAGCGAATCTTCCTAGGTCGGAGGTGAGGGACCGGTCTAGGGCGATCCGTTCCCTGTTAAATGAAATCTATGACCGTTACATTGCAGAATCAAAGTTCGAGCATTGTACAAAGGTTTTTTGATATTCGGTAAACCGAACCTCAAATGCCCGGCAGGGAGGAGGCCTCTTGGACCGCCCGTTGTGCACGTTTGGCCCGGCGGGTCAGCCGCCTTTGGACCGTTTCGAAGAGGGGGACCTCGACGAGTCCGGGCGGGCCCCCCTCCCTAACCATGCCATTCCTTCGCACGAGTCCGATGTAGATGGGATTGCGGAGGATGTAGCGGATCGTCGACGCCCGCCATCGGCCGCCTCGACTCGTGGGCAGGTGCCGCCGGTTCATGACCTCGGCGATCTGTCGGAGGGACATCCCTTCTCGGTACATGCAGTAGAAATCGGAGACGGCGCGCGCTTCGCGAGAATCAGGGACGAGGGTCCCGTCCTCCTCCGCATATCCAAACGGGGTGGTCCGCGTGCGTGGCCACATCCGTAGGACGGCTTCCCGACCGACGAGCGCGCGGGCCCCGGGATCCCGCAGGAGGCGAGCGGCGGCGTCCCGGGCGGAGAGGCCATGCTGGTCCGCCCACCGCGTCAGGGCCGCGGTGCTGTCCTCCACGCCGTAATGTCGCAGCAACTCCTTCCGCGAGGCGAAGGGGAGGAACAGCGATTCGAGGAGGAAGGGGTCCTTCGGGCGATGGGCCTGGCAGGGCCCACACAGGGCGAGACCGGCTTCGTCAACCCGGACCTCGTCCTCGGACCAGCAGCGTTCACACGCTACCTTCCGCGACTCCGCGTTCCGTGCCGCCAATCTCCGGGCCCTCCTCTGTCATGATCGCCAACAGCGTCTCGATCGCTTCCCGCTCCCGCGGACTCCGTGACCGGGCGAGAAACCCCTCCAACACCTGGATGAAGGCCTCCTTGGTCACCAGCGGTTCGTGGTCCCCCCTCCGGACGATGTGGTCCCACCGGGCGTACCCCGCATAGACGGGGTTTCGGAGGAGATATCGGACGGACCACACGGACCACGTTTTCCCGCGATTCGTCCTTCTTCCGAGCCGGTTCAGCCTCTCCGCGATCCAGCTCATCGGCTCCTCCTCCAATCGGCGCCGAAAGACCTCTTGGACACGCGCCGCCTGGGATGGATGGACGACAAGTCGCCCCTCAACATATCGGTAACCGTAGGGCGCGGGGGAGCCGAGGGACCCCTTCTGCGACTTAGCCTTCTGTCGCATCCCCGTATAGACCCGCTCCGCGATCTGTTCGCTCTCCAGTTGGGCGATCCGCTGGATGATGTCCATGACGAAGCGACCCATGGCCGTCCCCGTGTCGAGGGACTCCTGCATGGAGTTGAACTCCTTGCCCCATCCGCTAAGACGGTCCATCATCTCCATGAAGTTCCGGCTGTTGCGGTGGATGCGGTCCATCTTCAGGACGAGGATGATATCCCAGCGATCGCGGTCCCCCAGCATCCGTTCATACGCGGGTCGCTTCAGGCCACGCCCGGAAAACCCGTCGTCGACGTACTCGCGGGCGACCTCCCACCCACGGGCCCGGCAGTAAGACCTGAGTTTCTCGACCTGCGCCGCTAGGGAGAAGCCCTCTCGGGCCTGATCCTCCGTGGAAACGCGGGCGTAAAGGGCAGCTCTTGAGGGCATCCCATCCGGAGAACCGCGATGGAGATACGGGCTTTAAGCCTTCTGTGCGCCTGGTCGCCAAGGATTGGCCTTACGGCAAGACGTATAATTCCTTACTAGATATCGACAATTAAGATAATGATATGTGTATACGAGAGACATAGCCTCACCCCGCCCCTCCCGTCGACAGGCCGAGAGATGTGATGTGCGAAGTTCAGCTTCTTAGGCGATACCCGTTCGAAGCATTGAATGTTGGTTCAGGGCGTCGGGCGGGCCCTATTCGGCCGTTGTGACTGGGGGTGAACCCGGAGTCTCGCGTCTCCGGCCGCTCATGATCCGGCTTGCCTCACTCGTTTGGACCCGGCGAGCCAGCCCAGGAGATGGCCCACATCCTCCACACCCGCCGCCTGAAGATCGCTCTGCGCAATCAGATCGGGGGGTGCATCGGGGTGCCAGACCGCGATTCGATGGCCCTCGATGACGCCCTCTCGGATCAGTCTCCCCACGGCCCGGAAGGCATCGAGGTCCGTCGTATCGTCTCCCGCGTAGAGCACCTTTCGGAGCCCTCGCTCGCGCACGAGAAGCTCCACGGCCGTCCCCTTGTCCAGGGGAACATCGGGGCGGATTTGGACGAGGAACTTTCCCTCCAAGATTCGGACGCCCTCGAGGCGCAGCCCCTCCAAGGTGGCCAGGATGTGCTCCCTGGCCCGAGCCGGGTCTGAGGCCCTCCGGTAGTGGACGGCGTGGCTCAGCTCCTTCAGTTCGAGGACGGCCCCCTCAAAGTCCACGGATTGACGCAGCAAACCCGCCATCTTCCGCATCCGAGAGGCCTCGGATGGGGGGAGCAAGATACGACGCTCCCCGCCTTCCACGAGTTCGAGCCCATGATTGCCCACGTACGTGAGGTCGGGAAGGTCCACGATCTTCTCGATGGACGTCGCGCTGCGCCCGGAAATGATGGCGACGGAGCGGTACCGGGTCCCGAGGGTCTCGAGATACCCCCGGGTCGCGGCGGGCATCCTCACGGCCTCCGGAACATCTACGAGTTCGGCCAATGTCCCGTCCAGGTCGAGGAAGATGCCCGCCTCCTCGGGATGGGCCTTCAGGCTGTCTAGCACGTCTCGCCTCTCCAGGCCGCTGCGGGGGATTCTCATGGGAACCTCCCTGCCAAGGCCGCATAGGTTTTAGGCACTCCGCCACGAGGCGGGACGCCGGGCAGGGTCTGGCGACCTCCCTGATTCGCCGGATGATCCCCCCAGGTCCGGGACCCCAAAGCAAAACGTTTAAACATCCCAGAATCCTGCCCACGCTCCGTACAGCCAGCTAGGCGGGGGCACTCATCGTGAGAAGCGTCCAGCTCCAAGCCAAGGAATTGGACGACTATCGCGACGTGGCCGGGGAGGGGGCCCTCGAAGCCCTCCGTTCCGCCGCCGCCCCTCTCGAGGGCAAGCGCATTCTCCATATCAACTCCACCTCCTTCGGCGGGGGCGTCGCAGAAATGCTCGCCTCCCTCGTCCCTCTGACCCGGGACCTGGGCATGGACGCGCATTGGAGCGTGATTGAAGGGGACGAGGAGTTCTTCTGGATTACGAAGGCGATTCACAACGGCCTTCATGGCGGGGACGTCGCCATTTCGGCCGAGATGCGGAAGTACTATTACGAGATCAACGAGCGCAACGCAGAGCACTTGGAGGACGGTTGGGATTTCGTCGTTGTCCACGATCCGCAGCCGCTGCCCCTGGTGCAGTACGCCTCCATCGACGGGAAGTGGATCTGGCGGTGCCACGTGGACCCCTCCGGGGCCATCCCGGCGTGCGTCGGCCTCCTGGCGAAGTTCCTTCCTCGCTACGAGGCGGGGATTTTCAGCCTGAGCAACTACTTCATGGAGGCCCTCGGATGCCGGAACCCCGTCGTCATCCGCCCGAGCATCGATCCCCTCTCTGACAAGAATCGGCCTATGGAACCGGAGGAGATTGATGTCATCGCCTACCGATATGGGGTGGATCCCGCGAAGCCCACCATCTCCACCGTCGCCCGCTTCGATCCTTGGAAGGACCCCCTAGGCGTCATCGACATCTACCGGACCATCAAGGGCGGGAGCGGGAATCGGCCCTCTTCACGCCTTCTCGACTTCTACCGTGGGATCAGGGGCAAGATCCCCAGGACCCAACTCCTCCTGATCTCCTCCATGGCCCACGACGACCCGGAGGGTTGGGAGCACTACGAGAGGGCCCTACGGAAGGCCGGTGAGGACCCGGACATCTTCTTCCTGACGAACCTTCGGGGCGTGGGCGGGGCCGAGGTCAACGCCTTCCAGCGCCTATCCCACGTGGCCCTGCTTCGGTCCATTCGCGAGGGCTTCGGCCTTACTGTTTCGGAATCCCTCTGGAAGGGGGTCCCCGTTGTGGGGAGCAACACGGGGGGCATTCCCCTTCAGATTCTCGACGGGAGCACTGGCTACCTCGTCAGGGACTCGGACGCGGCTAGCGATCGGTTGGTCGCCCTGTTACGGAACGAGGACCTTCGAGCCCGTCTCGGGGCGGCAGGGCAGGCCCATGTCCGACGGAACTTCCTCATCACCCGCCAGATCCAGGACTACATTGCCCTCTTCACGGGCCTGAGTGGCACGAGCGGGGCGTCCGCATAACGTTTAACCTCGCCGACGCGCTAGATCGAGGGTGCTGGAGGTGCAAGGGTGCGAGTTATCGACGTGAGCCTGCCTCTGAGCGAGAGCACTCCCTGCTACCCGGGGGACACCCCCTTCGCGCGTCACGAGCAGATGAACCTGGGAGAGGGCGATCCCCTGACCCTCTCGGAGCTCACCCTGAGCGCGCATGCAGGGACCCACGTCGACGTCCCCTCCCACTGCCTCCCCGACGCGCCCAGCCTGGACGAGATCGAGGTGATGGCGTTCTCGGGGCCTGCCAAGGTTCTCAACCTGCGCCAAGTGGAGGCGGCGATCGAGGATCGCGACCTGGAAAAGCATGCGATCGAAGCCGGGGACATCGTGCTCCTGAAGACCCGCAATTCCGAGCAGGCGGAGACGGGCGCCTTTTGGGAGGACTTCATCTACCTCACCGAGGACGGGGCCCGGCACCTGGCACGATGCAAGGTCAAGGCCGTGGGGATCGACTACCTCTCCATCGAAGGGTTCCATGTCGAGGGCCATCCTGCCCATGACGTTCTGTTGAGGAAAGGCATCGGCATCATCGAGGGCCTGCGTCTGGCGGCCGTCCCCCCGGGCCGTCATTGGCTCCTCTGTCTCCCCTTGCGAGTCGTCGGAGGAGACGGCGCCCCCGCGCGGGCGGTCCTCCTAGAAGGGCCGCCGTCGGCAGGCCGGTGAAGTCGACCCGGCAAGAGTCTGCCCGGGACGGTGTCATGACTCTCGGGGCCCTCCCCAGACCAGGACGTCCTTGATGACGTCCGCCCCGCGTTCCCCGAAGGCTACCTCGAACTCCTGCCACGGATGCCGGTGGCTGATGAACTGGCGGATTTCCCAGGGATAGCGGTCCAGGATCTTCGTGAGGTATGCCTGGGCCTGGCGGAAATGGGTGGCGTTGGAGTTGACGGTCCCGAAGACGACTTGGTTTGCCAGGACCATCTCCCGGACGATGGCCGTCGCGTCCACCTCGACGCGCACCTTCTTCCCCGGAACCCCTAGGAGAACCATGATTCCGTTGTCCCCGAGGGCGGGGAGGAGGTGGAACGGGACCTGGGCGGCGCCGGTGGCCTCCACGATGATGTCGAAGCCATCGAAGTCCTGGGCCAGGGTTAGCGGTTCCACCTCCCGCGCGTTCACATGGTGGGCCCCCAGGCGCTCGATGAGCTTCGATTTCTTCGCGTCGTCCGGACGCCGGTCCATGGTGAGGACCTCGGCCCGGTTAAGACGTAGAAGGAACGTGGCAATGAGACCAAGGGAGCCGGCCCCCGCCACGAGGGCCTTCTTCTCCTCCAGCTCCCCCGTCTCCCGCCAGGGCAAGCGCTCCTGAATCTTCAGGATTTGATCCAGAGCCTTCACCACGATGCTCAGGGGCTCCGTGATGACGGCGACCTCCCGGAGCCTCTCGTCCACGGGAACGAGGTACGGCTCCGTGTCCGTCCACAGCTCCGAGTTGAAGCCGTGGAGCCCGATGATGCCCCGTTCCCGGTAGAGAGCCGTGAAACAGAAGTCGCTCTGCCCGCTCTTGCAGGGAAGGCAGAGGCCGCAGCCGCGGCGAACCGTCGGAGTGACCATCTCCCCCGGCCGGATGGCGCCTCCCTCCGGCGCCTCGAGGACCCGCCCTACCGCCTCGTGGCCCAGAGTCAGGTATCGCTCCCCCTTCGGGGCGGCCCCGTACTCCCCGACGGCGATCTCCCGATCCGTTCCGTCGAGGCCCACCTCCAAGGTCTCCACGAGGTATTCCTCGGGACCGGGCACCGGCTCGTCGGCCTCGATGACACGGACGCCCGGCTTGGGCGGTTCGACGACGATCCGATGCATCAGGCTCCCAGCGGGCCAGAGCCTTGATTAACCTTTCTGCCTCCGTGCCACGGCTCGGAACGCCGGAAAGTCTCCAAGGCAACCCTAAATAGGCGCGCTCCGCTAGCTTGAACCGATTCCCATGGGGCAGCGACTCTTCATCGGCGGGGCGTGGGTGGACAGCGTGTCCGGGGAGGCCCTGGAGGTCTGGAACCCGGCCACGGAGGAGGTGGTGGACACGGTCCCCCAGGGGACACGGGAGGACGCCAAGGGGGCCCTCGACGCGGCCTCCGAGGCGCAGGCATCCTGGGCAGACGTTCCCGCCTCCCGGCGGGCCAAGGTCGTCTCCCGATGGGCCGATCTCATCGTGGCGGAGAAAGAACGGATTGCCCGCATCGTAACCGCCGAGGAGGGCAAGCCCCTCAAGGAGGCCCGGGACGACGTACAGGGGGCGGCGGAGTATGCTTACTACTACGCCAGCCTGGCCCGCCAGATCGAGGGGGAGGTCCTCCCAGGGGAGTTCCCGGACCGGACGATCATGATTGTTAAGGTGCCTGTGGGCGTGGTCGTGGGCATCACGCCGTGGAACTTCCCTGCGGCCATGGTCACGCGCAAGGCCGCCCCGGCCCTGGTCGCCGGGGACGGCATCGTCCTGAAGCCCTCTTCCACCACCCCCCTGACCGCGGTGGAGCTCGTGAAGCTCGCGGAGAAGGCGGGGGCCCCTCCCGGCCTCGTCAACCTGGTCACCGGACCCGGGAGCACGGTGGGCGACGAGCTAGTCCGAAACCCCAAGACCGAGCTGGTCACCATGACCGGCTCCGTGGAGACCGGACGGACCATCATGAAGGCGGCCAGCGGGAACCTAACCAACGTCGTCCTCGAGCTCGGGGGCAAGGCCCCCTTCATCATCTGGAAGGACGCGGACCTGGCGTGGGCCGTGCGTAGCGCCCTCTGGGCTCGCTACTGGAACGCCGGCCAGACCTGCATCTGTAACGAACGCACCTATGTCCAGGACGAGGTGTATGACGCCTTCAAGCGAAGGTACCTGGCCGCCGTGAAGGAGCTCCGCCTGGGAGACCCCACGGGACCCCACGTGGACATGGGGCCCCTCGTGACCCCGGACCAGCTGGAGAAGGTGGAACGCTCCGTCCAGCGGGCCGTGGAGGAGGGGGCCACGCTCCTCGTGGGGGGCGGACGACCCAAGGGGAAGGGGTTCGCGAAGGGAAACTGGTTTCAACCTACCGTCCTCGAGGACGTTGAGCAGGACATGGACATCCTCCAGCAGGAGATCTTCGGGCCCGTGACCCCCCTGAAGCGCTTCGAGGACCTCGACCAGGTCCTGGACTTCGCCAACGACTCCGAGTACGGGCTGGCCAGCTACATCTTCACCCACGACATCCGGGCCGCCATGAAGGCGGCCCATCGGCTCCGGTTCGGGGAGACCTACATCAACCAGGTGGGGCCCGAGACCGTCCACGGGTACCACGCCGGGCTCCGGACCTCCGGGGTCGGCGGGGACGGCTCCAAGCACGGGTTCGCCCACTACTTCCACACGAAGACCGTCTACCTGGACTACAGCGACGAGCCCGAGGCGCCCTACATCTTCCCCTACGCGTGAGGCGTCCGAAAGGCGAGGCCTTCGTAGTCCATTCGGGCCCCTTGGTCCGCCGAGAGGGCTAGGTGGGTGTAGATGGAGAGGAGGCCCCGTTGGAACCGGGACTTGGGTCGCGTCCAGGCCTGGCGACGCTCCTCCAGCCCCTCTTCCACCAACAGGTCGAGCCGCCGTCGAGGAATGTCCACGGAGATCGGGTCGCCGTCCTGGACCAGGGCCAGGGGACCCCCCGCCATGGCCTCGGGACTCACGTGGCCGATGGCGGGCCCCCGCGTCGCCCCGGAGAACCGTCCGTCGGTGATGAGCACGACCCCTTCCACCAGCTCCTTGCGGGTGGCGATGGCCTCGGTGATGTAGAACTGCTCCGGCATCCCGTTGGCCGCCGGGCCCTCGTAGCGAATGACCAAGGCATGGCCCGGTTCCACCTTCCCTGCGAAGATGGCCCCGATCGCCTCCTCGCTGGATTCGAAGACGACGGCCTCGCCGGTGAACCGCTGGAACTTGTCTGGAAGCGCCGCCACCTTCACCACCGCACCGTCGGGGGCCAGGCTCCCCCGCAGGACGGCGATGGCCCCGATGCCCAGCGGGTCATCGGAGGGTCGCAGGATGTCCTCGGCCTCCATGGCGTAGTTGGCGAAGTAGCCCCGGGCTCGCTCGAAGAAGCCCGACCTCTCTACGTCCGTGAGGTTCTCCCCGACCGTCTTTCCGGTCACCGTCAGGGCGTCCAGGTGCAGGTGGTCCCGCAGCTCGCGGATCAAGGCCTGCGTTCCGCCGGCGTACCACAGGTAGCTGGCCGGATGAACCCCCGCGGGCCGGCAGTTCACGAGAAACGGGACCTCCCGGTTGATCTCGTCGAAGCGGTCCAGGGGCAGGTCGATGCCCACCTCGTAGGCCAGGGCGATGAGGTGCATGATCGTGTTCGTGCTCCCCGAAATGGCGGCGTGGACGACGAGGGCGTTCTCGAAGGCCTCTTTCGTCAGGATTTGCGAGGGCCGAAGGTTCTCCTCCACGAGGCCGAGGACGCGGCGTCCCGCCTCTTCCGCGAGGCGACCGGTGTCAAACTTCGTGGCGGGGACGAGGGCGCTGGTGGGCAGGGCCAGCCCCAGGGCCTCCGCCATGATGGCGTTCGTGTTGGCCGTGCCCAGGAAAGCGCAGGTTCCGGTGGTCGGGCAGGAGTGGAGGGCCAGGTTGTCGTATTCCGCCTGCTCGATCTCCTTTCGACGGAGGCGCGCGTAGAGGCCCCCGACCTGCTCCAAGGTGACGCCCTGGGGGCCCGGCTCCATGACCCCGCCGTGGATGAAAATCGTAGGGATGTCGGTCCGGGCGGCCGCCAGGAGGACACCGGGGGTCCCCTTGTCCGACCCCGAGAGGACGCACATGCCGTCGAAGTGACCCCCCCGAACGTGCATCTCCACGGCAAACGAGATGACCTCCCGACTGGCGAGGGAGAAGCGCATGCCCGGGGTGCCCTGGGCGATGCCGTCGCAGATGTCCGTACAGTCGTAGCGGGAGGCCGCCCCTCCGGCGGTCTGGACGCCCCGTATCACCCATCGGTCGGCAAGGTCCGGCAGGTGGTAGCTGCAGGGCATGCTCTGCCCGCCGGTGGTCTCCACGAGAATCCACGGCCGTTCGAGGTCCCTGATCGTCCATCCCGTCGCCAGGCGGAGGGGGTCCGACTCCGGGGCAATCTTGCGCATCTCTTGGCTGTGCAACCGGGGCATGGGCACCACCGGGCGTTCCACCAGCCCCTGGAAATATCTAGCTTTGGGTGACCGGACCGATGCAGCCGAGGCCCTTACTCCAGGAGGGGCGCGACGATCTCGTCCACCCTCCGCCGTTCCTCGGCCGTCAGGTCCGCGACGGGGGGTCGTGAGTGGGCCTTCGTCCCCCAGACGCGCTCGACGAGGTACTTTGCCGCGGCGGGGTAGGTCCCGATCTGGAGGGCGCGGCTAAAGCGCGTCAGCTCGAGCTGAAGCCTGATGGCCTCCTCCGTCCGTCCCTTGCGAAGCAGGTCGTAGAGCCGGACCACCTTCTTGGGAAAGACGTTGCTGGAGCCCAGGACGCCTCCCTGCCCCCCGTGCAGGACCACGGAGGCGAAGAGGGGATCGGACCCCGTGAGGAAGGAGACCGTGTCCGGCAACTCGGCGATGAGGTGCAGGGCCTTGGCCAGGTCTCCCGAGCTGTCCTTCAGCCCGTCGATGGTCCCGTCTCGGGCGAGGTCGAGGATGAGTTCGGCGGGGATGTCGACGCCCGTGAAGAAGGGGAGGTTGTAGGCCATGACGGGGACGTCCACCGCCGCCCGGATCGCCTCGTAATGCCGACGGATCCCCCCCTCGTCAGGCCGGATGTAGAAGGGCGTGATGACCATGACGCCATCTGCCCCGGCCCCTTCGGCGTCCCGGGAAAGATCGAGGGCCTGGCGGGTCGAGGGGGCGCCGGTCCCGACGACGACCTGAGCCCGCCCGGAGACCTCCTCCACGATCGCCTCCGCCACCATGGCCCGCTCCTTTCGGTCCATGGCGGTGAACTCGCCCATGCTGGCCATGGGGATCACGCCGTCGACGCCGGCCTTGATCAGGTTCGTGACGTGCCTCACCTGCCCCTTCATGTTCACCTCTCCCCGGGCATCGAAGAAGGTGAGAAGCGGGGTGTAGACCCCCTCGAACGGTCGCATGGGCGCCGGCGACCATGACGATGTCGCCTCTTAAACCCGTGTGCATCGAGGTCCTGTGGAGGGCTCTATCGGCCTGGGGGGCAGAAGCCCTCTTAATCCCGGCCCTGCATGCGCACCGTCGTGATCGCCAACGCGGCCGACCTCATCGCGAGGCCCTCCTCCTCGGACCTCCAAGTCCTGCGTCGGGACGCCCTCGACATCCTGGACGTGGCCCTCCAGGCCGTGAATGCCGCGAGGCGGTTGGAGGCCCACCTCCGACGAAGCGGGGATGTCCTCGAAGCCGACGGCCTCCGTTGGGACCTGGGCCGGATCGACCACGTCCGCCTCCTGGCCGCCGGGAAGGCCAGCCTCCCCATGACGAGGCTGGCTTTGCGCCATGTCAAACCCCGCGAGGCGTTGGTGGTCACCCACACGGACGAGGTCCTGCATGCCAGCAAGGTCTCTGTCGTCCGTGGGTCCCATCCCGTCCCGGGCAAAGGCAGCTTGCGGGCGGGAGAGGAGGCCCTGGCCATGGCGGAGCGTTGTGGCCCCCGCGACCTGTTCCTCGTCCTCCTCTCGGGGGGCGGGTCCGCCCTGTTGGAGCATTCCGAAATCCCGCTAAAGGCGCTCCGGGAAACGACCAGACTCCTCCTCCGGAGCGGGATGGACATCGCCGCGATGAACGTCGTCCGGAAGCACCTCTCCCTCGTGAAGGGGGGGTGGCTCGGCAAGGCGGCGGCCCGGCGAGGCGCGGAGGTCGCCACCCTCGCCCTCAGCGATGTCGTAGGGGATGACCCCTCCGGGATCGCCTCGGGCCCCACCGTCCCCGATCCATCCACCTTTCAGGATGCCCGCCAGGCCCTCCGCGAACGGAGCCTCTGGGATCGGGTCCCGGGGAGGGTGAGGCGGAGGCTGGAGGCCGGGATGAGGGGGGACATCGCGGAGACGCCAAAGCCCGACGACCCCGACCTGCGGCGATGCCACTTCCGTATCGTCGGAAGCATCGCGGACGCGTGTCGGGCGGCCGTGAAGGAGGCGCAGGCCCGGGGATATGCCCCCCACGTCTATGGAACGCAGGTGGAAGGAGAGGCGCGGGCCATCGCCCGAAATCTGCTCGCCGTCGCCTCCTCTGTGCAGGAGGATGGTACCCCTGTCGCGCCGCCGGGGATCCTCGTGGCCGGAGGGGAGCCGACCTTCGAGGTGGTGGGCGGGGGGGCCGGTGGACGGAACCTCGAACTCGTTTTGGCCGCGGTCCGAGGGCTGGAGCGCAGGCCCGTCGTTCTCCTCTCCTGCGACACCGACGGCCGGGATGGGGAGACGGACGTGGCGGGGGCCATCGCGGACGGGGAGAGCCTCGGGCGGGCCATGGACGCGGGGTGGGAGCCGGAGGCCTTTCAAGCGGAGAGTGACTCCTACGGGTTCTTCTCGCGTCTGGGCGACACGATTCGGACGGGGCCCACGGGGACGAACGTGATGGATCTCCAGCTCGTTCTCATCGGACCCCCTCCGCCGTAGGTCCTGGCCTCGCTGAGAATCAGGTCGGATGGGATAAATAGGGCCGAGCGGGAAGACCCCCTCTGGCAGGCTCGTGCCCGGCTGGGACACTGCATGGTTGACGTCGTGAGTTACCTCCCCCTCGCCTCCGCCGCCGTCTGGATGGCCATCGGGGCCTTCCAGGTTCGCGGCAAATCCTACCGCGTGTCCACCGGCACCGCCTTCATCGCGACGGCCTTCTTGATGGGCCTCTACGCGCTCCAGGACTGGCTCACCCTAGCTCTCCAACTGCCGGCCACGGGACCCGGCTCCTTTCCCCCGTCGCATTTCTACCTCGTCCTTGCCTCCCTCACCTTCTTATACTTCGCGAAATGGCTCGTCCACGGGCGGCGATGGGTCGACGCGTTTGTGGCCCTCCCGGCGGTCTTCATGGCCCAGCCGTACATCATCCCGCTCCTGCCCGCGGTCGGGGCGTTCTGGCAGGCCGCTTCGCCCCTCCCGTTGCTGGCCGAAGGGGCACTGACCCACTACCTCGTGTACACGCTGTCCATGATTGTCGCCGGCCTGCTGATACTGCGCGAGGGGGCCTCCCTGGCCCTCGACGCCATGGGCGGGGAGTCGTGGGCGATCCTGAGCATCATGGGGGCGGCGGCACTGCTGCTTGCCTTCGCCCTCCTCACGAACCCCTACCTCCCCGCCTTCCAGGCCAGTCCCCTCTTCTCCGCCACCCTCGTCGTGCCGGGCGCCTTCCTGCTGCTCGTCCTCGGACGCGACCGAAACAGCGGCGTGATTCAGCTTTTCAACCTGCGGGAGGCCTTTCACGGGGAGACCTTGGGCGTGTACCTCATCTACAAGACGGGGGACCTGCTGGGTACCGCCCTGGGCGAGGACGAGCGAATGGACGACGACGTCTTCGCTGGGACCCTGGACGCCTTCCAGAGCTTCTTCACCCACGCCCTGCCCCTCCTGGAGGGCCATGCCCTCAAGATAGCGACCTTCGGGGACATCGCGGTCGTCATCGAGCGGGGGGACCACTGCTACTTGACGGTGGTTACGACCTCTCGCAGACTTGGATTGATTCGGGAGCTCATGCGACAGCGCCTCCGGGAATTTGAGGAAAGCAACGCCCCTCTTCTCGAAGATTGGTCGGGGGTCGTGGACGCCCTGCGGGGCAGGGAGATCGTGCTCCGAGGCTTCCTTCCCGAGGAGACGGCCCCGGGCGAGGGGTCAGAGGACTAGCTCGCTGCCACGAGACGGCTCGAAGGCGTGCCCCTCCGTCCTCCGCATCCCCTCCTCGCCCGGCCACGACAAGGGCGAGGTAGAGGAACCGGGTGAAACCCGCGAGGCGCCAGAAGGGGGCCGTGAGAGCGGGTCCAGCACCCCAGGCATCAGGAAAGGGCCCGGGGGCCTTTCAAGACGTGCTGCGTAGAGTACAGTCCGCACATACGTGGGGACGGCCCGCTAGGCCTTACCACGAATCTCCTTGAGGATCTCCTCCGCCCGGTCCGTCCGGACCGCCTTCTCGGCCACGAGGCGCCGCACCACCTCGTCGATTTCCTCCAAGGTCGCTCCGGCGGTAACCGCGACGTTCCGGGCGTGAAGGGACATGTGGCCTCGCTGGATGCCCTCCGTGGCCAGGGCCCGCATGGCGGCGAAGTTCTGCGCCAGTCCGACGGAGGCGATGACCTCGGCCAGCTCCTGGGCTGTCTTCACCCCGAGGAGCTTGACGTTGGCCTTGGCGGTGGGGTGGACGGCGGTGGCCCCACCCACGAGGCCCACGGCGAGGGGCACCTCGATGGTCCCAACCAGGTCGCCGTTGCCGTCCCGCTCCCACGTGGTAAGAGGCTTGTAGTGCCCGCCCAGGGCCGCGTAGGAGTGCGCCCCCGACTCGATGGCACGCCAGTCGTTCCCCGTCGCGATGACCACGGCGTCGATGCCGTTCATAATGCCCTTGTTGTGGGTGGCGCCGCGGTACGGATCCGCCGCCGCGAAGGCGTAGCCCTGCAGGATTCCCTCCACGACCTCCTCCCCGCCGATGGCCTCCTTCGGGAAGGTGGCCCGAGCCCGGGCGAGGCGCTTGACCGCCAGGTTGGAGATGATCCGCAGGTACGCCCGGCCGCCTGTGGCCTCCTCCAGCAGGGGGGCGACCGCCTCGGCCATGGTGTTCACCGCGTTGGCCCCCATGGCGTCGCGGCAGTCCACGAGGAGGTGGACGATGACCATGGGGCCCTGGGGGGTCTCGAGAATCCGAACCTCCACATCGCGGGCCCCTCCGCCGAACTTGACCAGGACGGGATCCTTCGCGTTGCAGAGCTCCAGGATCTCCTCCTTCCTCTCCAAGATCCGCATCTTCGCCCTGTGCGGATCCGGGACCTCCACGAGCTGGATCTGACCGATCATGACTGGCTCTGTCGTGTGGGCCCGAAACCCTCCGCCGGGACGCGCCATCTTGGCCGCGTTGCTGGCGGCGGCGACGACGGAGGGCTCCTCGATGGCCATGGGCACGAGGACCTCCTTCCCGTTGATCACGAAGTTGACCGCGACGCCGAGGGGGAGGGGCATGGCGCCCACGACGTTCTCGATCATCCGGTCCACAAGGGCCGGGTCAAACGCCCCCGTGTTGCCGACCTTCTCTGCCTCCTTCGCGCTGAGGTTCCCGTACTCCCGAACCAGTGCGAGGCGTTCTTCCATGCTCTTCTTGTAGAACCCGGAGATTGCGGAACTCTTCACGAGGCCCACCCAGGAGACCCATGCGAGTCGAAAAATAAAGCCTTTGTCGAAGAGGACATCGGCGTTTGTCGATGTGGAGTTGCGGTCCGGGGCGTGCCAAGCCTCTTACTCCGGTCGGGCATGGGCTCTGCCATGCGAGAGGTTGTCCTCCTCAACCCGAGGGGGAAGAAATGGCGCGTCCCGGTGGGGAAGGGCCTTCTGGACGTGCGCGGGGTCGGTCGGCTGAAGACGGATGGCCTCGAACGGCTCGTGGGGCGGACCCTGGAGATCGAGGGCCGACCGTATGTGGTCCTTGAGCCCTCCGTGCGGGACCTGCTGGAGACGATTCGGCGGAGGGCCCAGATCGTGGGACCGAAGGACGGTCCGCATCTCGTGTTTAACTGTGATCTGCGGGCGGGGGACGCCGTCGTGGAGGGAGGGGCGGGGTCGGGGGCCCTGACCATCATGCTGGCCCACGCGGTGGCCCCCTCCGGCCGGGTCACGAGCTATGAGGTTCGGGAAGACTTTCGGGAGGTGGCGCGGGCCAACGTCGAGCGGGCCGGCTACGGGGCCGTGGTGACGTTTCGGGACGCCGACATCACCCGGGGCATCGAGGAGAGAGGGGTCAAGGCGGTCGTGCTCGATCTGCCCGAGCCCTGGAAGGCCATCCCGGCCGCGAGGGAGGCCTTGCGGCCCTCTGGCCATTTCGCCTCCTACTCCCCCACCGTCGAGCAGGTTCGTGCGACGGTCCTGGCGCTCCGAGACCGTGGGTTCGCCGACATCTGGACCGTCGAGCTGATCGAGCGGAGGATGGAGGTCGGCCGGGGAACACGGCCCGCATTTCAGATGCTGGGTCACACCGGGTACCTGACCTTTGCCCGCCGGGCCGAGATGGGAACCTAGACCACAGGCCGAGCAGAAAGGTTACCCGGGCGCTGGCCATTGGGCGTCCGATGCTGAAGGAAGAGCAGGACGCCATGGGGCGGGCGATGTGGGATCACCTTCACGACCGCCCGGCCTTCGAGATCGTCGAGCGCGATGACGGGTTCTTCGACGTCGGGGGCGGACCGCAGGCCTACTTTGCCCTCTACGATCAGTGGCGATCCCACGAGCGCGAGGCCATGCGCTACGCGCGCGGACGCGTTCTGGACATCGGCTGCGGGGCGGGGCGCCACGCGATCTACCTGCAGGAGCAGGGCCTGGACGTCTTGGGGATCGACGTCTCCCCCAAGGCCATCCAGGTCGCGAAGGCCCGCGGGCTGAAGCGAGCCGAGGTGATGTCCGTTACCGCCCTCAGCTCGAGACTCGGGACCTTTGACACCCTCCTTGCCATGGGAAACAACTTCGGCCTCCTCGCCAGCCCGTCGCGGGCCCGCTGGTTGCTCCCTCGCCTCGCCCGGATGACCTCGGAGGGGGGTCGTTTCATCGCCGAAACGCGGGACGTCTACCGGACGGACAAGCCGGAGCACCTCGCGTATCACGCCCTCAATCGGCGGCGGGGACGGATGCCGGGCCAGGTACGGATCCGCGTGCGGTACATGAAGTACGCGACGCCGTGGATCGACTATCTGATGGTGTCTAAGGAGGAGCTCCGGGATCTTCTCTCGGGTACGCCGTGGCGAGTCCACCGGTTCCTGGATTCGGAGGACACCTACATCGCCGTTCTCGAGAAGGGAGAGGCGGGCCGCACCTAGGGGAAACCGGGATTCGGGCGCAGCTCCTTCGCCGGTGTCGCCATGATGCGTTCCGGCTTCGCGGGTTCCCGATGGCCCGGGGGGGACTCGGGGTCTCTCTGCCGGGACCGCGAGGGCCTCGTGCACCGCGCGGATCCAACGGCCGCGAGCCTACTGCCTCTCCTTGGGCAGGGTGCTCTCCCCCGCCGGCTCGGGTTCCTTGGCCCCCCTGGCCCGCCACCTCCTCCAGAGGAAGAGTAGGGCGAAGGCGGCCACCCCGGTAGCCCCTCCGATCGGGAGAGCGAGCCACAGGGTCGAGAGGGGGACGCCAACCAGCAGGGGTTCTCGATGAACGAGGAGGGTCATTTCGGCGTTGTTTCCCGCGCCGTCGGTGGCCCGGACCAGGAAGAGGTTCTCCCCGTCGCTCAGGTTCGCGGTGTAGGCAAAGGCGCCTCCCTCGATCGCGACAGGGACGTCGTTGATGGTAAGGATCGCTCCCTCCTCCGTCTCCCCCGCGATGAGGAGGCTCTCATCCCGCGTGACGTATCCGGGGGAGGGGGTGATGATGCGAATCTCCGGGGGCAGGGTGTCCAGGATTACCTCCCGGACGATCTCCTTCTGCGTGCCCAGGTAGTCCACCGCGGAGACCACAATCGTGTTGAGCCCTTCGGACAGTTCCAGGGTTACGGAGAACGCCCCGTCCGCTCCGACGGGGGGCTCGAGGCCGTTCACGCGCAGCGTTGCGCCCGACTCGACCACTCCCTGAATCGTCAGGGTGGGGACCGTGGTCAGGGCTGGCAGGGGGCTCACGGACAGGAGGACGTTCGGCTTTGACAGGATGACGAAGGTCTCGGAGCTTTCGTGACCGGCCAGATCCCGGGCGACAATGGCGAGGGTGTTCATCCCTTCCGTGAGGTTGAGGATTGCCGAGAAGGTCCCGTTGGGGCCCACCGCGACGGCCAGGCCATTGACGGTGAGGTTGACCGGGATCGCCACCCCGGAGCGAAGAACCGATCCCCGGATCTCAATCGAGGTGTCCGGGGTCGCGGCCACCGGGGGAAGCACTCTCCCCTTGGTGTCCAGGACCTCCGTCTCCAGGACGAAGGTGTTCTCGAAGGGGTAGCCTCCCGTCTCCAGGTCGACATGGACGAAGGCCAAGGTCTGCCCCGGAGCCAAGGTCACGTCGGCGGGCCGTTGGGTCCAATCCACGAAACCGGCACTGAGGAGGACCCCCTGGGCGTCCCACAGGCTCAGGAGGGGCAGGTGGGAGGTCGCGTTCTCTGGGGCCAAAATTCCCACCCTCCTCTCGACCACGCCGACGAGGCTGTTCTGAGACGCGTCGCGGATGCTCCAATCGATCGACGCCGAGGAGCCGACCTGCGACCACGAGACGTTCAGTTCCAGGGGCCCTCCAAACCGGAAGGTCGCGGTGGGGAGGGCGACGAGATCGAGTGTCGCCGTCGCCGTTTGGATCTCCCAGGTACTCTGCAAGGTCGATACCATCGTGCGGGCTCGGACCTCGTAGGCGGCGGGGTCAACGAGGATCGGACCAGGCTCGTAGGGGAAGGCCTCCGAGAAGGCCGAGGGCATGTCGGTCCTCCTCACGTAGACGACGCCCTCCTGCCCCGCCACGACGCCCTCCATCGCCACGTTGAGGCGGGAGGTGGAATTGGCCGTGGGGAGGAAGGAGACCGCGAGGTCGTCCTCCACGGAGAGGTTCTCCGCCAGGAAGTAGTGAGGCCCCCCCGTCCCCACCTTCTGCGCCTGGAGGACGACCCAGTATTGGCCGTGGGACCCCGTGGGGGAGTCGAAGGTCAGGCTGCCGTTTTCGTCGGTTCCTCCCATGTCGACGAGGGAGTTTCCGAGCCCGACGAGGACGGTTCCGCCGGCGATGGAGGTGCCATCGAGGTCCGTCGCCTGGACGGTCACGGTGGGAGGGCGAACCCGGAAGGTGGTCGTGTGCGGGCCGACGGACACGACGTAGGTACCCACCGGATCGCGGGAGACGCTCAGGGTCACGACCTTCGTCTCCCCGGAGAGGAGGGAGGTCGTCTGCTGCCCCGCGAGGAAGCCGTCCACGTAGAGCGAGGCCGTGTAGTTGCCCGTCCCGGTTCCCACGTTCTTCGCGCGGATGCTCACCTGGAAGGTCTCGGACCAGAGCCCCTCGGGCGGGTTCACTGCGAGGTCGAAGTCGGCGGCGAGGAAGGAGGAACAGGGAGTCCCCTTCGCCCAGTCGACCGCGTTAAGGAAAACGTCAGTTCCTTCCGGCGTCCAGTCGTTTGGGGTAACGTAGAAGGAGGCCCCGTGCAACGAGAGGAGGACATGCCGGTTGTTCGCTCGGTTGTCGACGGCGATGCCCTGACCCAGGTCTCCCGCGCTATCGGTGGCCGCCTGGGCGATTACGGTCCCGTTCTCGCCGGTGTAGAGGTCAAACCAGGCGTTGTCGTGCCAGTAGGTCCTGTTCTCCAGGACGATCAGGTCCCCCGGTCCGGAGGAACCCAGGATCGGATGAGACTGGGTGACGTTGTAGCGGACCTGGGTAGCGGCCGTGTCGTAGCTGTACCCGCGGATGGGGGGATCGGAGAGGTACGACCAGAGATAGTAGATCCCGCCCCCGGTGAAGGTATGTTGCCAGGTATCCAGGAACACCACGCCCGTCCCCACGGTGTCGGTGGCAGCGATGAAGTCGTTGAACGTGGTGGTCCCGGGGAAGGGCGGGTGGTTTACAACCACCGTGCGGTACCGGCAGGGGTCGTTCAGGACCTCCCACCAATCGGGGTTCTCGACGTAGTAGCCGTTCTCCCGCAGGAGCGAGGACAGACTCTCGTCGCGGTCCCCCATGACGGCGACCTGATCTCGGGGATCCAGAAGGAAGTCCACCGTCGTGCTTGCATCCCTCACCACGGCAATCCCTGTGACCGCCTCGTCGAGGAAGTAGGGTGACCGGGCTTCGAGGCCATAGGTCCCCTCGGGAACCTTCTGGAGGGAGAAGGTCCCGTTTCCGTCGGTGATGGATACGATGGTGATCGGAACGTCCAGGACGATGTTGACACCGGGAATCTCAATCCCGGTCACGTTGTGGATGGCCTTCCCCGTCACGTTGCCCCTCGGCAACGGAACCAGATCCAGCAGGAGGTCCTCCCATTGATCCGGCAGCACGGTGATGTTGTTGCGCGTCAGGGAGCTGTATCCGAACCTCTCCAGGGACAGGTTATAGGTCCCGGGTCGAAGGCTGATTATGAAGGCACCCGTCGGGTCGCTCTGCACCTGGCGCGCGCCATCCATCGCGCTGATATTGATTTGCGCCTGATCCACCGGCTCGCCGTCCTGCTGGTCCCGGAGGGTTCCTCGAATGCCGCTATCGAAGGCGACGCTCTCGACGGCGGCAAAACAGTCCATTCTCCCCCATCCGTACCGCGGATCAGGGGGCGAAGGTTGGTAGGTGTCGAACCACCGAGCGGTGTTCACCAGGCCGTTCCGGATGTCCGCCGGGGTAAGAGTGGGGTTCGCCGACCGCATGAGGGCGGAACAGCCGGCCACGTGGGGCGTCGCCATGGACGTGCCGGACCACGCCTGGTAGGTGCCCCCCGGGAGGGAAGAGAGGACGCTGACGCCGGGGGCGGAAATGAGGGGGACCATCCATTCCTCCGGCCAGTCGGCGGGTGGTGAGCTCCAGTAGAGTTTCTGGACGACCTCGCCGCTGCTGAAACTGGCGATCAGGTCGTCCACATCCGAGGCGCCTATCGCGAGCGCGTCGAAGCTGTTCCCTGGGCTCCCCGTGCACCCCAGGCCGCAGTTCCCCGCGGCGGCCACGGGGACCGTTCCGGCAAAGTAGCTGTTCCTGAGGGGATCCACCATCTCGTTACTGTAGTATCCGGAGGCGCCCCACGACATGCTGTGAACGTCCGCCGGTTGGCCGGCGGGATTCCCCTGATCGTCGGTGGGGCTGACACACCACTCGATACCCGCGATGACCTGGGAAAAGCTTCCGCCTCCCCCCGGCAAAACGAGGGCATGCATGAGAGAAGCCCGCGGAGCCATTCCAATCGCAATTCCGCTGGCCTGCCCCCCGAGGACGGTGCCCGAGGTGTGGGTGCCGTGCCCTTGCGTATCATGCGGAGTCGAGTCCAGAACCGGATTTCCCGCGGAGTCGAATTCAATCCAACCTCCCGGAAACTCCAGGTTGCCCGAGATATCGCTCCACATCCTCCCACTCAGGTCCGGATGGGAGATGTCGACCCCGGTGTCGGAAACGCAAACACGGACCCCGTCCCCTTCGACCCCGAACTCGGACCAGACTCTTCCCGACCCCACCTTCTCGAGCCCCCACGTCACGGCCCCCTCGGCCTGGACGGCGGGTGAGATCGGTTCGCCGTCCACGAGGGAGACGTCAAAGTTGTCGAGAATCCGTTGGACCTGGGCCAGCTTCGTAATGTCCCCCACCTGTCCCGGAGGTCCCTCGACGAGAAGGGCATTCATGATCCAGAAGCGCTTCAGAACGGAGAAACCGGCTTTCGCCAGGGGGTCCACGACGAGGTCCTGGGAACCCGCGGCGGCCTTTAGCCGCTGGACCACCGCGTCCCGCTGGAATTGCACCTCCTCCAAGTCCGCCCTAGGGGAGAGGCGGAGGATGAGTTCGACCCGTGTCTGGTCGTCGAGATCGGCCAGTCGCGCCCGGAGGCGTTCATCTACCTTTCCCCATTGGACGGGGGGCTCCGATGCATCCTGGGGAACGTACAGACCGTAAGCTTCTCCCGACGACAGAAGGAGGGCGATGATGCCCAGAATGACGAAACAGAACAGAGCCTTTCTCATGAAAATGAGCTAAGTGTGCATATACTTAAGCGAACCCATGCCAGTATCATCCATGGAAAGGTGAGACTGACGTTGCCCTGTCGGGCTTTGGTCTGGACAGAAGCGCAGACCCCTCGAGAGGTTCCCGATGTTCAGTCTGGTTCTTGATGCCGTCATTCGTTGAGGGCCCACCCTCCGCGTCGTCAGGCAACCCCTTTCCGAATCGGTCCCCGTTTCCTGCCTTCCAGGAGACATGACACGATTCCGGCACCCCGCGCGAAACAGTCGATCGGCATCCAGGTCGCGTCGACTCGCGGCGGAGGGGTTCTGACCGGGCGGCCGGCGAGCAGACACTGCAGCAGGCCGGCGATAGGCACATTAGGCGGAAGGCTGGGAGGCATAGCGGGCGGTCAACCTCTCGGCCACGACGCGATTCACCTTCGCCGGATTCCGGATGGCCTGGAAGACGATGATGTCCTCTCCGGTGTCGATGAGGAGGTCGCCGATGCCGAAGAGTCGCTTGAGGACGGACTGGTTGACTTCCACCCGCTCCACCTTGCCGTACGGCATGTACTGGATGCGCTTGCTCAGGATCCCCTCTCGCCGGGCGACGCTGTGCTCCAAGACCAGGTAACGCCGTGTGATGCGCTTCAGCTCGGCCGTCAGAAAGGTCACGAAGGACAACGTGGCCGCCGCCAAGGCGAGGACAGCGTCGAGATTGTATCCCGCCACCTCGGGAAGACCGAGGGGGAGGAGCTCCAGGGAGATGCCCAGGCTGAGGGCAGCCAGGAGGAACATGATGAGGTACAGAGGGAAGAAGAGGAGTCGCGAAGGAGCGGCGCGGAGGAGGACCCGGTCCCGGAGACCGCTGGTCATCCCCCCGTCCTTCCGCTGGCCCGTCAAAAGGCTTCTGCCGTCATTCTCAGCCCTGAGACCCGAGGACCTCGGGGTTCACGAGGGAGGGCGGCACCTCCCCCCGCAGCCCGGCCAAGAGGTTCTTCGCCGCCACGACGGCCATCTCGCTCCGCGTCTCCCTGGTCGCGGAGGCGGTATGCGGGGTCAGCACGACATTTCGCATGGCAAGGAGTTCGGGATGGACCTCGGGTTCGTGTTCGTAGACGTCCAGGGCGGCCCCCGCCAGTTGGCCCGCCTTCAGGGCCTCCACCAAGGCCCCCTCGTCGATGAGGGGACCGCGGGCGGTGTTGATGAGGAAGGCGTTCCGCCTCATCGTCAGGAACTGCTCTCCCCCCATCATGTGCTTCGTGTCCTCTCTGAGGGGGACGTGGAGGGTGACGAAGTCGGCTTCCCGGAGGAGACCTCGGAGGGAGACGAAGCGGGCCCCCGTACCCGCCTCCCACTCCTCCTTCCGACGGCGGCTGTGATACAGGATTCGCATCCCGAAACCCCGGGCCCGCCTGGCCACGGCCTTGCCAATGCCCCCCGCCCCCACGACGCCCAGGGTCTTCCCGTACACGTCGGTTCCGAGGAGGAGCTCCGGACCCCATCCGGCGAAGGCGCCCTCTCGGATCACCCGATCCCCCTCGAGGATGCGGCGACTGAGGGCAAGGATGAGCGCGAGGGTCTGGTCGGCGGGGGACTCGCGGAGCCCTTCGACGGGGGTGTTGGTCACGAGGATGCCCTGCCGTGTGGCGGCCTCGATGTCGATGTTGTCCACCCCCACGGCGTAGTTGGCGATGATCCGCAGGTCCGCCACATCCATCAGCTCGCCGTCGATGGTGTCCGTCAGGAGGGAAAGGAGCCCCGCACGCCCCCGGAGGCCCTCCCGGATTTCGTCCCGTGTGGGGAGGCGATCTTCCTCGAAGACGCGGAGGTCCGTTGCCTCCTCCAGCAACTCGAGGCCGGGCCGCGGGATCCTGCGGGTCGCAAAGACACGGGGGGGCATCGCCCCTGCGTAGCCTTCCGACCCTATTTTCGGCTTCCCCCCACCGGAGGAGCTAAGCCCCCCTCCCCTGTCGCCCCCCGGCATGAAGGAAGCGGACCTCCGGCCCCTCGTGAGCCGCTTCTTGGAGCAGCAGGGGATGGAGGTCCACGAGGAGGTTCCCCTTAACGGCCGCATCGCTGACCTCGTGGGGCTGGGGGACAGGCTGACGGCGGTGGAGCTCAAGCTGGCCGACTGGAGGGGAGGGCTACGTCAGGCCATCTGCTACCAGGTGGCATGTGAGAGATCCTACCTCTGCCTTCCCTTTCCCCGGGCGCTCCGCCTACTCTCGAAGGCCCATTACCTCCAGCGGGAGGGCGTGGGCCTCCTCGGATGCTTGTTGGAACGGGAGGAGGTCCGTGTCCTCCTCCGGGCCAGGCCTTCCCCCCGCTGCCTCCCCTTCGTAGGCGACCACGTCCGGACCCGACTCCAGCGCCCGCGCAACCCCGCCTGAGAACCCCCGAGCCTTCTCCCCGAGGGATGGCGCGCGCTAGGACGTGCCCAAATCGCTTTTTAAGGGGGCTTGGATGGGGCTTCCGTGAAGCCCCGGACCGTCCTGCTGATCGTCGTAGGGGTCGCCGGGGCACTCATTCTTGGCTCGATTGGCTTCATTCTCCTGCAGCGGTTCCTCGCCCAGAGCCTCCTACCGGGAGATCAGGCCCTCGAACTCCTCCAGGGGGCGCCCTACTCGAAGCTTCTCATCGAGGTCGACCACACGCCCGGGGACGCGCCAGAAGCATCCGCCCTGGTCATCCTTCAGACCCGACTCCTCGCCTACACCGCGAAGGAGTCGGTCGAGATCACCTCCGGTGTCATCGCGGTCAACCAAACGACGTTCGACACCCTGGATCTCTTGGAGCTGGAACGGGCCCATCGGGACAGCGTGACAGGGGGAGACACCTTCACCCTCTACATCCTCTCGATCGCGGGGGAGCTGGCCAATGGGGGCGAGAGCGCTCTGGCCGCGGCATACACGGCAAGCTCACTGGCCATCTTCAAGGACGTGATCAGCCGCGCGACCCTGCGGCCCGGCCCCTCGTTGGCGGAGGTCGAGGCCTCCGTCTTGGTTCACGAGGTCGGCCACCTCATGGGTCTCGTAAACCTGGTCTACACGAGCGACTTGGACTACGAGGACCCGGCGCACCCCTTCCATAGCGACAACAGCACGGACGTCATGTACTGGGCGATTGAGTCGGCCCCCTTCATCCAGCCCCCGAACGACTTCGGAGCGGAGACGCGGTTCGACCTCCAGAAACTCCGGGACGGGGAGTATCCAATCGTTCCCAGCCGACTCCGAGACCTGGCCTCCGCCCTCGACTTCGCGGGGCGTACGCACAATCGCTGGGCGCTCTTCGAAATCCGCCTCGTAGCAGGCGTGGCATCGTCAGGCACACAAGCTTCGTGAGACAGGGCTCCCTGGCCGAAGGAACCCGCGGAAGAGGCCACGTGCAGCGAGAGAAGACGGCCACCAGCGTCCTGTCCGCCGTTGTCTTCCTCGCCCTGATGGGGCTGACCCTTTTCGGGCTCCGGCTCATCCCGGCCCCGGGCTCCGGGGCACAGGGGCGCGCCCGGATGCCCGTCCTCGGAAAGGGCGGCTCTCAGAGTTCCGGGGGGAGGGGTTCCACATAGCGTGGGAGGGGGAGGTCCAGCATCGTCTTGAGCCCCGGCTCCGCCTCCACGACCCGCGGGATCGCGTTGGCGACCGCCGCCACGGTGGCCTCGTCTCCGGGGAGGCCGCCGGGGATGCGAAGCTCGATCCCCGGGTCCCCCTCGATGCGGACAGTGTCCCCCACGTCCTGCGGCCCCCAGGTCATCTCCAGCTCGAGTCGGATCGCCTCCCCCCGCTTCACGTACCCGACTCCGACCTGCCGGATGCCGGCCACCCGGCCCCGAGCCACCGTTCCCTCGGGTGTTGCTCTCTCCTCCTCCGCCACGACGGGGTCCAAGTTCGAGGTGACCTCACGCAGGTTCCAACCGAAGGCCGCGCCGATCATGTCGACGGACTCGTAGGTTCCCACGTGCCCGAGTTTCCCCTCTTTCGCCCTCTCGGTGAACTCCGTCGGGCGTAGACCGATTCCCAGCTTCTGCCGGAGGGGGAGCCTCCGACGGCTTGCATTCAGCACTCGTCGGGCCTCCACATGGGTCACCGCGCGGCACATACTCGCGAGGGCGACCACAAAGGCGTCCATCACGAAGCCCGGATTCACCCCCGTTCCCAGGGCCGTGACCTCCTCCCACTTGGCCGCCTGGTCGATTTCCTGGGCAAAGTGGCGGTGGGAGCGCCAAGGATAGGCGAGCTCTTCGCAGGTGGACACGACATTGGCGCCGACCTGGAAGGCCTCGGCCAGCTGGGGGTGGGCCTCCCAGATGTAGGAGGTGGCGGCGTGGAGGACCACGTCCGTCTCCCCCTTCTTGACGGTGGCGGGGAGGCGAGGGGCGACCTTGACGCCGAGTTCCTCCGCCCCGATCACGGTCCCCACGTCACGGCCCACCTTGGCGGGGTCGTTGTCCACCCCGGCGACGATCTCGTAGCCGCGTCGCAGGCACTCCTGGGTGAGGGCGGACCCGATGGGGCCGAGTCCAAAGGGGACAACTCGCAGCGCGTCGGTCACGCGGGGGCCCCCTTCATGGCCCCGGCGACCACGGCGAGGGCCTCCAGGAAACCCCGGACCTCCGCCTCCGTGTGGGCGAAGGAGAGGCATCCCCCGCCGTGCATCGTGTGAATCCCCTCGTTGAGCATGCGTACCTTGAATTCCTCCGTGGCCCGGCGAGGGTCCGTGTACCGATGGACGTCCTCGGCGTTCCGCAGGCCTTCCGTCTCCTCCCGCAAGAAGTGGATCTGGAAGAGGGACTCGAGGCCAGTCACCACGGCGGGGAGCTCCTGCGCCGCCAGGACGTCGCGGGCCTGGTTTCGGAGGGCCTGACCCATCCGCCCGATGCGCGCGTATCCCTCCGCGTTCGCCTCCAGGTAGTCCAGGGTGGCCACGCCCGCCCGCATGGTGAGGGGATTCCCGGAGAAGGTGCCCCCGCCGATGGACACCCCAAGGCCGTCCCGCTTGGGACCCCGGGTGCTCGTCCACGCCATGATCTCCTCCGGGCCGGCGACGGCGCCCACCGGCAGGCCACCGCCCAAGACCTTCCCCAGGGTCACCAGGTCGGGTGTCACGCCGTAGTGCGCCTGGCCCCCTCCCAACCCCAGGCGGAATCCCGTAATGATCTCGTCGAAGATCAGGAGGGCGTCCCGGGCCTCCGTCTCCTCTCGGAGGGCCTCGAGGAAGCCCGGCTCGGGGGGAATGCCACCCCCGGCCCCGAGGACGGGTTCCACGATTACGGCGGCCAGGTCCTCCTCCCGACGGATGGCCCGGGTCGCGCCGGCGACGTCGTTGAAGGAGAAAGTCCCCACGTCCTGATTCAGGGAGGGCGGCAGGCCCAGGGATTCGGCCGTCGCAAAGGGGGGGTGGACCCCCGCGAGGAGGTCCGTGGAGAAGCCGTGCCACCCGCCGGTGACCTTCAAGATCTTCGTACGGCCCGTGTAGCCTCGCGCCGTCCGCACGGCGTACATCGTCGCCTCGGCCCCGGTGTTGCAGAACCTGACCCGTTCCGCACACGGGACGTGGCGGTTCACCCGCTCC
>JBHIDH010000007.1:0-49122 GCA_046759985.1 Thermoplasmata archaeon
GGCCTTCCTGGCGAAGGCACCGCCCCGGTGGGTCGGGACGGACTGGGACCCCGACTTGGAGAAGGCGTGGCACTTCAACTTCGGCGCGGACACCCTGGCCGACGTCGAGAAGATGACCGCGGACGTGCTGGACGACCGCATCCCGGACCCCCTCACCTTCCTGGCGGCCAACTTCAACTTCACGATGCACGACCCCAAGTCCTCCCCGCCCGGGCTCTGGAACATCCAGCTGTGGGCCGACGTGCCCGGCGCCCTGCCGGAGGGCGGCCTCGATGCCTGGGACGACGTCACGGAGGACGTCCTGCAGCGGTCCGAGGACCGGATGGAGGAGTACGCCCCCGGCTTCCGGGCGGGCATCGTGGACCGGGTGGGCTATTCCCCGGCCGACGTGGCCCGGCGGAACATGTCCGCCATCAACGGGGTCTGGAGCGCCGGCATCGTGGAGCCCGGCCAGATGTACCTAGACCGTCCCTTCGAGGGGTGCGGCGCCCCGCGGACGCCCTTCAAGAACCTCTACCTCTCCAACGGGGTCTGGCCCCACAGCTTCTCCTGGTTGGGGGCCGGCCACAACGCCGCCCTCGTGGTCCTCGAGGACCTGGGTATCCCAAAGCCCGCCTGGTGGTCCCACCGGGCCCTGGATTGGTTTGACGTCTACGCGAAGCGGAACGACCTGGCCATCGTGCCCAAGGTGACGGTGTAGGAGGGAGGCGCGTGGACTACGACGTGGTCATCATCGGGGGCGGACCCAATGGCGAGACGGCGGCCGCGTACCTGCAGAAGGCGGGGGCGAAGTGCCTAATTGTGGAGCGACGCGACGAGATGGGCGGCGGCCTCGTGACGGAGGACGTGGGGGGCTTCCGGTTCAACCTCCACGCCACCTACATGATGATGAGCGACCTCATGCCGCCCGTCCAAGACCTGGCCCTCCACAAGTACGGGGTGAACTTCATCACCCCGCCGGTCCAGATGGCCCTGTTCTACGAGCCCGACCAGGCCCTAGTCTTCTACCGGGACCCGGAGAAGACGGCCGCGGCCATCCGGGAGATCGCGCCCGAGGACGCGTCCCGGTTCCTGGCCATCTACGGGGACATGGAGGAGGTCTGCCTCAAGTCCCTCCTGCCCGCCACGTACGTCGCCCCCATCGGGCCCGCGGAGTTCGCGGTGATGCTGTCCCAGTCCGAAGTCGGGAACAGGGTCCTCGAGTGGTCCGAGATGAGCCCCCTGGAGATGCTGGACGCGTACGGCCTCGAGGACCCCCGGGTCCGGGCGGGCCTCCTCTACCTCGGATGCAAGTGGGGCATCGAGCCCGACCTGATCGGGATCGGGTACATGTTCGCCATCTACGTGTACCGCATGCTCAACGCCGCCCTCGTGGGAGGCGGGTCCCATCGCCTCAACTCGGGCATCGTCCGCTCCGCCTACGAGAGCGGGCTGGACGTGCTCGAGAACACGGAGGTCACGCAGATCCTCGTGGAAGACGGGGTGGCGCGGGGCGTCGTCACGGACGGCGGGGAGGAGATCACCGCCCGGGCCGTGGTGAGCACCCTGACCGCGCCGATGACCTTCTTCGATCTGGTGGGGGAGGAGCTCATCGACCCCGACATGGCCGCCTCCCTCCGGATGTGGCAGTGGGACGAGTGGAGCCTGTTCTGCGTCCACCTGGGGAGCTCGACGCTGCCCCGCTACAAGGCCGAGGCGAACGCCCCCCACGCCGGCGAGGCCCTCTCCCAGGTCGTGGGCTACGCCTCCGACGAGGAGGTCATCCGGCACTGGGACGAGTGCATGAAGGGCCGCCTGCCCGGTACGGAGGCGACGATCACCCCCACCAGCCTGTTCGACCCCGTCCAGGCGCCCGCCGGGTTCCACACGCTGCGGGTCGAGACGGAGGCCCCCTACGAGGTCGCCGGCCGCGACTGGGAGGACATCAAGGACGACTACGCCGAACGCATCGTGGCGGACTGGCGGGAGTACCTGGCGAACGCGGCCGACGTGAAGCTCGTCAAGAGTTTCGTCTACCCGCCGACGTACATCGAGCAGAAGCTCCCGAACATGGTCCGGGGGGCCATCAAGCACGGGGCCTACCTCCCGACGCAGATGGGGTACTTCCGGCCGACGACAGACATGTCCAACTACGCGACCCCCATTCCGGGCCTCTACCTGGCGGGGGCCTCCGTCTATCCCGGCGGAATGATTACCCTGGGGCCCGGGTACAACGCGGCGCTGCAGATCGCCGCGGACCTCGGCCTCGACATCTGGTGGCGGTATCCCGACTACATCGAGGAGGCCCGGGAGGAGGGCCTCGTACCCTGAGAGAGGTGTGACAGGTGCGCGTTTGGTCGAGAGGGCTGGGACGGGTCGAGCTGGCGGCGGACCTCAACAAGGTCAAGGTCGTCTTTGACGGGGACAGCTTCTACATCGTCGGGCGGACGGAACCCCCCGTGGGGTGGGACTTCGTGGTCCGCCTGAGCCCGTCGGAGACGGAATCCATCGTGAAGCTCCTGCTCAACCGGCAGATCGGACGGTTCCTGACCCGCTTCCTCGGGCTCCGCGCGTGGAAGTCCGATCAACTGGCGGAGCAGCTCAAGGAGGCGACGACGACCCGGACGGGCGTGCGGCCCGACCAGGAGTACGCGGAGCTCCTCAAGTTGGCCCCGCCGAAACAGCCCGCGGCCCAGCGGTCGTCCGTGAGGCGGCGCTCCCTGATGCCGCGACGGTCGGACGGGTCGCCCCCCGCCGCACGGACGGAGACGCCCACGGCGGAGGGAAAGAAAGCCGCGGGGAGCGCCAAGTAGACCCGTCCGCCCTGCGCCAGAGAGCCCGCGCCCGCCCGTGAACATGGGTTAAATAACGTCGCGGGGCATGAACGGCCCGTGATTCGGGACCTGGCCCGGAAGTTCGCCCTTCAGAACGCCCTCCTTCACGAGGGGGCGGCCCAGGTCAAGGCGGTGGTGGGGAAGGTCCTGGCGGCGGAACCCGACCTGCGCCCCCGGGCCCAGGAGGTCGCGCGCACGGTCGTGGAGGTGGTGGAGGAGGTGAACGGCCTCGATCCCGAGGCGCAGCGCACCCTCCTCGAGGGCGTGGCCCCCGAACTCCTGGTGCGCCGCCACGAGGCCCGTCCGGCGGGGCTCCCGGACCTGCCGGGGGTGTCCGATGGCGTCGTGATGCGGTTGGCGCCCTACCCCTCCGGTCCCCTCCACATCGGGAACGCCCGCATGGTCCTCCTCAACGACGCGTACGTGAAGCGGTACGGGGGCCGCCTCCTCCTGGTCCACGATGACACCATCGGATCGGAGACGAAGCTGCCCCTCGCCGAGGCCTACGGGCAGGTGGAGGAGGGCCTCCGATGGCTGGGCGTCGAGGTCCACGAGGTCCTCTACAAGTCGGATCGGCTCCCCCTCTTCTACGACTGGGGCCGCCGCCTCCTGGAGGTGGGCGGGGCGTACGTGTGTCTCTGCGCGGCCGGCGAGCTGCGGGCGAACCGCGAGGCGGGACGGGCCTGCGCGCATCGCGCCGCGGAGACGGAGGAGAGCCTCACGCACTGGGAGGCCATGCTCGGAGGGGAGCTGGCCCCCGGAGAAGCCGTGGTCCGCCTCAAGACGGACATGCGACACCCCAACCCCGCCTTCCGGGACCGGGTGCTGTTCCGCATCAGCGATCGCCCCCATCCCCGGGTGGGGACCCGCTACCGCGTCTGGCCGCTGCTGGAGTTCTCCTGGGCCGTGGACGACCACCTGCTGGGCGTCAGCCACGTCCTCCGGGGGAAGGACCTCATGATGGAGGACTGGATGGAGCGGGCCATCTGGGACTACTTCGGGGTCGAGGGCCCCGCCTTCGTCCACTACGGGCTCCTCCGGGTCAAGGAGGCGGAGCTGAGCAAGAGCCGCCAGCGCCAGCTCATCGAGGCGGGGGAGCTGACCGGGGTGGACGATCCGCGGACCTGGAGCCTGCAGAGCCTGGCGCGGCGCGGGATTCAGGCGGAGACCTTGCGGCGCTTCATCCAGGGCTTCGGCCTGAGCCTCACGGACATCGAGGTGCCCGCCGAGACCCTGTACACGGAGAACCGGCGTCGCATCGACCCCCTCGCGAATCGCTACTTCCTGGTCCCCGACCCCGTCGCCGTCCGCGTCGAGGGCCTGCCGGAGCCGCGGGAGGCCCACATCCCCCTCCACCCCGACTTCCCCGAGCGCGGGACCCGCACCCTCCGGGGGGCGGAGGAGGTCTACGTGCCCGCCCGGGACCTGGAGGCCCATCGGGGCAAGGAGGTCCGCCTCAAGGACTGGTGCAACGTCCGCTTCAACAAGCAGGCGACGTTCCGCTCCTGGAAGGTCAAGGCCATCCCCAAGATCCAGTGGCTTCCTGCCGGGATCCCGGCGACGGTGCTCATGCCCGACGCGTCGGGGGTCGAGGGCCTGGCGGAGGAGGCCGTGGGGGATCTGGACCCGGGCACCCTCCTCCAGTTCGAGCGCTTCGGCTTCGTCCGGCTGGAGGACGTGGGGCCCCTCGTCCAGGCCGTCTACGCCCATCGCTGACCCGGGCGAGGGACAGGTTTTAACCCCGGCAGGGCTAAGGTGGGACCATGGTCGCGGAGAGGATGAAGCAGGTCAAGGGCTCCCCCACGGTGGGGCTGGCCGCCCGCGTGGACGAGCTCCAGGCCCAGGGGGAGGACGTGATCTCCCTGGCCGCGGGCGAACCGGACTTTCCCACCCCGGCCCACATCGTGGAGGCCGCGAAGGAGGCCCTGGACCAAGGCTTCACGAAGTACACCCCGTCCCCCGGCATTCCGGAGCTCCGGGAGGCCATCGCGGAACAGAGCGCGGCGCGCAACGGGATTCCCGCCCAGGCGGAGAACGTCCTGGTCAGCTCCACGAAGCATGCCCTCTTCGCCGCCATGTTGGCCTTTGCCGGCCCGGGGGACGAGGTCCTGGTCTCCGACCCGGGTTGGGTCTCCTACCGGCCGATGGTCCGGCTGGCGGGGGCCACCCCCGTGCCCGTCCCCACGACGGAGGAGGAGGCCTTCGCCCTGACGCCGGAGGCGGTGGCGGAGCGGGTGACCCCCCGGACGCGCCTCCTCGTGGTCAACACGCCGAACAACCCGACGGGGGCCGTCTACGGCCTTCCCGCCCTACGCGGCCTCGCCGACCTGGCCGCGGACCACGACTTCCTCCTCCTGACGGACGAGATCTACGAGCGGATGGTCTACGAGGGCCAGCACCACGCGATCGCCTCCTTCCCCGGGGCCTTCGAGCGAAGTATCACGGTGAACGGGTTCTCCAAGACCTACTCCATGACGGGCTGGCGCCTCGGCTGGGCCGTCGCGCCGGTGGACCTCCTCCAGGCCATCAACACGGTCCAGCAGCACTCCTTCACCTGCGCCACCTCCTTCGCGCAGAAGGGCGGTGTGGCCGCACTCCGGGGCCCCCAGGAACCCCTGGAGGCCATGGTGGAGGCGTTCGAGCGGCGGAAGGAGATGGTCGTGAAGGGCCTGAACGGGATCCCCGGCGTCGATTGCCCCGAACCCCAGGGCACCTTTTACGCGTGGGCCCGGTACGACGACGGGCTGGCCTCGGTGGCCATGGCCGAGAGGATTCTGGAGAAGGCCCGGGTGGCCGTCATCCCGGGCGTCGCCTTCGGCGAGGAGGGCGAGGGCCGCCTCCGCCTCTCCTTCGCGGCCGCCTCCGAGGACCTGAAGAGGGCCCTGGCCCGGCTTCGCGAGGTCCTAGGGTAGCTGCCGAAGGAGGGCCTCCACCCGATCCGCCCCGAGAACGCCGCGGGCCTTCTCCCGCAGCGCCGCGGCACGGTCCCGCTCCCCCACCCTCGCGAGGACGTCGCTCATCTCCACCTCGCGATGGGCGCGGCTCACCGTCGCCTCCTGCGGAAGCGTCTCCAGGCTCTCCTCATAGAGTGCGAGGGCGTCCGCGAGGTCGCCCCGACCTCGGGCGATGAGGCCCCGGTTGGCTCGGCAGGTGGAGAGCATCACGGGGTCCTCCAACCCGCGGGCCAGGGCCTCGGCTTCGTCGCACTGGGCCTCCGCCTCCTCCAGTCGCTCGAGGCGGGCCAGGAGGTCGGCGGCGTTGAGCAGAGCGTAGGCCTGGGGTCGCACCATGCCCGCCGCCTCGGCGAAGCGACGACTCGCTTCCAGGGCCCGGAGGCTCTCCTCCGGTCGTCCGGCCTCCTTGTGGGCGATGGCCAGGTTGTTCTGCAGCAGCGCCGTATCCCCCTTCGAGGTGGCGAAGTGGGGCGCGGCGGTCTGGAATTCGCGTATCGCCTCCTCGAACCGCCCCTGCTGGAGGTGGACGAGCCCCGTCTCCATCCGGGCCCGCCCGACCTCACGGGACGCATCGACGGCCGTCAGGTAGCCGACGGCGCGGGCGAGGTCGGCGAGGGCCCGGGCTTCCTGCCCCTCCTTCCGCCACACGATGCCGAGGCCGTACAACGCGAGGCCTCGCTCCCGGTCGGCCCCCCGTCGCGCGGCGCTCTCCTCCGCCGCCAGGAAGTCCTGGCGCGCCCTCGCCAGGTCCCCCCGTTTGCTGGCGATGCGGCCTCGGAGCAGCAAGAGGCCGGGCTTCTCGTCCTTCGGGTCCGCCTTCAGGCCCTTCTCGACCAGCTCCAGCGCCCTGGTCCACTGGCCGAGGGTGTCCAGGGCCCGGGCCCGGGCCAGGAGGACGGGAGGGTCGGCGGGAAGCTGCTCCAGGACCTTCGCCAAATCGGCCGCCCCCCCGGCTTCGAGGATCTCCTCCAGGCGCGCCCCGACGAGCGCGACGCCCTCCCGCCTTCGCCCGCCGCGGGCGAGGTGGTACACCGCCTCGACCCACTCCCCCTCCTCTTGCCAGGACCGGGCGGCCTCCCGATGGAAGGATCGCAGCCCCTCCCCCCCCTGCCGCCGGATGGCGGGGGCGACCAGGTCGTGGACCCCGTAGCGGCCCCCGTTCTCCACCAGGAGGCCCTTTCGACGCAACGCGGCGAAGACGGGAAACCTCCCCTTGGCCAGGGCGTCCGGAGGTACGGGTCGGCGGAGGACGGCCGCCCGGAAGAGGGCCTCCTGCTCCTCCGGGGAGAGGTCGGTGAGGACCTCCTCGAGGAGGAAGGCCTGCGTGTCGGGGAGCTTCTCGGGGAGTTCCCCGGTGGCCACGAGGCGGAGGAGGAGGGGATGGCCCTGGGTCAGCTCCAGGGCCTTCTCCCAACCGTCCCCGCGCCCCAGGGTCCGCAGGAGGGCGCGGCACTCCTCCCGGGTCAGGCCCGCCAGCCGGATTTCCGCCAGCCGCCCCTCCAACCGGTCCTTGGTCCCCACGAAGGTTGGCGTCTCCCGGGCGGTCAGGAGGAGCTTGCCGCCCGGGGCGGGGCGGTCGAGGAGAAGGCGGAGGACCTGCGAGGCTTCAGGGGAGGCGGTCACGTCGTCAAAGACCAGGAGGAGCCCGGAGGCCTCGATGGAGAGCAACAGGCCCACCTCCGCGTAGTCCAGGGGATTCCCCTTCAGGTACGCGAGCAGGCGGGGCCGGCCGACGCGGGAGAGCGCCATGGCCAGGCTGGCGACGAGGGAGGAGGCGCTGTCGAAGGGGAAGACCCGCACCCAGACCCCCTCGCGCTTCCCCAGGAAGGCCCGGGCGAGGGCGGTCTTGCCGACGCCCGGGAGGCCCGTGATCAGCATCAGCGGGGCGCCTCCGGCCAACCACGCTTCCAGGTTCGCGAGTTCCTTCTGGCGGCCGACGAAGGCGGGCTCTGCGGAGGCCGTGGGGACCCGATCCGTCGGTCGTAGGTCCACCACCTGACCTCCCAGGAGGGCCAGGTAGACCCCGCTCAGGGGGCGACCCTCCCTCCGGGCGAGGCGGATGAGCTCCGTGCCGGCCCCCGTCCCCGCGGCTCCGTCGGGGCCGATCCAACGGGCCTCCCGGGAGTGGGCCCGCTCCCGGAGCGTGGCGGCGATGCGCTCGCCCGGGAACGCGTTGAAGTAGACCTTCCGCCGGCTCTTCGCCCCCTGCACGTGGGCGAGGCGGTTCTCGAGGGAACCCCCCACCAGGAGCTTCTTGAGTTCCAGCGCGATGTGGGAGCGACTCAGGCCCAGCGCCTGGGCAATCCCCTGCTGGGTCACCTCCAGCGGCACGTCGAACTCCTCCCGGTGCTTCGAGAAGAGCGAGAGGTGGAGCACGACCCGCTGGGCGACGGTCAGATCGGCGATGCCTTCCCCCCCCGGTTCCCCCCTCAAGGACGCCGGGATGATAAGCTTTCGCTCGCTGCGCGCGAACCCTCCGCGTGGACCGGCCCGTCCGCGGAACGGCGGGCCTACGCGTGCCGACGGGTCTCCACCAGCTCGCGGAAGGCGGCCTCGTCCAGGCCCGCCATCTCGGCGCCCTGGCGCATGCCCACCTTCCCCAATTCCACACCTCGAATGGCCTTCCAACGCTTCTGCTCCGAGAGCCCCACCTTCATGATCTCACGGAGCAGTTCGGGCCGGGTCAGCTTCTCCTCCCGGACGAGGCGCGAGAGGGCGAGGATGGCCTCCTCCGGGCTGGCACTCTTTCCCACCGCCATCACGGCACACATCTCCGGGACTGGGTGATAACACTTTGGACTCCCCGGTCGGGCGCCACGGGCCGCCCTAGGCCAGGAGCCGCCCCAGCCACCCCTCGATGGGCCTCGCCGTCCGCCCCGTCAACGCCTCGAAGTCCGCCGACCGGCCGACCAGGTCTTGCCGGAGGAAGAAGAGCTCGTCCCGGGTGACCAGGGGCTCGCGTCGCAGGGAGGTCCCCCACGACACGATCCGGGCCAGGGTCGCCGGCACGTGACGGATGCCTCGGTCCAGCCCCATGGCCTTCGCCAGGCGGAGGACGAACGCGTCCCACGTGAGCCGATCGGGTCCCACGAGGTCCCAGGTCCTTCGCGTCGGGGCCCGCAAGGCGGCCAGGATGGCCCGAACCACGTCCCCGATCCAGATGGGCTGGAGGGTGTTCTGCCCGTTCCCGACCACGGGGACGCGGCGGCGACGTCGAATCAGCGCCAGGATGCGCTCGGTGAAGTCCCCGCCGGGCCCGAGCACGACGGAGGGGCGGAGGATGACGTACCGCCGGTCGCTGTCCCGCCACACCCGCTCCCCCAGGGCCTTCGTGCGGGCGTAGCGCGTGGGGTGTCGCTCGCCGGTCCCCAGGGCCCCCAGGTGGACGACCCGCTGCACCCCGGCCCGTTCGCAGGCCTCCAGGAGGTGGCGGACGCCCCCCACGTTGACCTCCTCGAAGGTGGACTCCCGCTCCCGCAGGATGCCGACCAGGTGGACGACGGCATCCATGCCGTCCACGGCCTCGGGGAGGGTCCCGGGGAGGAGGACGTCCCCCTCGGTCCACACCACGGGCAGGTCCGCGAGGGGGGAGCGGTCGGAGGTCGGCCGGTGGAAGCAACGGACCGCGTGTCCGGCCTGCACGAGGGCGGGGACCAGGTGCCGACCCAGGAAGCCCGTGGACCCGGTGACCAGGACGTCCACGTCGCCGCATCGCCCGCCGACTCATAACCCTGCCTGCGGGGGGTCGCCCACCACCCCTCTCCCGTGGGGACAGAGGTCCAGGAGCGGGCAGGGGGCGCAGCGGGGAGCCGGTCGGCAGTGGCGCTTCCCCAGCTCCACCATGAGGGCGTGGAACCGGCGATGCTCCTCCACCCGGTGAGGGAGCTCCGCCCGCAACCGGCGGGCGGCGTCGGCGGAGCCCGGGGGCAGGGGATGCCCCAACCGCGCCAGGATCCGGCGGGTGTAGGCGTCCACCACCGGGGTCGCGTGGCCGGCGGCGTAGAGGAGAATCGCGTCGGCCGTCTCCTCCCCGACCCCCTCCAGGGCCAGGAGGTCCCGCCGGAGCCCCGCCGGCGGACGGGCGAGGAAGGCCTCCACGGACCCGGCCGCCCGGAGGACGTGGGCGGCCATCCGGCGCAGGCGCCGCGCCTTGGTCCGATAGAAGCCCGTCGGGCGGACGCAGGCCTCGACCTGCGACGGGGGAGCGGCGGCCAGCGCCTCGGGGGCAAGGAGCCCCGCGGCCTGCAGGGACCGCAGGGCCCGATCCACGCTCCGCCAGGTGGTTCGCTGGGCCAGGACCGCGCCGACCATCACCTCCCACGGACCCGCGGCCTGCCACCAGTCGTCGCTCCCGAGGGCGCGGCGGAGGGTGCGGTAGACCCGAAGGAGGTCCATCCTGCCGGCGAGGGATCGCGAGGCTAAAAGGCCCATGCCCCTCCCGCTCCTGGGGGGGGTTACAGGGCGAACTTCTCCAACGGCTGCAGGGGCTCCAGGACCCGCTTGAGGGCCTCCAAGGCCTCGTCGGACCGCTCCTTCAGCTCGACACCGTCGCCGCCCAGGGCGAGAAAGAAGGCGTTTCGCTCGACCCGGAGGACGGTGAGCACCCCGTTCGCCGTCTCGGCGGTGATCCGCTCCGGCGGCGCGAGGCCGACGCCCCGGTAGAGGACGTCCATGGACCCCACGAAGGTCGCCGCCATGGTGGCGAAGTGCTCCTCCTCGATCTCCACGTTCGCCTGGATGGCGATGGGCACCCCGGTGCCCGTGACGAATCCCGCCACCTGGGTACCGTAGGTGAAGTTGAAGTCCCGCAAGACCCGCTCCAGCTCGTCGGGGGCCACCATGCGCCATTCTCCTTCCCGAGGCGTCCCCATAAAGCTTTGGTGGACATTATCACCCGCCGGAAGGGTTTTAGAACCTGGCGCCCCCTAGGGGCCCCGTGGACCTGAGCGCGGGCGCTCGCTCCCTGGTGGAAATCTCCCTCGCCCTGAAGGGGGAGGAGACGGCCATGGTCGTGGTGGACGAAGACCGTCTGGCCATCGGCCAGGCCCTGGTCCAGGCCGCCCGGCAGGCGGGGGCCGACGCCTTCCTAACGGTCCTCGACGTGTCCGGCCCGGGGATGGAGCCGCCGGAGCCCGTGGCCGACGCCATGAAGGACTGCGAGGTCGTCATCCTGGCACCGGGCCACTCCCTGAGCCACACCGACGCCCGGCGCCAGGCCAACCGAAGCGGCGCCCGCGTCCTCTCCCTCCCCCACGTGACGGAGGCGATGATGGCCGACGGGTGCCTCACCGCGAACCACGAGGAGGTCGAGGAGAGCATGGCCCGGGCGTACAAGCGGCTGCGCCGGGCGCGGACCCTCCGGGTCACCACGCCCCGGGGGACCGATCTCACGGTGAGCGTGCGGGGGCAGACCTGGATCACCGACGACACGGGCCTCTGCCGGGGGCGGGGCGACTTCGCCACCTTCCCGGCGGGGGAGCTCCTGGTGGCCCCCGAAGAGGGGTCGGCCGAGGGGGCCCTCCTGGTGGACGTCTTCTTCCAGCACGCCCTCCGGGCCCCCGCCACCGTGACCGTGCGGGAGGGCTATGCCGTGCGGGTGACCGGGGCCCAGGAGGCGGAGGCGGCCATGGACGCCGGCGGCCACGAGGGTCGGCACCTCTCCCGCCTGGGCGTGGGCTTCAACCCCCAGGCGAGCCTCCACGCGGGTTCCCTGGAGGCGCAGAAGGCCCTGGGCGTTCTCCACGTGGGTTTCGGGGACAACCAGGCCCTCGGCGGCGACATCCGGTCGAAGGCGGAGGTGGACGCCGTCCTGAAGGGGATCAACCTGGAGGCCGACGGCAAGCCCCTGATGGAGCGGGGCCGCCCCCTCACATGACCGGGCGGAACCGGAACTCCTGCCAGGATTCCTGCAGGTCGCCCACGATGGGGAGCTGGTAGCCGCAGGCGCGGCACCGGTTCTGGTCGTCCAGATCCCAACCCCGGATGTCGAAGCCGTGACGCCGGATGGCGACGCGGCCGCAGCCCGGGCAGTAGGTGTGCTCCAGGGGGTGGCCGGGGACGTTCCCGATGTACACGTACTTCAGGCCCGCCTCCTGGGCGACCCGGTGGTGTCGCTCCAGCGTCTCCACGGGGGTCAGGGGCAGGTCCACCATCTTGTAGTCCGGGTGGAACCGGAGGAAGTGGATGGGCGTGTCGGGCCCCAGCTCGTCGTAGACGAATCGGGCGAGCTTCCGGGCGTAGGCCAGGTCGTCGCCCACCTCCGGGACGACGAGGTCCGTGATCTCGATGTGGACATCCGTCTTGTCCCGCATCTCGATGAGGCTGTCGAAGATGGGCTGCGGATCGGGGACCCCGATGTAGCGGCGGACGAACTTCGGTTCGCCGTTCCCCTTGAAGTCCACCGTGATGGCGTCCAGGAAGTCCCGCATCATGGCCACGGTCTCGGGCGTGTCGTAGCCGTTGGAGACGAAGATGTTGATCAGGCCCGCCTTCCGGGCAAGGACGCCGATGTCGTGGGCGAACTCGATGAAGATGGTGGGCTGGTTGTAGGTGTAGGCGATGCCCTGGGCGCCCTGCTCCAGGGTGAGGTCCACGACGCCCTGGGGGCTGATGTCGGTGCCCTGGACCTTGCGTCGCTGCGAGATGTCGTAATTCTGGCAGTTCGCGACCGCCACGAAGTCGGCGACGTAGGAGTGGTCCTTCTCCACGGCGAGGTTGTAGACGTGGCCGACGTAGGATAGCCGTGTGATGCTCCGGATGGGGAGGAGGAAGTAGTTCGGGGTCTCGACTGCCTGTGGCGAGCGAGGAGTCCACTCGATGGCTTGCGGTCCCACGTCCATGGACTGGACGAGGACACGGGCTGCGTAGTCGTTGGACCGTGCGTCAATCACGGGGATCTCTGGACGGGGACTCGTCTTCGGAAGGGCAACAAGGTCCCCTTCTCGCAGCTTCCTCGCCGGGACCTTCTGCACCTTCCCGCCATGGCGCCTTGATGCGAAGACCCGATGGTCGGGTGTACAACGGAGCCGCGCCTTGTAGACGGGTTGGATTTCAAGGAGGTCATCGGAGTAGAAGTGGCGGTGGACTTGCCCGACCCGCTGCAGCCGTCCTCGATGGGTCCAGACGCGAATGCCCTCGAGGTCGACCACTTCCCCGTTTTCGGTACGCCTCGGACTGACGCCGCGTGACCACAGGTCCGAGACGGGCAGCATGCCGTGATCCGTCGAGATGGTTGACTCGCCGGGGATGCAGTACTGGCAGTTGTGGACCACGATGCCGTCTGCCACGTAGTTGTGATGGGGGATGGTCTCGAGGCTGTAGACCATCTCGACGCGGTCAGCTGATCCTACGGAGGTGACCCGACGCCATTCCCGCCGGTTGACCCTCGGCCGTCCAGGCTGGCGCGCGGCGATGAGGCCCTCGACCTCTTCTGGATGGCCAAGAAGGTAGCCAGCTTCGATTCCCTCAAGCTGCGTCCCGTCCAATGCGGGCGAAGGACGAGGAGTAAGGCGCTCGGCCGTCTGAGGCCACATCCTCAGAATCCTATCCCCCGGGCGCAAGTCCCCCACGGTCTTCCAGCCGACATTCGTCCAGACAGGGTGCTCCTCCGTGAGGAGAATCCGCTCGGACCCGTCCGGGCCATGGCGGATCTCCCAAATCTGTGCGATTCGGGTTCCCACGTGGGTGACAATGCCTGGCTGCGCCTCAGGCTCTCCGCCCAGGTCGTAGGACCAGACGGCATCCCCGGGGGCAACCTCCTCGACCTTCCGCGTGGTCCCATCGATCAGGAGAATCTCCGCCCCGGCAGGGTGACACAGCCAGTTGCATCCCGTGGTCGCGATGGAGAAGATCTTCGCCCCCGGCATGTAGTGGGTCACCGGCTTCTTCTCAATGGGATCCACGTGGCCCGCGATGACCTTCCCGTACACGAGGAGCTGGAGCTTCCCACCCAGGTTCTGGCGGATCCCGCACAGCCCAATCTGCCCCTCCCCGATCTTACAGTACCGGGCGCAGGCAGTGCACAAGACCTTCCCGCCTTCCAGGGGGTCGTAGAGAAGGGCTTCTTTCATGCCAGGATGTGTCAATCAAGCCTGTGGGCCTATATAGCTTGGCCTACAGGTTCCCTACCTGAAGTGCTCGTAGCCCCTGGCGTCCAGGACCTCCTCCTGGCCCCCAACCTGCAGGAGGTTGTCCCGCGCCTCGAGGACCTCGCCGATGGCCGTTGCACGTGTGCCCAGTTCCGACAAGCTCTCCCGAACCGCCGCCCACTGGTCCAGCTGACAGGTGAACAGAAGTTCAAAGTCACCGCCCTGGAACAAGAGGGTTTCCTTTCGCGTCTCGACGTCCAGTTCCGACAGAGGCGGGGCCTGCGGAAGCTGTTCATAATCGACCCGGAAGGCCACTCCACTCGCCTCGCTGAGCTGTCCCAGGGAGGCCGCGAGACCGTCCGAGCTGTCGATGCATGAGGACACGCCTCTGGACGCGGCGAGGTGGAGGCCCTCTTCCACCCGTGGCTGCGGGCGCATGACCGCGTCCATGGCTTGGCTTTCCTCGACCCCCGCCTTCAGCCGGGACAGGCCCCAACCTGCCCAGCCCAGGACGCCGGTCACCGCCAGGACCTCCCCGGGCCGGGCCCCCTTCCGGCGCAGGATCCGACTGCCCTGAGACCACCCCGCCGCTGTGATGCAGACCGAGATCTCCGCCCCTTCCTTTGTGTCGCCCCCGAGGATGGCGACATCGTAGTTCTCGGCGCACGCTCGAAGGCCGCGGACCATCGCTTCGACGTACGCGACCTCGAGCTGGGGGGGCAGGATCAGGGAGACGAGGAGGCCAAAGGGCTTTCCCCCCATGGCGGCGATGTCGCTGAGGTTCACCGCGGCCGCGTACCAGCCCACCTGGTCGCCGGAGACTCCCGGGGGGATGTGGGTTCGGGCGTTGATGGAGTCGGTGGCCAACAGGAGATACCGTTCGCCCACGGGGAGGAAGGCCGCATCGTCCCCCAGGCCGCGTTCCTCGGCCTCCCCGTAGATGGCGAGGAGGCGTCGAACCAGGGCTCTCTCCCCAATTTCCGCGAGGGTTACCACGGTTCCGTCGAAGGGCGGGAGAGCCTATATGAACTCCCCATGGGTCTCTCCGTCCGGAGGACTGGCGCGCGTGGAACTCGTGGTCGATTTCCCCATCCAAGGCATCGACGGCGACGGGCGCGCCCTCGTCGAAGCCGGGCTGGCGGTGTGGCACGAGTTCCTGCCCAACGACCCCAAGGCGATGCGACGACGGATTGAACAGGGTCCCCCGCCATGGGAGTGAGGTCCGCCGGGGGCCGATGCGGGCTGCGGGATTTGAACCCGCGCTACGAGCTGTTTGCAGGCGTCTTTGGCAAGCTCGGGTCCTGACCAGGCTAGACTAAGCCCGCGCGAGCCCCTCTAACGGATTGCCTCTCTTAAAGGGTGGTCGGCGGGACCCGTGGCGCCCCGGGTTAAGGGTTAAAGCAAGCCTGGGACTACCTCGCCGCGATGGCGTCGGACCTCGTCAAGGATGTCATGGAGGACATCCGCTCCCCCCTGTACCGGAACGCCATCTACCTGATCCTCAACACGCTCATGGCCGCCGGGGCGGGCTTCGTCTTTTGGCTCCTCGTGGCCCGTGTCTCCGGGAGCCCGGAGGCGGTCGGGCAGGCCCTCCTCCTGGTGGGGGTGCTCGCCCTCCTCGCCACCGTCTCCCAGCTGGGGTTCGGGATCGGCCTCATCCGGTTCCTCCCCGGCTCCCGGGGGGAGGGGCGGGGCCGAATGATGAACAGCGCCCTCACCGTCAGCGTCCTCGTGGCCGTCGGCCTGGCGTTCCTCGTCCTCCTGACGATGGACCTGTGGTTCCCCCAGGGGGCCGACGTCCTCAGTCTGGTCGCCCTCGTGCCCATCTTCCTCCTCCTGGCCGTCTTCGGGACCAGTGCCCCCATCGTGGACAACAGCTTCGTGGCGGGCCGGAAGGCCTCCTACGTGGTGATGCGGAGCAGCCTCTACCAGGCCGTCCGCCTCGCCACCCCGCTCCTCCTCATCGGCCTCCTCGGGGTCCTGGGCGTCCTGGCGTCCCTCATGGTCGCCCACGTCCTCGCCCTGGCCGTCGCCTTCTTCCTCCTCCTCCCCCGGCTCTACCCGGGCTTCCGCCTGATGCCGGTGGTGGACAAGGGCGCGCTGGGGGACATGCTCCACTTCTCCCTGGGGAACCACGTCGCGGAGATCTTCCACGTCCTCCCGTACCCCGTGATCCTCGTCATCGTCACCCGGCTGACGGGGAGCCTGGAGCAGGCCGCCTTCTTCGGCGTCCCATGGCTCATCGCGAGCCTCCTGTTCGCCGTCCCGCTCATGGCGAGCGTCTCCCTCTATGCTGAGGGGTCCCACTTCGCGGACCGGCTCCGAGGGGACCTGCGGCGGACCCTGCGGTTTGTCCTCCCCGTGCTGGTCGCGGGCATCGCCTTCGTCTGGTTCTTCGGGGCATGGGTCCTCTCCCTCTTCGGCCCGGCCTACCCCGCCGAGGGGGTCCAGCTGCTGCGCGTCCTGGCCATCTCCGGGATCTTCGTGACCGTGAACGGCCTCTTCATCGCGGTGGCCCGGGTCATGAAGTGGGTCAAGGCCGTCATCGCCCTGTGGGCGTACGTGGCGACGGGGACCATCGCCCTCTCCTACCTCCTCCTCCCCGTCTACGGGCTGGTGGGGGTGGGGTACGCCTGGCTCCTCACCAACGGGACCGCGGCCCTGGCCGTGATGGGGGCGTACCTCCTGAAAAGGGGGACCCTCCGGGCCCTGCTCACGGCGACGCCGAAGGGGTAGTCAGGGCTCCAGGACCCCGCCGAGGGCCACCACCTCCAGCCCCTCCGCCCGCAGGCGCTGGATGTAGGGGTTGATCCCGAGGGAGTCGCTGACGATGTGGCCCGTCACCACGAGGTTCTTCCCCGCCAGGGCGGGGTCCTCCCGCAGGCGTTGGAGGTCCGCCGGGAGGACGTGGATGTAGACCAGGGTGTCCACGCCGTGGGTGAAGTAGGCCTTGGCCACGGGGTAGCCGCCGTTGGTCCCGGCCCCGTGGGCCACCACCCAGCGACCCAGCGCGTGGGCCGCGTCCCCCAGGCGGAGGACGATGTCCGTCTCCGCGATCCCGAACTCCGGGAGGGCCCGGAGGGCCGCCACCCCGTCGTCCACCGTGGCTTCCCCGCCGCAGGCCTGGAGGGCCCCGACCATGCGCTGGCGGCCCATCTCGTCCCAGGGCTGGTGGATGTTCAGGAAGGGCAGCCCGAGGAGGCGGGCGAAGGCGGGGACCCGGTCGTAGTTGCTGGCGTGGCCGGCGGTCTCCCGGGGGAGGGCGAGCGCCTCCACGGCCCGCCGGGCCTCCCCGGCCGGCACCCCCGCCGCCTCCATGAGCTCGGCGTGGCGGTGGAGGACGTGGTGAAAGCGGACGGTGGCGCGGCCCCCGGCGGGGTGGTGGGCGATCACCCCATCGAAGCCCTGCTCCTTGGCCAGGAGCAGCTCGCCCACGCCGATGTCGATGCCCACCAGGAGGCGGCGAAGATCCTCCCCGGGCACATGGATCTGGGAATCGGCCGGCACCTCGGACAGGCCCGCCATCTCCAGGGCGAGGGCCATGAGGTCGTCCGTGTCCATGGGCGGGGAAGGCGGGGCGGCGATAAAGGCTAGGCACCCGCTTCGTCGATTGCCGAAGGAAAGGTTTATCATCGTCGAACCTTCTGGCCGCCGGCGCGAGGACAGATTCATGGAGGAAACCTTCGGAGCCCCGGACGTGCGCCGCTGTGGGCACGATCTCGGCTATGACTGCGACGGCCTCTTCCACTACTGCCACCTCTGCAGCATGCCCCTGGACGACTGCTTCCACACCCCGAAATGAGGCAGACCCCCGTCAAACGGGGGAAAATTATTAATTCTGATACCATCATGCCTCCGTGGGATGGGATGAGGTTGCTACGACGCCGACGAGATTGGTTGCTTCTCCCCTCCGCAAACTCCTCCCCCGCGGTCTTCTAGGTGTCTGAGCGACGCCCATCCCTCTCTTTCTCACGGGGACCGGCGGCCGGGGGAGGCTAGGCGGGGAGGACCCGGGTCCAGGGGTGGAAGGCCGCCCAGGCGAACCACATCACGTTCATGGCCGGGAGCTCCTCCAGGCGCCCTCCCGCCAGGGGCCCTTCCGTCGCGACCCCGTCCGGGGACCATCGCGATCCCGTCTCCCGGTCGACGAAGGCGCCCTCCCACGTCAGGTGGAGGGGACCCGGGTCGCCCACGGCCCGGTACGCCCGCGGCGCGTCCAGCCCGGGGTCGTGGAGGAAGACGACGGGCTGGCCCGCGAGGGTCGTGTTGGTCACGCGGTCCGCGCGCAGGCGATCGAGGTCCACCGCGACCGCGTCGTTCGCCTCGGCCAGGCCGACGAAGGGCTGCTTGGGGTGGAACCGGTCGTCCCGGCAGACCACGCGGAATCGGACGAGGGCGTCGGCGTAGTAGCCGCGCAGGGGGTCGTAGGAGCCGTAGGGGTCCCCCTGGTAGTTCCGGAGGAAGCCGGTCTCCGTGGAGAGGACCTCCGTCTCCGGGTACCGGACGCGCCAACGAGCCCAGGTCGTCCAGGCGAGGGGGAGGGCCTCCAGGCGTGTCCCTCGGAGGGGGCCCCGGATGGAATGGCCGAAGATTTGGGGCCAGCTGCTGTCCGTCTGCCGGTCGTACATGAGGAGGTTGCTGTTGACGAGCCCGCCCGTGACACCGAAGGTCAGGGGCTCGGCCCCGGCGGGGGCGCGCCGGTAGGCCACCTGGGAGCCCGTCAGGGGGCAGTAGGTGATGGCGAGGGGGGCCGCGCCCCCGGTGTCGTTCACGATCTCGTGCCACACGAGGATGCGTTGGGGGTACGCGCGGACCACCCCCTCGGCGGCCAAGCCAAACACGATGTGCTCGTCGGCCACGAAGGCGGAGGCCTCCTCCGCGGTCACGAACCGGGGGGCGTCGATGCTGGGGATGCTGTCCTTCCGGACCCCCGTCGCCGAGACGTTCCCCTCTTGGACCGTGAGGGCCTCTTCCCGCGTGTGGGCGCAGCCCGAGGTGTCGGGGGGCGACGGCCGGAGAAGGGTCCATCCGAGGTAGCCGGTCAGGGCCACGCCTCCCGAGGCCAGGGCGTACTTCAGGAAATCCCGACGGGGTATCCTCCTCCGTGGGCCTGTGCCGTCCTCTCCTCTACGCCTGCCCATCGAGCCTCGGACCCGCGAGGTGCTCGCGTACGCGCCCACGATCTAGCGGGGGCGGGCTACTTAACCGCACGCTCCAACCCTTGGCCCCGGCCTGGCGTCGAGGGCGGGTTCCTCCGCCCCGCGAGCCTTCCCACGCTGGGGGAAGGCCCCAGGGGGGGCGATTGGTACGAAATCTTTAAAAGGAACTTTTCGATGCGGTAGGCCGGGAAGGAGGTTTCGGTTTGGAAGAAGAGACACCCGCAGCCCCGCCCTCAGGGCGTGGGCTATGGATTGCCATCGCTGTAGTGATAATTGTGGTCGTCGTCGTGGTGGCCGCGATTTTCGCTGCACCACTGCTGTTTCCCGCACCACGCCCCGTCATCGGGACGGTTCTCCCCGTGACGGGTGACCTCGAAATATTCGGACCGACCATGCGGCTCGCCGTGGACCTCGCTGCCGAGGAGATCAACGAGGCAGGGGGCGTTCTGGGGCAGGCGATCACGATCATTCACGAGGACTCGGGGACGGACTCCCAGACCGGGGTGACAGCGGCAGAAAAGCTGATTAACGTCGATGGCGCCCAAGCCATCATCGGCGCTGCCGCGTCCGCCGTCTCCACCCCGATTAACGAAGGGGTGACCACCCCCTCGAAGGTCGTCCAGGTCTCGCCGGCATCCACGTCGCCCGCCTTCACGGATTTCAACGCGCAGCGGGCCTTGGAAGATCGCTTTTTCTTCCGCACGGCACCGACGGACGCCCTCCAGGGCGTGGCGGGGGCCCTCTACGCCTACAACACGAAGGGGTGGAGGAACGTGGCCATCCTGGCCCGCGCCGACCCGTACGGCTCCGGCCTGGCCCAGGTCTTCCAGGACACCTTCGAGGGCCTGGGCGGGACCATCACGGCCCGGGTGGACTACGACATCACGGCGACGATCTTCGATACGGAACTCACGACGATCTTCAACAGCGACCCCGAGGCCGTCTGGTGGGTCGCCTTCCCGGGCGAGGGGGAGCTCATCATGCAGCAATGGTGGGCGAACACCGCCTGGAGGGGACCGGCCTGGCTCTGGTCGGAGGGGACCAAGGCCCAGGCCCTCGTGGATGACCTCATCTCCCAGGGCATCGGGGTGCAGGGCATGGAAGGAACCGCCCCCATCACGGCCCTCGGAGTCGTCGACAACTTCCAGACGTTCGAGAATGCCTTCGCCGCCGCGAACCCGGGCACCGACCTGGTGCTCTTCGAGCAGCACAACTACGACGCCGTCTACCTGATCGCCCTCGCGATGCAGGCCGGCGGGTCCGTGGCCTCGCAAAGCATCCGGGACAACCTGCAGGCGGTCTCCGCGCCGCCGGGCACCGTCATCGGCCCCGGCGAGTGGGACAAGGCCCTGACCGAACTCGCGGCCGGGAACGACGTCAACTACGAGGGGGCGTCCGGCTTCGTTGATTTCAACGAGTTCGGCGACGTGGGCAGCGACTACGAGATCTGGCAGATCAACGGGACGACCGGTGCCATCGAGCAGGTCACCCGCATCCCCGAGTCGGACCTGACCCCAGCCCCGCCGGCGATGGCCGTGGCGCCGCCGCCATCCGCCCTGTTCGTCTGGGCGCCGCAGGCGGCGTGGTCCCGGGAGTAGGCCCGCTACCCACCCAGGTACAGCCGCCCCACCTGGGGATTGGCCAGGAGATCCTGGCCGGTCCCCTCAAACCGGGTCCTCCCCATCTCCAGGACGTACCCTCGGTGGGAGATCCTCAGGGCCTTCCGGGCGTTCTGCTCCACCATGAGGACGGTGGTGCCGCTCCGGTTGATGTCCTGAATCCGCTCGAGGATGATGTCCACCATCTGCGGCGCGAGGCCCACGGAGGGTTCGTCCACGAGGAGGACCTGGGGGTCCTGCATGAGGGTCTTCCCGAGGGCCACCATGTGCTGCTCGCCCCCGCTCAGGTTCCCCGCCTTCATGCCCTCCTTCCCCTTGAGGTTGGGAAAGATGCCGAAGACCCGCCGGATGCGAGGGCGTAGGTCGACGCGCCCGTGGATGATGCCTCCCATCTCGAGGTTCTCCCTCACCGTGAGGTGGGGGAAGACGTTCTCGACCTGGGGCATGTAGCTCAGCCCGAGGCGCACGACGGCCTCGGGCGGCGTCCCCGTGATGTCCGACCCGTTGAAGAAGATGTGACCCTGGCGGGGGGTCAGGAGGCCAAAGATCGACTTGATGAGGGTGGACTTCCCCGCCCCGTTGGGCCCGATGAGGGTGACGATTTCACCCTCCTCGAGGTGGATGGAGACGCCGTGGAGGATGTCCACCCCCTCCCCGTAGCCGGAGTAGAGATCCTCGGTCTGGACGATGCGCGCCATCCTACGTCCCCAGATAGGTCTCGATGACCTCCTCGTTCGCCTTGATCTCCGTGGGGGTGCCCTCGGCGAGCACCTTGCCCTGGTGCATGGCGATGACCGTCTCGCAGCGGCTCATCACGACGTCCATGTCGTGCTCGATGATGAAGAAGGTGAGGCCCTGTTTGCGGAGCCGATCGATCCGGTCCAGGAGCTTGGCGGCCAGGGTGCGGTTCACCCCGGCCACGGGCTCGTCCAGCATGACCAGGACGGGGTCGGTCATGAGGGCCCGGGCCAGCTCGAGGAGCTTCTTCTGCCCGCCGGAGAGGTTCTTGGCGAACTCCGTCTCCAGGGCCGCCAGCTCGAAGAACTCGAGGAGGGACCGCGCCCGCTCCAGGACCTCGCGTTCGCGCTTCCAGACCCGTCGGGGGGTCGTGAAGATCCGGTTGAACTGTTCCCCCACGTGCCCCTTGGCGGCGAGCATGAGGTTCTCCAGAACCGTGATGTTCTTGAACTCCCGTGGGACCTGGAAGGTCTTGACGACGCCCCGGGCGACCACCTCGTGGGGGAGGAGGCGGTCGATGCGCCCCTCGTTGAAACGGATCGTCCCCTCCTCGGGCGTGTAGATGCCCGTGACGAGGTTGAAGAGGGTCGTCTTCCCGGCCCCGTTGGGTCCGATGAGGCCCGTGATGGACTGTTCGCGGACCGAGAGGCTGGTCCCGTCGACGGCGCGAATGCCCCCGAAGGTCTTCACGACGTTTCGGATGTCCAGCAGTGGGTGGCCGTCCCGCATCACATCACCCCATCTTCGAGATCACCCGCTCCTCCCCAAGGATGCCTTGGGGCCGGTAGATCATGAGGAGGATCAGGATGGCCCCTACGGCCGCCAGGCGGATAAAGGAGAAGTTGAGCCGCAGGAACTCGGGCAGTTGGGAGGTGAAGAGGATCGTCAGGGCGAAGAGGCCCCAGACGAGGAAGGCGCCCAGGATGGCGCCCTTGTTGTTCCCGCTGCCGCCGATGATGAGCATGATCCAGATGAGGAACGTGTCGGCCGGGACGAAGGAGGTGTTCGCCTCCGCCACCCGGAACCAATGGGCGAAGAGCGCCCCCGCCGCGCCCATGATCATCGATCCGATGACGAACACCTGGACCTTGTAGCGGAAGGTGTTCTTCCCGAGGGCCGCCGCGGCGTCCTCGTCCTCTCGGATGCCCTTGAGGACCCGTCCCCAGGGGGACCGCGTTGAGCGTTCCATGACCACGTAGACGAGCACGATGATGACGACGATGATGACGAAGATGATGAGGTTGGAGAGGACGGGGCCGACGTCCAGCTCCTGTCCCCCCGTGAGCCAGCCAAAGACGTCGGAGACGTCTTGGTCGGGCCGGGGGAGCCCCCGGATGGTGAAGGTCCCGCTGGTGATCGTCAGGGCGTTCAGGATGTACAGCCGGGTGATCTCGGCGAGGCCGATGGTGGCGATGGCCAGGTAGTCCGCCCGAAGGCGGAGGGTGGGCAGGGCGATGAGGAAGCCGAGGAGGCCCGCCACGGCCATGGCGGCCAGGATGCCGACGAGGAAGGGGAGGTCGAAGCCGCCCAGGTGGCCGGGCAGGAAGGGAGGGGGATCGGAGAGGGGGGTCGTCAGGATGGCGGCCGTGTAGGCGCCCACGGCCATGAAGCCGCCGATGCCGATGTTGAAGAGGCCGGTATAGCCCCACTGGATGTTGAGGGCCAGGGTCGCGATGGCCAGGATGCCGGCGACGGCGAAGAAGGAGATCATGAAGATCAGGAATCCGGGGAGGACTACTTCGACCGTGGCGTCACCCTCCCAATGAGGCTCTTCCCGGCCGCGGTAGCCCGCTTGGGAAGCGCCGAGACCGACTTCATGAATTCCTTGAACCGGGGCTTGTCCGCGAGGCCCGCGAGCCCCCCGGGGACGATCAGCAGGACGAGGACGAGGATCATGAAGGCGATGGCGGGCTTGAAGGCCGAAGGCTGCTGGAGCCCCATGGCGAAGAAGAGGGGGAAGGGAAGGTAGAGGTTCAGCGCTCCCACGGCGGATGCCACGAGGATGACGGTCGCGAGCGCCCCCATGACGCCTCCCGAGGCGTAGGCGTACTTCGCCTGGCGGGGCCGATTCTGATCGGTCAGCCACAGGCCCAGGATGACGGCCATGCCCGCGATGACGACAAGGGCAACCAGGAAGGGAAACACGGCGACGCTGGTGTCCGACAGGAGGAAGAGGAAGGGCAGGGAGACCTCCTGTCCGATCCCGATGAGGAGGCCGCCGGCCATGGCGCCGTAGGGCGACCCGATGCCCCCGAGGATGACGGCGGCGAAGATGGGGAGCAGGAGGGCGAAGCCCATGATGGGACGGATGACCGCGAAGAGGCCCAGGAGGGCGCCCCCCGCGGCCGCGAGGGCCGAGCCGATGGCCCACGTGGCGTAGACCACACGCTGGACGTCGATGCCCGTCACCCGGGCGAGGTCCCAGTTGTCGGCCGTGGCCCGCATGGACTTGCCGAGGGTCGTGTACTTCAGGACCAGGTGGATGGCGAGGACCAGGACCACCACGGCGATGAGGATGCCGAGGGAGTTGTCCGTGAGGCGAATCCCCAGGGGAAGGGACCGCGCGATCTGAGAGGGGAAGCCGTAGTTCTGGTTGGAGGTCCCCCAGACGATGCGAATCACGTTCTGGATGATGAAGGCGAGCCCGATGGAGGCGATGAGGGGTCGCACGAGGGACTCGCCGTGCAACCGCCGGAAGATCCCCCATTCGAGGACGAAGCCCAGGACGGCCATGAGGACCATCGAGACGGCCATGGCCAGGAGGAGGGCCAGCCACATGAGCTCGGGCGGGAACGCGAGGACGGTGAGAAAGGACATGGTGAACGACAGGGCGAAGAAGGCGCCCAGGGCCATCATGTCGCCGTGGGCGAAGTTCGGGAAGCGTCGGATGCCGTAGACGAGGGTGAGGCCGACGGCCCCCAAGACGAGAATGCCTCCGAAGATGAGGCCGTTGATGAGTGGTTGGAGTACCACGTGGTGCCCACCGTCTCGTTCAGGTCGAGGGGCGAGGACGCCCGAACCGTAGCCGGACTCGGCGGCTCCTCCGCTCCCACGTCTTCATCGGATCGACGGTCCTTTGGAACATCGCAATTCGGATAAAGCTTGCCCAAGCCCCGTCGGTCGGAGGGGAGCAGGGGGCGAAAGGTTCATCCCTCCGCGGCTTCAGGGACGCCGGAATGTTCCTTCTCGGCCACCTCGGCCTCACCCTCGCTCTCGTCGTGGGGGCCCGGCGCCGGTTCGTCGACCTTCGCGTCGACTACCGGGTGCTCCTGGCGGCGGCCCTTCTGCCCGACCTAATCGACAAGCCGTTGAGCCTCGCCTTCGGAATCGGCGGTCGCAGCTACGGCCACACCCTTCTCTTCGCCGTGACGCTGACCGGCCTTTTCCTTCTCGCCCGCTCCTGGCCCGTCATCCGGCGCCCCGGAACCATCGGGGCCGCGGCCCTTCTCCCCCTGGCCATCGGCACCTGGACCCACCTCCTCCTGGACCGGATGTGGGCGCTTCCCGAGATCCTGTTCTGGCCTTTCCTGGGGTTCGCCTTCCCCGTCGACCCCTTTGACCTCTCCAAACTCCTGTTGGCGTATCAGGACCCCTACGTCCTCGTCGGGGACGTCCTGGGCGCGGTGGCCCTGGGCTTCCTCGTCTGGAGGCACCGCGTGTACCGCCGGGCGAACCTCCTGCGGGTCCTCCGACGGGGCCGCCTCGAGAGGGGGACGAAACGCCTCCCACCTTCCGCGGGACGAGGATGAGGGCGCCGAGGACCGCCGCCGAGCCGCAACTGGCGGCATGGGCGAGCCCGGCTACTCATCGAGGTTTTCCCACACCCGACTGCTCGGTTCGGGGGCCGTGTGGAGCAGGTCTCGCGGACGCTGGCGAAGCAGGAAGGCGAGCCCCAGGAGGACCACAAGCCCGAAGGCACCCAAGTAGAGGGCGCCCAGGAGGAGGAAATCGCTGGGGTTGAGGGCGTACGGAAGGGCGTGGCCCAGGAAGGCGTAGGCCCCAGTGCTCTCCAGGAGTAGCCCGATGCCCACGCCCGCGAATAGGCCACCTGCGGTGGCGGGAACCCCGAGGGCGAGGAGCCTCCCCCCGAAGAGGCGAAGGGCCGCAGGCCCCCGCCCTCCCAGCGCCCGGAACAGGCCGACCTCCCCTCGGCGCTCGACCCAGAAGCGGGTGAGGGAGGACGCCATCATCACGGCAATCAGGAGGACGGTGAGCCCCTCCATCCCCAGGACAAGGACCGCCAGGCTGTTCCCGCTGTGCTGGGCAAAGGCACCGATGTACGTCCGGCCGAGTTCTCTCCCCAGGTCGGGGTTTGTCAAGATGAGGGAGCCGATCCGGTCATCGAGGATGACACCGCCTTGGACGAGCCGGCTCTCCCCGTCCCCGGCGACGACCACCTCCCGTTCCGCGGAGACCAGGTAGGCGAGGAGGGGCTCGATCTCTTGGACTGCCACGCGGAGTAGGGTGAGGACGGTCCCTCCGAGGCCGGCAAGCAACCGGGCTCGGGGGAGGTCGACGAGCGCCTCGTCCGCGACGGCCCCTTGGGCCGGGAGAACGCCGTCGACCGTGGCCTCCACCAGAACCGGCTGGGTCGACCCCGGGAGGAGAAGGGCATCCCCGACCCCGACGCCGAGACGGGCGGCGAGGCGCTCTCCAAGGAGCAGGAACGTGGGACCCAGGGGGGCCTGGGACGGCAGTCCCTCCATGGCCAGGAACGGCCAGGGCTGGACGCCCCGAACGACCACGGCCTGCCCGTCCCAGCCGACAAGCGCGTAGATTTCGGGACTCACGGTGAGCGCCCAGGGTTGCCCCCGTAGCTCTTCGGCCCATTCCTCGGTGAGGGGCTGGCGAGTCGAGGCCTGTCCGATGACGTAGACCCCCGGTCCGTAGAAGAGGTCCTCCGGGGTCCGGGCGAGGGAGGTGTAGAAGGGGAAGGACGCGGTGAGGAGGGACGCACCCAGGAGGAGGATGACAAAGAGTTCAGCGGCCGGGCGCACGGTCCCACCTCCGGATGTTTCGTAGCACGCTGACGCCGCCCCCCGCCAGCCCCGCTCCTAGCGAGGCCCCGACGGGAACCAGCAGCCCCGCGAGGGAGAGGTGCGGGCTAATCACCGTGGGGAGTCCCAGCAGCGGCGCGAAGGAGACCAGGCCGTTGGCCGCCACGATGCCCCCCGCCACGCCGAGGGCGGTCCCCCCCGCCACAATGAAGGCCAGCTGGAGGGCGTAGAGCCTGCCCAACGCGCGTCCGTCCATCCCCAGAGCCCGGAGGGTGCGAGCCTCGGGGCGTCGGTAGCGAATCTCCAGGGAGATGAGGCTGTAGGCCACCGCCGCGATGGCGACGGCGCTCACGGCCACGAGGCCGCCCACCAGGCGCTGGGCCTCCCGCAACGCCGCCTCGAAGAAGTCGGGAGCCGATACGAGGGCGAGGACCGCGTACCCCGTCTCGGCCAGCCGTCGGGCGTCCTCCCGCTGCTCCACGAGGAGGAGGTCGAACGAGCCGTTCTCCCACGTCGTGAGTCGGCGCAGGTCGGCCTCCGAGATGAGCACCCAGGTATCCGGAAGCCCCAGGTCCATCCCCCGCGAAGTCTCCCCGGTGACCTCCACCACCCCAACCTCGGTTCGAAGGACGAGGACGTTCCCTGACCCGGATGCCTGGGAGAGAAGCGGGTCGACGAAGGCGGTCCCAGGGGACGGCGCGGGACCCCCGAAACTCCCGTCGGCGAAGGCGAGAAGACGGATGGAGACGGGGGAGGTGTCGGTGACGAGTTCGGCCGGTCGGAGCCACCCGGCTCGGTGAGGACCCTGAGGCTCCCCGACCATGACGAAGGGCTCTAGCTGGGGAAAGACGCCCCGGTAGGCCATATACGGGCCCGTGTCGAGGCGACCCAGCACGGATTGCACGCCGATCTCCAGCCCGTCAAGGAGGACCAGGGCTCCCGAGATGTAGGTGGCGCAGACCGCGATTCCGAGCATGGCGGCGGCCACGCGCCAGTTGAATCGGGTCGCGATGCGGAGAAGGGTTCTCCCACCTCCCTTCGACCGGGGAACGGTCCGACCATCCGGGCGACGGACAGCGCCGGAGAGCCGGGGTGCATCCCTGGTGGCCGCCTGAAATCGAAGGAGGCCTTAAACTAGGCGGTTCCCCGGCGGGGCCGCAGCCCGGTCCTCGTTAGGTTCTTAGCGGGAGGGAGGCCTAGCGGGTAGACCGTGCCGGCCCTCCTCGAAGCCAGGGACCTGTGGAAGAGCTACGATGGGGCTGCCTTCGTTCTCCAGGACGTCCACTTGAGGGTCGATACGGGGGAAGGCATGGTGGTCTGGGGGAGGAACGGGAGCGGGAAGACCACCCTCTTGGACCTCCTGGGCGGCCTGGACTGGCCCGATCGGGGCCAGATTCTCCTTCGGGGTCGGGACCTCGCCCGGCTGTCCCCCCGGGAGCAGGCGGCGGTGCGGCTCGACGAGGTCGGCTTCGTCTTCCAGGATCACAACCTGCTGGAGGAGTTGACCGTGCGGCAGAACGTCCAGCTCCCCTTGCGGCTACGTCGGGCTCCCCACACGGCAGCGCGGGGGGAGGCGCTCCTGGCCCGGTTCGGGCTGGAGGCCCTGGCGGAACGACGGCCCCCGGCCCTCAGCACGGGAGAGCGGCAGAAGGTCGCCGTGGCCCGGGCCCTGGCCAACGAGCCCGACCTTCTCCTCGCGGACGAGCCTACGGCCTCGCTGGACGAGGAGAGCGCCCGGGACCTCCTGCACCTCCTCGAGGAGCTGCGGGAGGACGGGCGGACGATCATCCTGGCGTCCCACGACCCCCTCTCCCGGACCCTATCCTGGCCCGTCCGACGGCTTCAGGAGGGGCGCCTCGGTCGGCCGGGTGGGGGGGAAGGATAAGAACCCTCTCTCCTTGGGCGCCTCGATGGCGAGCATCACCTGGGAAGACTTCGAGCGGGTGGACATGCGGGTGGGGGAGATCGTCGAGGCGGAGGAGTTCCCCAACGCACGCAATCCGTCCTATCGGATGCGCATCGACTTCGGGGCTCTCGGCCCGAAAACGAGCTCCGCGGCCATCAAGGCGTGGTACACCCGCCCCGAGCTGGTCGGACGACGGGTCATCGCGGTAGTCAACTTCCCGCCGAAACAGATCGCCGACTTCCTCTCCGAGGTGTTGGTGTTGGGCGCCATTCGGAGGGACGGCCGCGTCGTGCTCCTGCGACCGGACGACGGCGCCGAGCCCGGGGACCGGGTCGCCTAGGCGGATCGTCGGTCCAGGGGGGTGTAGGTCAGCCCCTTCGGCCCGACGTACTCCGCCTTCGGGCGGATAATTTTGTTGTCGCCGTACTGCTCCATGGCGTGGGCCACCCAGCCCGCGACCCGGCTGACGGCAAAGATGGGGGTGAAGATGTCCACGGGGATGCCCATGGCGTAGTAGGTGGTGGCGCTGTAGAAGTCGACGTTGGGGTTCAGCCCCTTCTCCCGCATCATGGCGTCCTCCATGATGTAGGACATCTCGTGCCACTTCTCCTGTCCCGCGGCCTTCCCGAGCGTCTCGGCGTAGCCCTTGAGGATGGCGGCCCGGGGGTCCATGGTCTTGTACACGCGGTGGCCGAAGCCGGGGATCTTCTCCTTCCGGGCGAGGGCGTCCACCACGTACGCCTCGGCCTTGGCGGCGTCGCCGATCTTCAGCCGGAGGTTCATGGCGTCCCGGTTGGCCGCCCCGTGGAGGGGGCCGGAGAGGGTGCTCAGGGCGGTCACCACGACGCTGTGGAGGTCGGCCAGGGTGGAGGCCGTGACCCGGGCGGCGAAGGTGGAGGCGTTGAAGCCGTGGTCCGCGTGGAGGATGAGGGCCACGTCCATGACCCGGGCCTGCTCCTCGGAGGGGGCCTCGCCGTGGAGGGCGTGGAGGAAGCTGGCCGCGTGGCCCTGTCCGTCGGGGGGCGCGCGGTATTCCTTCCCCTGCCGGAGGCGGTGGAAGGCCCCCACGAAGAGGGGGAAGGCCCCGACGAGCCGGATGCCGATGCGTCGCGTGGCCGCAGGGGAGACGTCGTCCCGGTCGGGGTCCCGGAGGGCCTGGTGGGCGACCATGGCCCGCAGCACCTCCATGGGGAGGGCCTCCTTGGGGAAGGTGGCCAGGAGGTCCAGCTGCGCCGAGGACAGGCGTCGCGCGGTCGCCAGCTCCTGGGAAAAGGCCGTCAGTTCGTCCCCGGTGGGCAGCCGTCCGTTCCAGAGCAGGAAGACGGTCTCCTCGTACGTCGAATGCGCGGCCAGGTCCCGGATGTCGTAGCCGCGGTAGACGAGTAGGCCTTCCTGGCCGTCGATGAAACTCAGCTCGGTGGTCCCGGCAATGACGCCGGCGAGGCCTCCAGCGCTCACGAAGTGATCCCCCTTCGTCAGTTGTCGAAATGGGGATGATGTGGCATTAACCCTTCGCCTTTACAGTAAGGTGGTCCGCCGTCCCCGGGACCTCGCGCAGGAGGTTCCATCCCAGGACGAGGCCCAGGGCGACGAAGGCGGCGGGCATGAAGATCGGGAGGAGGCCCGTCAGGCCGGCGGCGGAGACGGCGCCCAGGGAGATGGCGAGGCTGGGGGCGCAGCAGGCGAAGCCGGTCAGGAAGGCGGGGGCGCTCGCCAGGACGCCGCTCGCCGAGCCGGTGAGGCCGCACGCCCGCAACTCCGTGAAGAGGTAGAAGGCCACCGTGAGGCTCAGGGCCAGGAGGATGGCCAGGCTGGCCGCCAGGAGCAGGTTCGGGACCGCGAGGAAGATCGCGAAGCCCTCCACGGGCTGGAAGACCGCGATGGGCTCGTAGTTGTAGGGGGCCCGCTCCCGCCACAGGTTCTCCAGTCCGACGACGGCGAAGATCCCCGCGTTGGGGACGGGGGTCGTCCCCGGCTGGATGACGAGGTGGCCCATGGTGAAGAGGTAGAAGAGGGCGTAGCTCAGGCCCGCGAGGATGCCCCCCCACTTCAGGCGCGGTGTGGCGAGGGCGCCCCGGAGCCGGTTCCGTGCCCTGTCCCATGCCGAGACCGTGCCCATCTCCTCCCCTCAGGCGAGGACCTGGGTTCCCGGATAGAAGGCGTACCAGGCGAACCACATGACGTTGATGGCGTTGACCGGATCGAGGGAGGTCCCCTGGAAGGAACCCTCGAGGCCGACGCCCTCCGGCGACCAGACCGACCCGGTCTCCTCGTCGAGGATTCGCCCCTCGGCGTGCCGGAGGGTGAGGGGGTTCCCCTCGACCTCCCGCCGGAAGACCCGGACCAGGTCGAGGCCGTCGTCCTGCAGGGCGACGAGGGGGGCGCCTCCGAGGGTCGTGTTCTGCACGCGGACGGCGCGGAACTCCTCCGCCGGGATGGCGAGCTGCGCGCCGCCGACCTTCACCCCGTACACGACCTTCTTGGGGTGAAACCGGTCCGAGCTGTTCATGACGGGGAACCAGACCTGCTCGCTGGCGTAGTAGCCTTCGGGGGAGGGAGTGTAGACCCCGTAAGGATCCCGGTTGTAGTCCCGGAGGAACCCCGTCTCCGTGGTCAGGACCTCCGTGTCGGGGTGCCGCTGTCTCCATCGGTCCCAGGTGGTCCACACCAGGGGGACCTCGCCCAGGACGCGTGTGCAGCGTTCTCCGTTGATGGCCGTGCCGAGAATCTGGGGCCAGTTGCTGTCGCTCGCCCGATCGTACATGAGGAGGTTGCTGTTCACGAGGCTTCCCGAGGTGCCGAAGGTCTCCGTGTCGCTCGCGGTGGGGGGCACGAAGGCGATCGGGGACGCCGTGAGGGGGCAGTAGGTGATGGAAAGGCGCTGGCCTCCGATGCGGTCGTTGGCGATCTCGTGCCAGACGAGGATGCGTTGGGGGTACGCCCGCCGGATGCCCTTATGATCGAGGCCGAAGACCACGTCCGTCGGCCGCAGGAAGGACTCGGCACCGTCGGCGGAGGTGAACAGGGGATTGTCGATGCTCGGGATGCCGTCCTTGGGCGGCCCGCCGCCACGGATGTTGCCCTGGAAGGCGGCGAACTCCGGGCAGGGCCCAGCCGGTTGGGTTCCCCCACCCCCACTCGCGAGAAGCCGAGAGGCGAGGGTCGGCCCGACGAAGCCCGCCACCGCGGCGGCGCCTCCCAGGCCCAACGCGAGTTTCATGAAGGTGCGCCTCGAGGGCGCTTTGGAAGACGCGTCCTTCTCGGATGCCATGACGCCCCCAGCGTAAGAAGAGGGCGTGGCGCGCTATTTAAGGCGGGGCTCAAAGGCTTGGACGGCCGGAAGAAGGGGACCGGGGCCACGGAAGACCGGTTCGATCCTCGCACGGCTAGTCCTCGCCAGGGCGCCGGACGCGGCGCCCGAGGACGGACCGCAGGAGGCGTTCCAGCTTGAGGGAGTTCGCCCTTCCGAGACGAAAGCGGTAGCTCCCCCCTCTCGTCTGGACCTTGAGGGCGGAGCCGAGGAGGGACGGGTGGACCTGCACCCAGCGGACCTCTTCCAGGGGGAGGGCGAAACGGCTTGCGTCCTCAAAGGCCTCAATGCCCTGGGTGGCGACCTGCTCCTTGTTGGGCGACCTACGCGAAGGATCGCGCTCCGCGACCAGGAGCCGACGCTCGCTCACCAGTAGGGTACAAGGCCGCTTCCGGTTGAGCCCCCAGATCTCCGAGGCCGGAAAGACGCCCAGGACGTCCTCCGCCATGACGACTCCCGTATCCACTTAGGGGGGCGTCCCCTTAAAGATTCCCTGCCAGGGACGGGTGGGCAACGGACCCCCGCGGCGGCAAAGGTTCTTCCGCCGAGTCGACGATGAGCCGGGGAAGGACATGCCGGCGGTCTTGGATTTGATGCGATTGGTGGAGATCTCTCACGAACTTCTCCTCCTGGCCGGGCGGGGGGCCCCCACCAAGCGACTTGGCCTGCTCGCCTTGGATCTCCTGTTGGCCCGGGGGGCGGCGTCTCGCCTGGCCAGACAGGCCCCCGGGTCGGCGGCGGCGCGGGCCCGACATGCCCTGGCGTTCATCGGGAGGCTCGAGGAGCAGGTCGTGCGACTCTATGCGGTCCATCAGGCGACGCACCGCGCCCCCAGGGGCGTGGGCTTCGGTGTGGGCATGGCGCCCGTGAGGCGGTAGACATGACGGACCCCATCTTCACCGCGGAGGATCTCTCCCGGGCCTTCGACCGTGCCATCATCGACGTCAAGGCCAACTCCACCACGGAGCTCGCCAGCCTCTCCGTCCTCCTCCAGGTGCTCGGGGACTTCTTGGACGAGGGGACGTACATCATGGCCGGCCTCATCCTGGGGCAGGTGGGCGGGGCCACCTTCCAGCTTCGGAACCTCCAGACCCTGGACCCGACGGTGGAACAGGTCCTTCGGTCCGTGGCCCGGGAGCTGGGTGGGGGACTGGACGCCCTCAAGGGGGAGCTGTGCGACAAGCCCGCGGTGGACCCGGCGGCCTTCAACGAGGTCATGGGGAACCTGGCGAAGGTGCAGTGGCGGCTGATTCAACGGCTGAACGTGGTGCAGCAGACCCCCTTTGCGACCCCCTTCGGGGGGCCGGGGGAGGAGTAGGCTAGTACCCCGGCGGTGGGGGCGCGGCCAGGGGCCCGTCCAGGGGCCCGTTGCAGCTCCAGCACCGCGCCATGTCGGGGAGCACCCGCAGGCCGCACCAGGGGCAGAGGTAGTCCATCTCCTGGGGGTCCATGGGCCCTTGTTCGGGAGCCATGGGCATCTGCTGGGGGGCCAGCGGCCCTTGCCCTTGCCCGGGGGCCATGGGTATCTCCTCCGGGGGCATGGCCGGCCCGGCGTAGGGGGGAACGTAGGGCCCGGGGTACGGCGGATAGGGCGGCGCCATGTTCATGGGCATCGGCCGGGGGGCAGGGTGGCCGGCTACGGCGCCAGCCAGGGCCCCGCCGAGGGCGGCCCCGATGGCCGGGAGGCTTACCAGGAGGAGGAGTTCCACGAACACGTCCCCTCCGGTGAGGGCGATGAGCTGGCCGAGGACGGGCCGCATCAGGATGGAGATGCGGGTCCAGAGGCCCTCCATGAGGTTCACGTAGGGCACGAGGCGTGCCATCTCCGGGGAGGCGGCCAGGTCGAGGAAGCCCTGGTTGGCGAGGAGGACGACCGCGTAGGAGAGGAGGAGGAAGAGCATGAAGAAGCCCGCTGCCCGGGCCCCCGCTCCGGCGCCCATGCGCGGTCCGCCTCGGGCGATGGCCCCCGCCAGGATGCCGGCGATCAGGAGGGCCGCGCCGAAGGCCATCAGTCCGTAGCCGAGGGCGTAGGGCACCACCAGGCCCAGGAAGACGAGGCCCAGAAAGGCGCCCAGGCTGGGATGGGACCTGGGATAGGCTCTCCGAGGGGGCGTGGGATACGGATACAACGGCCTCGGGCGGTCCTAGCGAGAGTAGGGGCGAAAAGGTTTGCCACCCGATTATCAGGAACGCCCGTCCCGCTCCCGCTCAGGCACGTAGATGACTAGGCGGTTCCGGGGCAGGATGATCTGCCAGAAGTCGAAAAGGGCGGGCGAAAAGAGGGGGAGGACGCTGGCTGGGCCACTCTTTCCCTCCCGCTCCTCCTCGTCACCCATGTCGCATGGAAGAGCCCTTGTCGGGACTTAAGTCTTTGCGATATTTTCCGGTCTGATAACGTCCTTATCGCGACGATCTAGTCGTGGGCGGGGATCAGGGCTCGCAGGGGCACCGCGGCCACCTTCCGGTAGACCCGCTCCGGCGGGAGGGGTTGACCTCTCCAGGTCAGCAGGCGTTCGAGGGGAACGCCCAGGAGCTCCTCGTTCCTGTGCAGGTAGGGGAGGATCAAGTTCCAGTCCGCCTCGGTGAGGGCGGCAAATTCGCCGCCATTGAGCTGGTTCTCCTCCACGGCCCGGCCGGGGTCCCGGAGAAAGAGGGCGCCGCCGGAGGCCAGGGAGAAGAGGTTGCCCCCCTCGTAGGGGGTATCCAGGTCGACGAGGTGGCCCTGCTGGTCCACGCGGAGGCCGTTGACGATGGCGAAGCCCCCGCCCTTGTGGGGGTCCCCCGCCATGAAGGACTCGGCGAGGTAGTCGAGGGCGGTCCCGTTGATGACCACGCGCGGCCGGCCGACGGCGTTGATGAGGGGCCGGCCCGCGGCGTTCCCGAGGACGTAGGCCTCGCCTCCCTTCGCCCCGTACATGAAGGTCTGGCCCACGTCCCCGTGGACCACGAGGCGGCCCGCCTTCATGATCTGGGCCACCTGGTCCTGGGCCGAGCCGTGGACGTGGACCGTCGACCCGTCCAGGCCGGAGGCCAGGTAATCCCCCGAGCTTCCGTACGCGTGGATCTCGGCCTCGGAGTCCGGTCCCAGGCCACACCCCACGAAGCGCTGGCCCTGGTTCCGGAAGGCCAGGAGGTGGCGCCAGCCCCGCCGGTACGCGTCCACGAGGAAGCGTGACCCCCCCTCCTCATCCTCCGCGGGGAAGTCCGCCAGGTCCACGATGAGCGTGGCGGCCGGGTGGGCCGGTGCCGACAGGCCCTTCCGGCTCTCCCAATCGACCTTCACGAAGGACTTCCCCCCGCCCGGAGGGCCCACGTCCAACAGCCCCTCGATGGCGTCGCCTACCTCCGCGCGGGCGCGACTCCGTCGCCAGCCCTCCATGGGATAGGGGCGGTCCAGGAGGAGGGTCAGGCAGCGCAACGCCAGGAGCCATTCCCCCTGGGACTCCCCGCCCCGCGTCCGGAGTTCCTCGACGATGCCCAGGGCCTCGGCGGGGCTTCCCTTCCGGAACCGCTTCATGGCCTGCCGCGCGAGCGCCCCGGGGTCCTCCCCCTTCAGGACGGAGACGGCCCCCCCGTTGGCCGCGACCTGCGCCGTCACGGGCGCCTGGGAGGTCCTCACGGGCACCCCGAACTTGTCCGTGCAGGTGAGTTCGAGGCCCACGGCCGCGGGGCGCAGGGAGAAGATGAAGGAGCCCCCGTTGGAGTAGCTCCCCCCGCGGGCGGTCCAGTAGCGGTCTGCCACCTTCCAGACCCGGGGGTCCTCCTCGTGCACGCTCCGCAGGAAGGCGTCGATGGCCTGTTTCTCGGAGGCCACCATGCCCAGGGAGACGTCCCCCCCCTGGAGGGCAAAGACCTGCGGCCGGAGCATGGAGGTGTCCGTGATGCCCAGAAGCTGCATCTCCCCGTCGGGCTCCCGGCGGGCGAGGATGAAGAACCAGGGGCCGTCGGGGGACCCGTGGATGTGGGCGGCCTGGATGCGTCGGTAGGCCTCCTGCTTCTCCGGCGGGAGCATGGCGAAGTCCCGCTCCGTGGTGGGGGCCATGGCCTCGATGACGTACTCCAGCGGGTAGCGGTAGGTCCGCCGCAGCAGGTCGAACAGGAGGACGGAGACCTCCGTGTCCGTGAGGAAGAGGGGGACGATGTTCCGCTGACGCAGGTACTTGGTCACCCGGGCGTAGTTGGCGAAATCCCCGTTGTGCACCAGGGCCTCGTGGAGGCCGACGAAGGGGTGCGCCCCGCCGGGGTGCCAGACCTTCCCCTTGGTGGGGTAGCGCTGGTGGCCGATCCAGACGTGGGCCGTCGTGTCCTCCAGGCGGTAGTACTGGACCACCTGCTCGGCGTAGCCCACGATCTTGAGGACCATGAGGTCCTTTCCGTGGGAGAGGACGAAGGCCCGCTGCTCGCCCAGGGAGGCGTAGAAGGCCGTGTTCAGCCGGTACGAGTTGCGGTAGACGAACTCGTCCTCCAGGTCGCCTCGGGGGAGGTCCCCCAGGCCGGCCTCCTCCGCGAAGGCCCGGAGGCGGTCCTCCCGGGGCCGGACGAAGTAGCGCACCACGTCGGGGGGCCGCCCCTCCAGCCCCGCCACCTCCTCCGGCCGGCGGGTGGCCAAGGCCTCCCTGTGGTCGACCTCGAAGGGTCCGTGGACGTACGCCGCCTCCACCTCCTCCCGACAGGACGGGTCCAGGTAGGCCACCAGCAGGAGGTAATCCCGGGCGAGGACCTCGCGGGAGACGCCCATCTGCACGGGGTCCAGCCCCACGGCGGCGATGCCGCCGCCCTTCCCGTTCCCCCGGTTGTGCATCTGCCGCATGGCGGGGAGGAGGTGCCGACCCGCGATGGGCTTCGTGGAGGCGAGGCCGAGGACGCCACACCCCCCCTCCGCCTCCCGCTTCCTGCGCCCCGGAGGCAGGCCCACGACCAGCTCCTCCCGGGCGGCCAGGAGGCGGCGGACCGTCTCCCTCACAGGATCGCCCCCTCATACCGCAACAGGTCGTAGCGGCCCCGTAGCTCCCGGAAGCTCGCGAGGCCGAGGCGCGTCAGGAGGTCCACCCACTGGAGCCGCCAGGCGTGGTACATGTTGTAGATGCGCTGCGCCCCCAGGTCGGCCGGGATGAGGGGCACGAGTTCGGGGTCCGTGGTGGCGATGCCGTGCTGGCAGCCCCGCCCGCGCTCGCAGTTGCCGCAGCGGGTGCAGTTCAGGGCCACGAGCTCCGCCGTCCCGATGATGCAGCCGTCCGCCCCCAGGGCGATGGCCTTGGCCACGTCGTAGGCCGTGCGGATGCCCCCGCTGGCCATGAGGACCATCTCGTCCCGGATGCCCTCGCTCTCCAGGAAGCGGTGGACCTTGGGGATGGCGAACTCGATGGGCATGGCGATGTTCTTCTTCGCGATGTCCGGGGCCGCCCCCGTGCCGCCGTAGCCGCCGTCCAGGTTGAGGATGTTCGCCCCGGCGTAGTAGGAGCCCACCGCCACCATATCCACGTCCACCGGCGTGGAGACCTTCACGGCGATGAGGGCGTCCGGGTTGACGGACCGCAGCCAGTCCACGTGCTTCTTGTGGTCCTCCACGCTGTAGACGCTGTGGAAGGGGAAGGGGGAGAAGAGGGAGGTCTGGGGCACCGTCTCGCGGATCTGGGCCACGTCGGGGGTGTTCTTGTCCGCGAGGAGGTGGCCCCCGAGGCCGGGCTTGGCTCCCTGCGCGTACTTGATCTCGATGATGGGGGCCCGCTGGATGCTCGCCTCCGAGACGCCGAAGAGGCCGGTGGCCACCTGGGTGATGACGTGGTCGGCGTACGGGATGAGGGCCTCCGGGTAGCCGCCCTCCCCCGTGCTGCAATAGGTCCCCCATGCCTTGGCCGCGCGAATGCGGCTCAGCATGACGTTGAGGCTGACGCTGCCGTAGGACATCGCCGCGCCGTAGATGGGGATGGGCGTCCGGATGCGGGGGCCCCGGGGCCTCCAGTTCAGCTCGAGGGAGGTGTCCACCTCGTCCACGGGCCGGGGGTCCGCCGGGAACACGAAGTGGAGGCGGTCGAAGCCCCCGCCCGAGTCGCCCACGCGGTACTCGATGCCGGGGGGCGGGAGCTGCCCCGTCTCGGCCATGTACCAGGTGGCGGTGATCAGGTCCGCCGGCCACCGGTCGTCCCCCAGCCCCTCGTAGTACGGGTTCTCCCCCACCCGGATGGCGTCCGTGGGGCAGTTGTCGATGCAGAAGTAGGACTGGCCCTCGCAGTTCTGGGGGCCGATGCAGTTGGAGCTCTTCGGGGCGGAGATGTGGACCAGGCCGGGCTTCTTCTCGTAGACGTCGTAGGGGCAGACCTGGGCGCAGATGCCGCAGTCGATGCAGGCGTCCGGGAGGATCTCCACCTCGTACTTGTTCACGGTCCGCCAGATGTAGGAGGGGGCGCTGACGACGCGGAGGGTCTCGGCCTTAGCCAGGGCCGTTCCCCCCCTCGAAGAGGGCCATGAACTCCCGCTCCAGGTCCTCGTGGAACATGGCCCGGCCGATCTCCCCCGCCATGCGGCGGGCGTCCCGGATGCCCATGGCCCCCATGATCTCCAGGAGCTGGTCCCGGCAGGCGTTGGCCCAGTTCCTGATGCGCCGCACCGCCCAGGCCGCCCGGAGGGGCGACGGGAGGTCCGTCTGGGGGTTCCCGTTCCACCCCAGGGCGATCAGGTACGTCGTGTCCAGGGCGACGGCGTCGGCCCCGCAGAGGAGGGCCTTGGGCACGTGCTCCGAGGCCACCACGCCGCCGCTCACGACGACCGTGACCTCGTCCCGGAGGCCCTCCTCCACCAGGTACTGGTCCAGGTCCCGCAGGACGGGGGCGAGGAAGCGGGGCTCGTCGGGGCCGACCTCGCGGCCGTGGGGGTCCGCGTACAGGTGGAGGACGTCGACCCCCGCGCGGATGCGGTCCGCGTACGCCTCCCGCCGGGCCTCGTTGAGGGGCATGCGGAGGAAGGCCACCAGATCCGGGCGCGCCTCCTTGATGGATGCGTAGACGGAGAGGCCGTCCCCCGTGTCGTCGACCTCCACGGCGCGGGCGCCCTCGAGGAGGCGGAGGTCGACCTCCTCGTCCGCCCGGAGGCGGGGGATCACGTGGCCGTTCCCCGCCCTGCGCGCCGCCTGGGCCTCCAGAATGACGTAGGTTCCCAGCTCCTCGGCCGCCTGCGCGATGACGGGCTCCAGGCCGCGCCCCATGGGGCCCGGGGCGTTCAGGAGGAAGGGAACGGGGATCTCCAGGAGGGGGGGGAACGCCTCGCCGTCGTCCCAGGTCAGGAAGGGCGGCTTGCGGCCCAGGTCCACGGCGGTGGAGATGTACTCCCGCCCGTGGATTCCGTCCCGGGTGGGCCGGACGATCTCCGACATGTCCGTCCAGATGGCGTCGAAGCCGGGCTGCACGAAGGGCCCCCGGTAGCCCGCCCCCGAGACGGGAATCCGCCCCGTCTCCGCCTCGTCCCAGATGCGTTTCACGACCCGCGGCCGCAGGTAGGGGTCCCCGATGGCCCGGAACTCGGGGTGGACCCCGATGTCCAGGACCCCCACGGGGCACTCCATGACGCACCGTTGGCAGCCCACGCACAGGTCGTCCTCCGGGTTCGCCATGAGACGGGCGTCCGCCTCCCGCTTCAGGTGCACCCCGTAGGGGCAGGCGCTCACGCAGGTCCCGCAGTGGATGCAGTCCTCCCCCCGGATGACCTGGAAGCGACTCGGGGCTTCCTTCGGGGCGGCGGCGTGTTGGATGGGGATCTCGTACCGCTCATACATCGCGGCGCCCTCCCCGAGGAGTCTGGATCGGGTAGGCCAGCCCGCGGTTCACCAGCTCGTGGTACTCCTCCTCCGCCTCCACCCGCTTCGTGAAGGCCTCCAGCCGCTCCCGGGGCTTCCCGTATCGGCGGGCTACCAGGTTCTCCAGGCGGTCCCACACGGGGACCAGATCGATGGCGCTCTGGCACACGTTCGTGCAGGCGCCGCAGTGGATGCAGTCGAAGAGGCCCCACGCCTCCTCCCGCTCCAACGTCTCCCCGTGGGCCATCTTCTCCATGGCTAGGAGCTTCCCCCGGGCGGTCACGAGCTCCGTCTTGTCCGCCAGGTAGGCGGGGCAGACCGTGATGCAGGCGCCGCAGTGGGCGCACTCCGCCGCGGACCGGAGGTCCTCCGGCGTGGGCCCCTCCAGGCCGGGGGGCGCCAGGTCCCGCAGCATCGGCCTCGGGGGGGGACCCATCCGCATCCGCGGGAGGAGCCGGCCGGCGGCCCGAACCAGGAGGGGGGAGAGGAGGAAGGGGGTGAGGGACCAGGCGGGGAGGAAGGGATCGGCCCCCGGGTCGAAGGCCTTCCCGGGGTTGAGGAGTCCCTGGGGATCCACCCGCCGCTTGTAGGCGCGGTAGGCGCGCATCTCCCGGCGGGTGTAGCAGTTCCGGAGGAACGGACGGTTCCACACGCCCAGGCCGTAGGCGCGCCCTCCGGCGCGGATGCCGACCTTGTGGAGGAGGAGGACGAGGACCATGTGGGGCAGGTACCGCGCCAGGTCCCCGGGGTCCGTGAGGAAGGAGGAGATGAGGAGGGCCTCCGTGGGGGAGACCAGGTGGGCCTCGTGGGCGAGGGTGGCGCCGAACCGCGCCGCCAGGGGCTCCGCCTTCGCGAGGTAGCGGGGGATGGAGGACAGGGGGAGGAGGACCTCCGCCCCCAGGATGCCGGGCCCCAGGCGCTTCACCTGCATGGGGAAGAAGCGGTGCTCCCAGAGGAAGGAGGCCTGGTGGTGCTCGACCTGCGCGCCCCCCACGGCGGCGAGGTCCTCGCGCCTCCCCTCGTCCTCCGTGACGACCAAGAGGCTGTGCGCCTCGTCCAGGACCTCGCGCCCCTGCAAGGCGTTGAGCTCCCCGAGGCGGTGGGGGTCGTAGTACGTGATGTGGACCGGGTCGAAGGCCTCGGCGACGGACCGGGCGGCCGCCAGGGCCTCGTCGGGTCCGGGGTAGGTGAACAGGAGAGGGTGCTGGGCGGGGGGGCGGGGTCGGACGCTCAGCCCGAGCTGGGCCACCACCCCCATCTGCCCCTCCGTGTGGACGTAGTAGCGGAAGGCCTCATCCCCGCCGGCCAGCGTGCGCGTCCCCGTGAAATCCACGACGCGAATCCAGGCGACCTGGGAGGCGAAGGGCCCGAAGCCCAGGCTGTAGAGGCCGTACCCGCCCGTGCTGAGCCACCCCGCGACGGTGGACCACCAGCTGGTGGGGTGGGATCGCAGGGCGTAGCCGTTCCCCGCGAGGAACTGGTCCAGGTCGGCCCACCGGACCCCGCCCTCCACGGTGACGACGCCGGCCTCCGGGTCGAAGGCCACGATGGTGCGGAGCAGGGAGAGGTCCAGGACGATGCCGCCGCGGAGGGGGAGGGCCCCTCCGTAGGGGGAGGAGGCGGCCCCCCGAGGGACCACCGGGAGGTCGTGGTCGGCGGCGTACCGGAGGACCCGGGCGATCTCCTTCTCGCTTCGCGGCTGGGCCACCGTGGCGACGGGCTTCCGAAGGAACAGGCGTCGTATCTCGGCGGGGACCTCGGCCTGGTCCTGGCTGTAAATCTCCCGCTCGAGGGAGGAATCGAGGAGTCGGACGCCCGCTAGGTCCCCGGCCCCCATGGGTCTAAAACCCCCGGCACCACACAGACGATTGTAATGCCAGACGCATACCGAGGGTCATCATATAAGGCTTATCCGTCAATCTCTGGACGTGCATCCAGGGAATCCCGAGGTTCACCGAACATTCGTCCCTCGCCTCTCAGGGATGATAGTGGCGGCGACATGGTTAAATCGCCCGCGCCGGGACGGGAGCTCCGAGGACCGCCTTGGGCACCCTAGAGATGGAGGAAGTCCCCTCGGGGCTCGACCCCGACATGCCCCCTGCCCCCGCCCGGTTCCCCAGCTTTCTCCTCGCCCTCTTCGACGAGGTGAATGTCCGGATCCTCCAGGCCACGGCGGAGGAGTACCTGCCCGTCAAGGACATCGCGAAGGCGTCGGGACTCCCCATTCGCGCGTGCTATCGCCGGGTGAAGGCCCTGTACCGGGAGGGGCTCCTGCGGCTTGAGCAGGCGATTCCCGAGGGGCGTGGCCGGCCGTCGACCCGCTACAAGTCCTCCCTGGGCAACGTAAAGGTCGTCCTCACGGGGAAGGAGTACAACGTGAGCCTCGTCTGGCCGGAGGTCCGCTTCGACCTCTCCGTGGATTTCTCCTAGGCCTTGGGGGCCGAGAGGAGAAACTCGAGGAACTCCTCGTCCGCGCCGTCGCCCGTGGCGATGTAGCAGTCGCTGCACAGATCGACGTCCTTGCCCGTGGTCCCGAGGTGGAGGTGCTTGGACCGGCCCACCGCAGCCGAAATGGGCTGCCCGCACAGTTCACAGGCGGCCTCAGAAGTCATGGAAGAGCCTCGTTTCGCAGCTATATAAGCGGTAGTTGCCCCTTATCACCAGCTGGCAAAAATGGGTCGGCCCAAGGCCTAAGAACCCCCCCTGCCTGGGGGGCGGGATGGCCGATTTTCTGTTCGCGGAGGGGCCGATTCGCGCCCTCCGGGAGGCGTCCAGCCCCTTCCTGGACGCCCTCTTCGTGCTCATCACCTCCACGGGCGGCATCCTCTTCTTCCTGGCTGCCGTGGTCCTCATCTACTGGCTCTGGGACAAGCGACTCGGCCTCTTCCTGAGCCTCCTCCTGCTGGTCAGCGGGGCCGTGAACGGGTACCTGAAGGCCCTCTTCGGGATGCCGAGGCCGTCCCCGGCGTTCCATACGCCCTCCCCCCTGACGAGTAACGGCTTCCCCAGTGGCCACGCCCAGACCTCCACCGCCTTCTGGTCGGGCATCGCCCTGGTGTCCCGGGGAGCGTGGATCCCCGTCGCCGTTCTCGTGGCGGCCCTCGTGGCCTTCTCCCGCGTCTACCTCGGGGTCCACTTCATCGGCGATGTCCTCGGGGGCGTGGCCCTCGGCCTGGGACTGGGGGTGGCGGCCTACGTCGGATTCCGCGCCCCGCTCTGGGGTCGCCTAGGGGTCCGGGCGAAGCTCCTCCTGGCGGGGCTCCTCCCCGCCATCCTGGGCGGGGTCCTGACGCTCCTGGGCGAGGCCGCCTCCCTCAACTGGGGACTCCTCACGGGTCTGTCCGTGGGTTACGTGCTGGAGGGGGAGTGGGTGGGCATGAGGAGGCCGCCCGGGTGGGGGACCGCCGCCCTCCGCCTCCTCCTCGGGCTCCCCGTCGTCGCCGGACTCACCCTCTTCGGGTTGGGCCTCGCCGACCCCCTCCTCGTCCTGCCCCTCTTCCTCCTGGTGGGGCTCGCCGTCTCCCTTCTCCTCCCGTGGGCCTTCACGCGGGTCGAGGCCTTCCTGGCCCACGTGTAACTCAGTCTGTCGGTTTCTTGTGAGACGAGTTTGAGTCTGAGCATTGATTTTCTCGCTTGTCTATCAGGATACGCAGCCCATTAGGGAAGATTAGCTCCCACTCGTCGGTATCGATTCGGCAGGGACTCCATCGTGGAAGGGCCTCTCTTTTTGGGAGGTGTCTCACCCGAACTTTCCGGTGGCTACCAGAGGCCCGAGAGAGGCTATCCTCTTTCCCTGAACCTCCAGTAGCCACCAGTTAAAGGGAGAATCTCGAACCCTTAAATCGTCTCTGGTGCGAGCGAGCGTGCCATAACGGCCTATCCCCCGACTGCCTTATAGGCACATCCTGGAAATCGTAGGCGTTACGGTGGCCGTTCCTCTCTCTCCTCCAGGGAATCCCCTACCCGGAGGACGGAAAAAATCAGCCAGAATAGGCCGATGATGGCGAAGACTCCGAGGACAGCCAAGATGAGGGTGAAGATGAGGATTGCCCCGAGAACCCCGGTAAATCCAAAGCTCGTAAGGATGGCCACTCCGAGCCACGTAGCGCCGCCAATCACCCCTGCTGTGATGGCCGCGATGATGAATAACTTCCAGTTTTCCTCCGTAGTGGTCATGAACTCCCCCAGTGGGAATCTTACTGTTTCCCTATAACGATACCGTGAGGATCACCGTTCCGCTCAATCCTGAGACAATCGACCTTCTCAAGACGATTCCGTGTCGTCATTCAACACAGGTTGCCCTGCCTTCGCAACGTGACTGCCCGAAAGTCCAATCTTTCTGGCGAAGACGATCGGCATGGCACGGTCCGTAGGCATCAGCTCATGATTTCGCTAACGCTAGTGCCAGAAGTAGCCCGCCTCTTCGGTCCGTGTCTCCGAATCCTTCATGACCTGCCCACCTCCTCCCGGTATAATCCGAGCGCTCGCTCGCTCGTATGGTACCTGCCCCGCCTCATGACTGCCGGAAGGTTGCCCTGGCCCGACCGTAAGGCAAGATACTTCGCCGAGTAGGGACCACCGTCCTCGAAATCTGCCAGGGGCCGGAGCTCGTCCCTTATCGTTCCGATCTGATCCAGGAGGTCCAACAGAGACCGTGACATGGCCTCACGCAGGAACTCCGCCAGCTGGACGAGGTCTCCGGTGTGGCCAGCCTCCAATGCATCGAGGTACCGATTGCGATCCGGTGGAAGGACGTGGAGAGGCGGCCAACTGTGACGCAGGAAGTGCAGGTTGAGCAGCAGCCTCCCCACTCGACCGTTGCCGTCCCGGAAGGGGTGAATCGACTCAAACCGATGGTGCATCCACGCGGCCAACCCAAAGACAGGTTCTCCTTCCACGTCTCTTTGATGGTACTCCCGCTCCCACGCGGTCATGGACGAAATCACAGCCTCGGGCCGTGGAGGCGTGTGCCTCGATCCCCGGATGAAGACGGTTATGCGTCTCCAGGTCCCGGCATCGGGATAGATTCCGCGAAACACCTCTTCGTGAAGTTCCAGGGCCGTCCCCATCCGAATCGGGGCAGGGACCCGGTTTGGGAGCCCTCGAAATGACTCCCCGTGTTGGATTGTCTCTCTCACGTCGGAGAGGGGGCGGTTCCCGACGCTTCGGTCCTCCAGGAGGAGGGTCTCCACGTCACGTTGGGTCAGCGTGTTTCCTTCGATTGCGTTCGTTCCCCAGGTGTTCAGGGCCCCCGTCCGCTTCCAGACCTCCTCGGGCAAGGCCACGATCGGGCTGCGCGTAAGGAGTTCCTTCCGCAAGGATTCTAGTATGCCTTCCTTCAATATAGAACGATATAGCATACATGGTACTTAAGCAAGTATGTTTCTGTCTTGTAGATTATACTGAAACATACTCCCTGCGATCGGCAGGGTCTTTGGGGCCCAGGGGGCGGCCGCCGACCCGAGCTACTTGACCTCGATGCGCTTCAGCTTGGACTTCTTGGCCCCGCTCTTGATCTGGTCGATGCGGGCCTGGGCCAAGGCCTTCACCGCCTCGAGGAACTCCAGGCGGGCCGCGCGGAGGTGCTTCCAGACCTCTCCCATCTCGGGGAAGAACTGGGGGACGCGTAGCTTGATGTCCATCCACTTTCCTCCTTGCCCCGGATAGCCCCCGTCAGGCCTTAAAGGGTGCGGAAACGCCGGCGGCTAGGCGACGTCGGCCGGCTCCTGCAGCCGGATCGCGAGGTAATCGTCCTCCAGCTCCGCCCCCACGGGCTCGTAGTCCATCAGCACCTCGGGGAGGGTGAAGATGCGCCGCCATTTGGCGGCCTCCACCACGAGGATGCCACCCCGGTTGAGCACCGTGAGGTCCCCCTTCTGGAGGAAGGGGGCCTTGAGGCGGAGGGAGACCCGGCCCGCCTCCTCCTTGACGATCTCGAAGGGCCGCTCCTTCACGTAGATGGCCAGGGGGTCCCGGTCCTCGTAGAGGTAGGAGGCCACCTCCCGGAGGCGGTCCACGCCCATGACCTCGTCCCGGAGGAGGGGCACCTTCAGGATGGGCAGCCCCTTGAAGGAGTCCTCGATGAGGCCGAGGTTCTCCTCCTGCAGCTCCACCCAGCGTTCCAGGTAGTCCCCGGCGTCCTCCGGGAGCAGGCGGTTGACGATGAGGGCGTCCGTGGGGTAGCCGTAGAGGGAGAGGTAGGTGTAGGCCCGGCGGGTCTCCGCGATGACCAGCTTCTCGGCGTTGGTCACGAGGCGCACGGAGGTCGTCTCGGGGTCCTGGAGCAGGCGCTTGGCCCGCTCGATGGTGACGTAGAGGCGCTCCATCCCCTCGAAGACGCTGTCCTCCGGGATGGGCGTGCGGAGGAACGCCCGGGCCAGGGGACGGGCGATGTGGGCCAGCCCCCTCTCGACCTGGAAGACGCGCTCCATGTACCACTGCGCCATCTCCGGCAGGCTGAGGAGCTTGAGGCTCGCCCCCGTGGGCGCCGTGTCGACGACGAGGGCGTCGTACTTGCCCGCCTGGTGGTGGGCGTCCACGTAGAGGATGGAGGCGAGCTCGTCGAACCCCGGGAGGATGGCCAGCTCCTCGGCGGAGACGTCCTCCACCCCCTGGGCGGCGAAGAGCTCCAGGAGGTAATCTTTGACCTCGGACCAGTACTCCCGGAGGGCCTCGACCACGGTGATCTCCTGGCCGGCGAGGTGGGGGGCGAGGGGGGTCGGCGTGTTGGAAATCGGCTTCTGGAAGACGTCCCCGAGGCTGTGGGCGGGGTCGGTGGAGATGACCAGGGTCTCGTGTCCGCGGTGCGCCAGCTCCAGGGCCGTGGCGGCGGCGATGCTCGTCTTGCCCACGCCGCCCTTGCCGGTGAAGAGGAGGACCCGCACGGGACAATTCAGGTGCCGGAGCGGGATAAAGGCTTGTCCCTCCCCGGTAGGAACCTCTTAAGCGGGGGACCGATTCCGCCTCGATGCCCGTGGGGGCAGGTCCCGCGCGCGAGGCGACCGGCAGCAACCTCTATCGCTGGCTGCGCGGCCGGTTCTATCGGTGGAAGGGGCCGACCTTCGGACTCCGCGAGGCGCTCCTCTGGTCGACGGCCCTGGACACCTGGCATCGCTACGCCGCGCTCATGGAGGTCCTGGAGAAGCGGCTGGAGCCCGAGACGAGGATCCTCGAGGTGGGGCCGGGGTGGTTCGGTCTGGAGTTCTTCCTGCTCCCGGCGTACCTGGAGGCGGGCCACCTCGTGCAGGTTGACGTCCTGTCGCGCCCGCTCCTCCGCCTGCGCGCGGAGGGAGCCAAGCTCGTCGGAAGCGGGGCGACCCTTCCCGTGAAGGACGACGCCTTCGACTTCGTGGTGGCCATGGACGTGCTGGAGCACGTCCCGAAGGACGCACGACCTGCCTTTGCGCGGGAGTTGCAGCGCGTGGCGCGCCGAGGGGGCTTCCTCCACATGCCCCTGGAGAGCGAGGACGGCACCTACCAGGCCGCCTCGTCTGACGAGGCCTTCCAGCGCTGGTTCGCGCGTCGCTACGGACGGCCGGAGCCCAACATCGAGGAGCACCTGGCCTGCGGCCATCCCACCGTGGGGGACCTCCGGCTCTACTTCCCCCGCGTCTCCCTCCGCCCCACCCAGAGCGTGGAGGACTGGCTCTGGTACATGACGCGGGAGCGCACGGCCTCCCGCCGCCTGTTTACCGGCCTGATCCGGTATCTCCGGGGGGTCCGGAAGGGCCCTCCCTACTACAGCGCCCTGGCGGTCTGGGAGGCGGGCTAGGGGGGGGCCGGCCACGCCCGCACGAGGCCGCGGCGCCAGGGAAGGAGGCCGTCGACCAACCCGAGGAGGAGGTGGCGGGGGGAGTGCCCCGACCGCGGGTTTGCGAGGGCGCGGAGGATCAGGAACGGGAGGGTGAGGAGGAGGACGTGGAGGACCGTGAGGAGCCATCGGCCGCGGGTGCCGTTGTCCCGCATCAGGAGGAGGCGGTTCCGGACGCTGTAGTAGGATACGAGGCCGCGGACGCGTCGGGTCGTTCGCCCCCGCCGATGGTACACCCTGGACTCCGGGACCAGGCGTAGGGTCCACCCCGCGGCCCGCATGCGCGCCCCCAGGTCCACGTCCTCGTAGAAGGCGAAGTACTCCTCCTTGTAGCCCCCGATGCGCGCCAGGAGGGCGCGGGGGAGGAGGGGGAGCTCCGTGTAGTCCACCTCGAGGCCTGGGGGGATCTCCCGCGCCCCATGGGCTACGAGGCCCGTCAGGCCCGTGTAGCTCACGCGGTTCCCCGCGCTGTCCAGGAGGTCCGGATGGTCCCCCTGGTAGATGGCCGGGTACGGAACGGTCGCCTCGTCTCCGGCGGCCTCCACGAGGGGTTCGAGGAAGCCCGGCTCAACGGTCATGTCGTTGTTGAGGCAGAGGACGAAATCGCAGCCTTCGGCGAGGGCCGCCTGGATGCCCGCGTTCATCCCGCCGCCGTACCCTCTGTTCGCCGGGAGCCGGACGAGCTTCACGGCCGGGAAACCCTCGGCGACGCGATCCGGGCTCCCATCCCTCGAGCCGTTGTCCACGACAATCGTCTCGCGGCGGCGATAGGACAGGTCCGCGAGGGAGTCCAGGCACCTTCGTGTGTCCTCCCAGTCGTTCCAGTTCAGCACGACCAGGGCGACTCGGGGAGGACGCGCCATAGGAGACCTCGGACGGCGTCGGGTGACGGGCCATTCCTAGGGTCGGTTAATAACGTTCCCTCGCCCGCCTTCCTCGCCTGGCCCCCGCGTCCGTTGACGGCTCCGACAACGAGTCCCAAACCTTTTTCAGGCAATCTCTTATCACCGATGAGAATATCGCCGAGGCCCTTGTATGAGGCAGGATTCTGTGTGGGTTCTAGTTCCAACTCTGGAAGAGAGACGAAACCTCGCCATCCTCCTGCCTCAACTCCTGAACATGAATCCCGCGTGGCGGGTTCTCGTCGTGGACGACGGATCCCAGGACGGGACGCGGGAGTTTATCGCGAAGAAGTGGGCGCACGACCCGCGTCTCTCCCTCCTCCTCCAACGGACCCAGGGCTTCGGCTCGGCCCTCCGGGAGGGGATGGCCTACGCCCTCGAACACGGCGCGACGCGCATCGTCACCATGGACGGGGACCTGAGCCACGATCCCCGGGACATCCCGCGACTGCTTCGGGAAGCGGCCGACCTGGTCCTGGGCAGTCGCTACGTGGCCGGGGGCGAGGTGGTGGGGTGGCCGCGCCGGCGAAGGGCGATCAGCTACGTGGCGAACCGCCTGTCTCGATTCTCCCTCGGGGCGGCGGAACGGGACCTCACCACGGGATTCCGGGCCTACAGCCGCGCGATGGCCCGGGTGGTCGTGCGGGAGGGCTCGGCGAAGAGTTTCAACTTCCAGGTGGAGGTGGTCAACCTCGCCAAGAAGCACCGCATGCGGATCGCCGAGGTCCCCATCCGGTTCCGCGAACGGCTGTGGGGGGAGAGCAAGCTGTCCAGCACGCGGGAGGCCGCCAGCCTCGTATCGTTCCTCACGACCCGGTCTCCCCTGCGCCTCTTCCTCGTGGTGGGTCTCTTGGCCGCCGGGATCAACCAGTTCATCCTCCTTGCCCTCGTGGGGGCGTACGCGTTCCACTACCTGACGGCCGGTCTTCTCGCCATCGTGGCGGGCATCCTCACGAGTTTCACCCTGAACGAGGTCTGGACCTACCGGCGCCGTCTTCCCAAGGGGCGGATGGTACGGTTCGTGCGCTACAACGGCGC
>JBHIDH010000008.1:0-45518 GCA_046759985.1 Thermoplasmata archaeon
GGACGTTCGAACTCCCGAAGGCCTTGCGGCCCACCGGCTCTCAAGGCCGGCGCTTTTGTCCAGGCTTAGCTACCGCAGCGCGTCTCCTCATCATCCAAGCGGTTTTAACCCTTGACGGTGGCGCCCGGCGGACGGGATGGGAGCCTCACCCGCCGAGAAGAGCGTGGAGGGCGCCTGCGTCGAGCTCGAAGACGGCCACCGGGTTGGCCAGCTCGTAGGCCGTGATCACCTCGGGTTTGAGCTCGCCGAGAAGGCCCAGTCCCTGCCCGTCCACCACCGGCCGGGCCCCGCGACCCGCAAGCAGGTTCTCGTCCTCCTCCTCCTCCACGTCCCCCTCCAACCCCAGGTCCCGCAGGATGCCCAGGACGAGGCCTTTCACCTCGGTGAACCCGGCCTTGGGGTGGATGAGGGCCCCCGACACCCGCCGCCGGTTGCGCCCCTCCAGCACGACGTCGTCGATCTCGAAGATGCGCTGGGGGAGCTCCCGGTGCCGGTTCCGGCGGAGGACCTCCAGGAGGGAGGGGAGGAGGCTGGACCGGACCACCGTGAGATCGGAGGTGATGGGGTTCGCCAACCGAAGCCTCGGTGGCCGCGGTTGGTACGCCCCCTCGCCATCCTGGAAGGTAAGGGTGCGGACCTCCTGGAGGCCCTGGCCGACCAGGACCTGCCGCAGAATCTCCGTGAACTCGTTGACGGCGGCGGCCTCGCCCATGGTCATGGCGCGGGAGATGACCGGTCTGATCTTGCGGAGCCCGTGCCCGATGGCCAGATCTTCGATGAGGTCGACCTCGTGCATGATGTCGGTGCGGTACGCGGGAATGGCCACGCGAATCTGGCCCTTCTGCGACCGCGCCCCGAGGCGCATCCGCTTGAGGGCCGCGACCGCCGCCCGGGCCGACAGGTCGAGGCCGAGGAGGTCGTTCGCCCGGGCGAGGGACAGCTCCCGGACCCGCGCCTCCAGGTCAGGGGTCTCCCGGGCCTCCTCGGGGTAGATGACCGTGACGGATCGGAGGGCTCCCCCGCGCTCCGCCATGGCGGTGATGAGGATCGCCAGGGCCCCCTGCACCGCCGGGAGGTCCGTGCCCGTCACGTCGATGAAGACGTTCTTTGTCTCGGGACGCAGGGCCGTCACCTGCCCGTTGATGATGGGGGGGAAGGAGAGGACCCGGTCCTCCACGTCCAGGATGAGGGGCAGCCTCGCCTTGCCCTCCAGGATCCAGGCGTACTCCCGCCCCTTCTCGTGCTTCTCGAGGATCTCCCCCAGGCTCATCTCCCCCGTGCTGCCGAGGGGGACGAACCGCGCCTCCTCCGGCTTGCAGGCCTGGTAACGGAGGGGGCCCTCCACCGCGTCGAAGTCGTGGAGGCCGATGGCGACCTTCTTCCGCTTCCGGCCCAGGGTTGTGTGGAGGCGCTCCTGGAGCTCCACGATGGAGGCGACGAGCTCGTCCGTCAGCGTCAGGTCCTCCACGAGGCCTCCCACCACGTAGGGGCGCACCGCCTTCACGTTCGCGTCCGCGATGAGGTCGATGCCGCTGACCTTCATCTTGTAGCGAGGAAGGCCGGTCTCGATGCCGAGGAACCCCCGGAGGGCCCGGGCCAGACCCTCGATGGAGTAGAGGTCGGGGCGGTCGGGGTCGATCTCCATGCGGAGGGTCTCCCCCTCGACCCCCTGGTGGCTGGCCCCCATCAGGGGGATGGCCTCCTCCAGCTCGGCCAAGGGGACCTCCTTCCCCAACAGGGAGGTGAGATCCCCGTAGTCGAGGGAGACGACGACCATGGCGCGCAAGTAGGGACTGCGTTATAATAAACTAGGGAGCCCACGGCTGGGACGCGCCCCTTCTACCCGCGCGGTAAGGAGTGGGCCGGGCCTGATTTGAACAGGCGACCTCCCGGTCTCTGCGTTCCGAGAACCTATCAGCCGGGCGCTCTAGACCAACCTAAGCCACCGGCCCCTCCTTCTCGGCGAACTCGGTGAGTCGAACTTCGCTCTTAAGCCTTGTGCGGGGGCGCGGCGACGGGGCAGCGGTCACGTCGGACGGGCGAGCGTCGCCTCGCGCGCGGCGACAGGCAGAACTCCGGAATGGGGGGCCATGGACGCGGCCGGCTCGAGGATGACCCGCGCAATCCGGTCGGGGAAGCTGACGTACAGGTACCCGTCCGGGCCGTTCACGACATCCAGGACCCCTCCCAGTCCCGGATCCAGGACGAATTCCGCCCGGAAGCCCGAGGCCGCCTCGGTGTCCTCCACGAGCCGGTAGAGACGGCCGAAGTTCCAGGAGCCGAAGTACGGGAGCTGGGTGTGGGACGGACCGAGCCGGTCGCCCGTGTAGAAGCCCAACCCCGTCGGGGCGATGGCCGGCGAGAAGACGGCCAGCGGCGGGACGAAGCGGGAATCGGAATCGGTCCCCTGGACCACGGGCCAGCCGTAGTTCGCGCCGCGGAGGCCCCGGTTGACCTCGTCGTTCCCCCGGGGGCCGTTCTCCGTGAAGAACAGGGTTCCGTCGGGCGAGAAGTCGAATCCGAAGACGTTTCGAATCCCGTACAGGTAGGTGTAGGACACCGCGAAGGGGTTGTCCCCCGGAAGGGCGCCGTCTCGGTGTAGCCGGAGTATCTTGCCCGGCAGGGTCAGGGGATCCTGCGATTGGAGCTCGTCGCCTGTGTCCCCTAGGGAAGCATACAGGAGGCCGTCCGGACCGAATCCGACGCGTCCGCTGTTGTGGAATTCGTTGGCGGGGAGTTCGTTCAGGAGGACCTCCTCCGGCCCGGCGACGTCGCCGAGGGTCGCGAAGCGGGAAAGGCGGTTGAACGTCTCGTCCCCGTCCTGGTAGGTGTAGAAGACGTACACGAAGGGCTCCGCGCCAAAGTTGGGGTCGAGCGCGAGGCCGAGGAGGCCCATCTCGTTCCGCCCGACGACATTCAGCGAGACGAAGGGGGTGGGGAGGACCGTGCCGTCCTTAATGATGCGGACACCGCCCGCCTGCAGCTCGTTGTAGAAGATTCGGCCATCGGGGGCGAAGGCGAAGGCGACGGGGGTGTTCAGGCCCTCGTAGACCGTCTCCAGGGCGAGATCGCCGACAGGGACCTCGAGGTAAGGGGGCAACACGAAGACGAGAATCACGACGCCCATCGCGATGAGCACCGAGACGAGAACCGCGACTACGAGGGTGAGAACCCGGTTCACGACCCCCCATCACGGCAGACCCCTATACGTCTGGCGTCGGAGAGGGAACCGGGCAGGGAAGGACATCGCTGGGACCCGACCGGTCGCCATTCTTACATAGCCCACGGGACATCCACGAACCGATGAAACTCCTGCGGGACGTCCGCGAGGGCACCCGTCTCCTCCTCCTCCTCGAGATCACCACGGGCCGGCATGCCCGCATGAAGAGCCTGGCCGAGAAGCTCGACCTGAGCGTCCAAGGGGTCTCGGGCTACCTGGCCGCCCTCACCGAGGAAGGGTTGGTCCACCGGGAGAACGGCGTTTACGCCGCCACCATGGCCGGCGTGGAGGCCCTCCATGACCGCCTGCGGGAGCTGCGGGAGTTCGTGGAGCGGTCCTACGCCGAGACCCGGATCCTGGACATGGCCTCGGCCATCGCCGGCGAGGCGATCCAGACGGGGGACGAGGTGGGCCTGTTCATGGAGGGCGGACGGTTGGTCGCCTACCCCCACCGAGAATCCTCCTCCCGGGGTCGGTCGCTTCAATCCGTCGACCAAGGGGAGGACGTCGCGATCGTGGACCTGGAGGGGATGGTGGAGCTGGAGCCCGGTACGATCACCGTCCTTCGCGTTCCCGGTTCCGCGCAGCGGGGCACGGCGGCCGTGGACCTCGCGGAGGCTCGCCGCCTCATAGCGACTCACGAGGGGGTCGTCGGCGTCAGCGACGTGGTGGCCCGCGTTCTTGCCGAAAAGCTCGAGATTACCCCCGACTTCGAGTTCGCCCCCGTCGCGGCGGCCCATGAAGCTGCCCAGCGCGGCGTCGACGTCCTCCTGATCGCCTCCGAGGACTCCTCCCCCGATGTCATCACCGGGCTTGAGGCCGCCAACGAGGGCACCGAGAAGCGCGTGGCCTACACCGTCGTCGACCTCCCGCGCCTGAATCGGGGATAACCGGGAGGAAAAGCTAATCTAGTCATGGCCCACGTTACGCCGGTCAGGATGCGCAGGTGACGTCGTTGCGGGCCATCGTTCTCGCCGCCGGAGAGGGCACGCGTCTGGGGCCCTTCACCCGCACGGAACCCAAGGTCATGATTCCCGTCGCGAACCGGCCCATCCTGGAGTACGTGGTCCAGGCCCTCGTGGAGAACGGGCTCCGGGACATCGTCATGGTGGTGGGGTACCGGAAGGAGCGCATCATGACCCACTTCCAGGACGGGAAGGAGTGGGGGGCCGCCATCGAGTACGTCACCCAGGGCAAGCAGCTCGGCACGGCCCACGCCCTCCTCCAGGCCGCCAAGCTGCTGGAGGACGACTTCCTCGTCCTCCCGGGGGACAACGTGATCGACGCGCGGACGGTGGAAGACGCCCTCCAGGCGGGAGCCATCCCCTCCGTCGTCATCACCGAGAGCGAGGAACCCTCGAAGTACGGCGTGGTCACCCTCGACGGCACCCGCGTCCAAGACATCGTGGAAAAGCCGGAGGCGCGGATCGGCAACCTCATCAACACGGGCATCTACGGGCTGGACCCCTCCTTCCTGAAGGAGGCCGAACGACGGGGCAAGAAGGGGGTCTTCGACATCCCCGCCATCCTCCAGCCGCTCGCCCGGAAGCGGAAGCTCACGGCCATCCCCACCGAGGGGACCTGGATCGACGCGGTCTACCCCTGGGACCTCCTCAAGGTTAACGCCGTCGCCCTCCAGTCCCTCAAGGAGCAGATCGCAGGGAAGGTGGAAGAGGGGGTCATCCTTCGAGGCCCGGTGGCCCTCGGGGAGGGCTCCGTCCTCCGGGCGGGGGCGTACGTCCAGGGCCCGGTCGCCATCGGGGAGGGGTGCGAGGTAGGACCCCACGCCACGATCTATCCCTCCACCTCCATCGGGGAGAACGTCACCATCGGGGCCTCCTCCGTCGTGGAGGAGAGCCTGATCATGCCGGACTGCTCCCTCGGGGCCTTCTCGTACGTCTCGCACAGCGTCCTGGGGCGGGGCGTCCGAAGCGCCTCCCACCTCGCCGCCCCGGCGGAGGCGGCCACGGTTCAGATCGAGGGGGAATGGCACGAGGTCGCCCTCGTGGGCTCGTTCCTGGGGGAGGACTCCGTCCTAGGGAGCGGCGTGGGCGTCCTGGCGGGAACCATCGTGGGTGCGCGCACCATAGCGGCCTCCGGGTCGACGCTCCGCGGAAATCTCCCTGACGGCGCACGGGTGACGTAGATGTGCGGGATCGTGGGCTACACGGGAGAACGGCCTGCCCTCCCCATCCTCTTGGAGGCCCTCAAGGGGCTCGAGTACCGGGGCTACGACTCCGCCGGTGTGGCCGTCGTCGACCGCGAGCTGCGGGTCTACAAGGACAAGGGGGAGATTCGGGAGCTGGAGGATGGCCTCCCGGAGCTCCCCGGCACCCTGGGCATCGGCCACACTCGCTGGGCCACCCACGGCGTCCCGAGCCAGCCCAATGCCCATCCCTTTCTCGATTGCACGGGACGGCTCGCCTTGGCCCACAACGGCATCATCGAGAACTACGGGGCCCACAGGGAGGCGCTGCGGGCCAAGGGCCACAAGTTCACCTCCGAGACGGACACGGAGGTCGTGGTCCACCTCGTCGAGGACGCCTACGCGGGCAACCTGGAGGAGGCCCTCCGGGCGGTCCTCTCACACATCGAGGGGGCCTACGCCTTGGCCCTGACCCACGCGGACGAACCGGGGAAGCTGGTCGTCGCCCGCCGAGACAGCCCTCTCGTGCTGGGCCTGGGGACGGGGGAGAACCTCTTCGCCTCCGACGTTCCCGCCCTCCTGCGGTCGACCAGCAGGGTCCTCTACCTCCGGGACGGCGAGTTGGCCGTCCTCACGCCCCAGGGTGTCGAAGTCCACGCCCCCGATGGCGCCGTCGTCGAGCGCGAGCCGGAGGTCGTGAGGTGGGACGTGGAGGACGCCGAGCGGGGGGGCTTCCCCCACTTCATGCTGAAGGAGATCTTCGAGCAGCCGGAGGTCATCCACGCGACCCTCTTGGGCCGCCTGAGCGACTTCGAGAACCTGGAGATCCTCCGGGGCGCGGACCGGGCCCATCTGGTGGCCTGCGGGACCTCGTACCACGCGGCCCTAGCGGGGAAGTACATCCTGGAGACGATCGCGGGCATCCCCGCCTCCGCCGAGCTCGCGTCCGAGTATCGCTACGCCGCCCGCTCCGACGGAAAGCCCCTCGTGGTCTGCATCAGCCAGAGCGGGGAGACGGCGGACACCATCGGGGCCGCCCGAGAGGCGAAGCGTCGGGGCTGCCGGACCCTGGCGGTCACGAACTACGTGGACTCCAGCCTCACCCGGGAGGTCGACGAGAGCCTGTACACCCGGGCGGGCCTGGAAATCGGCGTCGCGGCGACCAAGACCTTCACCGCCCAGCTCGTGGCCCTGTACATCCTGGCCCTCCGCCTCGGCATAACCCGGGGGACCCTGACCCCCGACGAGGCACGGAAGTGGACGGAGGAGATCCGGGCGCTGCCCCGGGCCGTCCAGTCCGTGGTGGACGCGGCCCCGGCCATCGAGACCCTGGCCCGGGAGTACAGCCACGTCCGAGACATGTTCTTCCTCGGGCGGAACATCAACTACCCCATGGCCATGGAGGGGGCCCTCAAGATGAAGGAGATCTCCTACGTGCATGCGGAGGGGTATGCGGCCGGGGAGCTGAAGCACGGGCCCCTGGCCCTCATCACGGCGGAGACGCCGGTCGTCGCCCTGGTCCCCCAGGACCACACCTGGCAGAAGATGATCGGCAACATCGGGGAGGTAAGCGCCCGCGGCGCCCCCGTCGTGGCCATCGGGTACGAGGGGGACGAGGAGCTGGAGAAGTACGTCGACGCCGTGATCCGGGTCCCGTGGGTCCGGCCGCTCTACTCCCCCGTGGTCAACACCGTGGCGCTGCAGCTGTTGGCCTACTACACCGCCCGGGAGCGGGGGTGCTCCATCGACAAGCCGCGGAACCTGGCCAAGAGCGTGACCGTGGAGTAGGTCACCCTGCGAGGAGGGGCAGGAGTTCCCGCAGGTCCGGAATCTCGTGGTGGGGTCTTGCGTTCCCGCGGGGGGACGGAAAGACGCCCCGGTTGACCCAGATGCTCGTAAGGCCGGCCCCGCGGGCACCCCGGACGTCGTCCCGGGGATTGTCCCCGATGTGGGCACTCGCGCCCGCTTCTCCGTTGAGGCGCTCCAGAGCGAGGCGGAAAATGGCGGCCTCCGGCTTCTCCGGTCCGACCTCCCCGGAGATGACGACGGTCGTGAAGTAGGACTGGAGATGGAACTTTTCCACCTTGGCCCACTGAATCTCCCCGGGCCCGTTGGAGATGATTCCGAGGGGGTAGTCTCCGTGGACGGCGTCGAGGACGTCCCTCGTCTCGGGATAGAGCTCGATGCTGTCCAGCCGGTCCCTCCGGTACCGTGCGGCCACCTTCCGGGCTACCGCAGGATCGTCCCACCCGTGGGCTGCGAGGAGCCTCCGGTAGGCCTCGTCGCTGATCCCCTCGTACCCGACCGACCCTCTCTCCGCCTGGACGACCCTGTAGAGGTCGTAGTACTCCTGATGATCCAGCTCCACGTCGATCCCGACCGCCTCGCAGGCATGCCGAAGGGCGACGTTGGGGGCGAGGCCGTATTCGCACAGGGTGCCGTCTATGTCGAAGAAAAGCACCTTGATCTTCGCCGACAACGTCGGGTCGAGGAAGGGGTGCTATTTAGGGTTCGAGGGAAGAGGCCGACGAAGGGCGAAACGCCCCCCCCCCACAATGCCATCGGGGGGTTTCACCGACCTCCCCCCTGCCTCCCCATATGTTGGCTTTCGTTCAGCCGTGCGAAGACCGTCCCGCCCATGTCCGGACCCTTGCCTCCTGCTCGACAAAAAGCTTTAACACCGCCAACCCTGGAACCTGCCGATGTTCGAGCGGCCCCGCGGGACGCGGGACTTTACCCCGGAGGCGATGGCGCGCCGGCGTGCCGTCCAGGCCGCCTTCATGCGCGTGGCCCGCAGGTTCGGTTATGGCGAGGTGGCCACGCCCACCTTCGAGCACGCCCAGCTCTTCATCGCGAAATCGGGTCCCGGAATCGTGGAGGAGCTGTACGTCTTCCGCGACAGGGGCGGTCGGGAACTCGCCCTCCGCCCGGAGCTGACGGCCCCCGTCATCCGCTTCTATCTCAACGAGCTCCAGGGCCGCCCGAAGCCCCTGAAGGTCTTCTACCTCGGGACCTGCTATCGCTACGACGAGCCCCAATACGGCCGCTATCGGGAGTTCTACCAGTTCGGGGTGGAAATCCTCGGCGGCAACCTCCTCCAGATGGATGCCGAGGTCATCGCCACCGCGGTGGAGGCCGTCCGAGAGGCGGGCCTGACGGGATTCCAAGTCCGCCTGGGTCACATCGGGCTGATCCGAGGCCTCCTGGCCGTGGACGAGGAACGGAAGGCCCGCATTCTCAACCACCTCGACAAGCGCCGTCTGGACGATCTGACGGAGGAACTGGAGGACGCCGGCATCGGGGGCATGCGAGACAAGCTGGTCGCCCTCGTGGATCTGCGGGGAGGCCCGGAGGTGCTGGCAGAAGCCGAGAAGATGGTGGGCGAGCAGGAGGGGCTTCGCTACCTCACCGATCTCGGCCGGCTCCTCGCAAGGTACGGCATCGAGGACATCGTGTTCGACCTGGGGGTCGTCCGCGGCCTCGACTATTACACCGGCGCCGTCTTCGAACTCCACTATGAGCCCCTGGGGGCCGCGAGCCAGATCTGCGGCGGGGGGTCCTACACCCTGACCAACATCTTGGGAGGGGACCCCCTAACGACCACGGGCTTCGGGATGGGGTTCGACCGGGTCCTCCTGTCCCTGGAGAAGGCGGGGGTGTCGCTCCCCGAGGCGGGGCTGGACGTCTACGTCCTGCCCGTCGGCGACCACATGGCGGAGGCGGCGTACGACGTGCTCCGGCAGCTGCGGCAGGCCGGTCTTTCGGCGGACGTGGACCTGGTGGGACGGGGACCCTCCAAGAACCTGGACCATGCCAACGCGTTGGGCGCGCGTTTCGCGGTCCTCGTCGGGGAACGAGAATGGGCGGCGGGGAAGGTCGCGCTGAAGGACATGGCCGGCGGGTCCCAGGAGGAGGTGCCCGTGGCCGAGGTGGCCCATCGGGTGCGCGGAACCTGAAGGGGGACCCGGTCGCCACCGAGGGCGGCGAAGGACTTCTTGCCCCACCCGGTCCGCCAAGCGCACGGGAACCCTTGGCGTGGCCGCGGCCCGGGCATCCCGGCCAGCGGAATGTGCACCCCGATGAGGGAGAGCGCCCCGATCGGGATTTGAACCCGAGTCCCAGGCTCGACAGGCCTGGATGATCGGCCGCTACACTATCGGGGCGGAGGGGGCAAAACCGGGGCCGCGTACTTCAACCTAATGTCCTACGTACGAAGCCTGGCTACCAGCAGCAGGGCCAGGAGGATCGCCAGGCCAAGGGCGAAGGCGGTGAACTCCGACGTCAGGTCGAAGGTGGTGGCCGTCGCCGCGGCGTAGAGGATGAGGGAAAGCAGGACGACCAGGATTACGAGGAACCCCAGACGCTGGAGGAACCTGACGTACAGGGATCGCAGGGCCTCGCGATCGGCCCGGTCGGCCTTCTGCAGGAAGGGGCGCACCATGGCCCGGAATCGGGTGACCTGGACGGCGAAGATGCCCACCCCCACGAAGGCGTAGAGCTCCTCCAGGCGGATGGGTGCAAGGAAGACCCCCACGCCGAAGAAGGTGACGGCCACGAGGGAGAGGGCGCCCAGGTCGGCGTAGGGCAGCCCACGCAGGGCGCCGAGCAGGCCGAGGACCGCCGCCGTGGCCAGGAGGATGATGGCGAGGGCGAACACCCCGATCGGCGCGAAGGCGAGGGTGGTCACGGCCCAGCCAGAGAGGGCCGCAAGGAGGCCTAGGGGCAGGTAGGTGATGGCGAGGACTAGGTTCGAATGGCCTTCCGTGTTCCCAACTCCTTTAGGGCCAGGGCCAAGGGCTCGCCCGGTCTCCAATCCGCCACATCGGCGTAGTGGCGGAGCAGGCCCAGGTCGGCCGCCCTCTCAAGCTTCAGAATCCCGTAGGCTACCCGCGTGCGGGCGTTCTCCCCCATCTGCCGCATCTCCAGCTCCACCGCCGACGGGGAGAGGACAAGGGCCTCGAAGCCGCGGCCCTTCATCTCCAGGATCGCGCTCCGCGTCGAGGCGTCGATCTCGGGCGAGATGATGATCAGGTGCGAGCCCGCGGGGAAGAAACGGCCCAGGACCCAAGGCAGGTGCCTCAGCCTCCACTGTCCGCCAGGCTTGACGCTGATCAGGGATCCCACGATCCGGTGGAGCTGACGATGTCCGAAGTCCGGGTAGACCCAGTCCAGGACGGCTCGCATCGTGATGAGACCGACCCGGTTTCTCCCCTCCAGAAGGAAGTCGGCCAGGGAGATGGCCGCCCGCACCCCCATCTCGATGGCGTTCTCGTAGGCCGTTCCCGCCGCCGCCTCTTCCCGGGCGTCCAGGATGATGACGAAGTCGCCGCTCCGCTCCCCCTCGAACTCGTTCGAAAAGAGGGAGTCGAAGCGTGCGGAGGCCTTCCAATTGATTCGACGCATCTCGTCCCCGGAGCTGTAGTCCCGGATTGACCAGAAGTCCGTCCCGAGGCCAGGGGAGGGAGAGGGGATCTGGCCCCACCAGGGGCGCGTCCGGTAGAGGGGGACCTTCGTCCTCCGGAGCTCCTCCCGGGCGGGAGACACGAGGATGGGGGCCGTGTCCCCCACGACGGTCTCGTGCACGAAGAACGTGGAGAGGTCCCGGCTGCGCAGGAGGATGGGCCCCAGCACGTGGCGGCCCTTCGTCCGTAGTCGAAGGGTGTAGTCGAACTCTCGGACCTCGTGCCGTTCGAGCCCGGTGACCAGGTAGTTGCTGCCCTCGACCAGCTCGAGTCCGGGAGGAAAGGGATCGTGGACCTCGAGGAGCTCCACGGCCGGCCCGTGGTTCTCCACCTTGAGGCCGACGTGGACGAGGTCCCCCTCGAAGGCGTTCTCCCGGTCGATACGGCGCTTGACTCGGAGGGCAGGAGGCCCAGACTCGAAGAGCATGCCGAGGGCGAGGTAGACGGCCAGGGGGATGACCAGGGCGAGGACGCGGCCCTCCTGGGTGATCAGGCCCACCACCAGGAAGGCCGCCGCGATGCCCACGATCCACGCGCTCAGTTCCGTCTGCATCTAATCGACTTTGGGGACCGGGACCTCGCGCAGGATCTCGTCCACGATCGCCGCGGGTTTCACCCCCCGAATCATCGGGTCCGGCTTCAGGATAAGGCGGTGGGCCAACGCGTCGAGGGCGATCTCCTTGATGTCATCGGGAATCACGAAATCCCGCCCCTGCATGGCGGCCCGGGAGCGGGAGAGCTTCAGGAGGGCGAGGGAGCCTCGGGGGCTCGCCCCCACCTCGACCCGGGTATGCGCCCGGGTCCTGCGGACGAGCTCTACGGCGTACCGCTCCACGTCCTCCTCCACGAACACCTCCTCCACCGCCGCCTGCATCTCGAGGACCTCCCGGGGGCTGGCGACGCGGTCCATCGCCACGTCGTCCTGCTTCCGCGCGACCCGACGGCTCAGCATTTCCACCTCCGCGTCCGCGGAAGGGTAGCCCATGGCGATGCGCATGATGAACCGGTCAATCTGGGCCTCCGGAAGGGGATAGGTGCCCTCGAACTCGATGGGGTTCTGGGTCGCCATGACGAGGAAGGGGCTCTCGAGGGGGTGGGTCTCCCCCTCCAGGGTCGCCTGGCGCTCCTGCATGGCCTCCAGGAGGGCGGCCTGGGTCTTGGGCGGGGCCCGGTTGATCTCGTCGGCGAGGAGCACGTTCGTGAAGACGGGGCCTCGTCGCAGGTGGAAGTCCCCCTTCTGTCGGTTGAAGATGTAGGTCCCCGTGATGTCCGCCGGCAACAGGTCGGGCGTGAACTGCACCCGCTTGAACTCGCAGCCCAGGGCCGCGGCGAAGCTCTTGGCCATGATCGTCTTCCCCAACCCGGGGTAGTCCTCGATCAGGAGATGGCCATCGGAGAGGATCGCGAGGGCGACGCGCTCCAGCACCTCCTCCTTCCCCACAATGGCCTTGGAGACCTCTCCCACGAGGGCCTGGGTGAGGCTTCCCACCTTATCCAGCTTCACTGCCACGCCTCCATGGCCTCGAGCACCCGGGCGATGCCGGCGGTGAAGCTCCTCCCCTGGGTGAAGCGGAAGGCGGAGACCGTGCCCGGCGCATCCCTGCGGATCAGGGCGTCCTCTGTGGGCGCCGTGTCCTCGAGGAAGGCCCGCACCATCGGATCCCGCACGAGACGCGCGAACTCCGCCGGGTCGGCGAGGAGGGCGTCGAGCTCCTCCCCCGACAGCCCGTGTTCATACTGCATGCGCAAGAGGAAGGCCTGGCGGACCCGCCGCGCGACCACGACCTGGCTGAACCGCATCCCCCGCTCCGCGCGCCCCAGGGTCTCGGCGAGACGCCCCAGCTCGCCTCGGACGACGCGCTCCCCTTCCACAGGCGCCTCCAAGGGCGGCACGCGGACCGCCCGCCGGTAGAGGAGGAGGAAGACGAGGACTCCGGCCACTAAGAGGACCCAGACCAGGACGGCGAACCGCAGGTCGGAACTCCCGGGGCTGAGGAGGGCGAGGGCGATGATCAGGACCGTGACGACGAGCAGGTAGGCGAGGACCTGGCGATGCCACGGCCGCCCCCCTCGAGGCGGCTCCTGCCTCAACACCACGATCCGCGGGCGCGGGACTCTGGATCGCGCCCCGGTACCCTCCGCCAATTCAGGCCCCCAACTCGGACTTGACGCGACGGAGCGATTCGATGGCCCCCTGCCGCTTTGCCTCTGTCAGCAGGTGTAAGCTGTACCTCGCCTCCTCAAACTGCCTGCGAAGGGCTCGGGAGGCCTTGCCGCTAATCCCTAGCTTCTCGAGGGCGAGCACCTCCAGCTCACGGGCCGTCTGGCTTCTTCGGGTCGGCAGACCGTAGGACCGGAACAGGCGGACCATGTCCCGATAGGCGCCCAAGATGACCGACCGGCTGTCCTCACCCAGCCGAAGGCGATAAATCCGTTCCTCGAGGGCCTCGGCCATCTCCCGCTTCAGCTCCTGCTCCCGCTGAATGGAAAGCCCCAGCGCCCGGGCGCGACGCGCCTGAAGGGTGGCCCTGAGGTAGTAGATGGCCGCGAAGGCGACGAAGGAAACGAAGAGCAGGAGGAGTCCGGGGGTCGCCTGCAGGCCCTCGCGGAAGAGGCTCAAGGGGGCCGGCCCCTCGGCGGGCGGCGGTTCCTGTCCGGCTCCCGTCCCCCCCTCCTCGGTCGGTTCCTCCATCAGCTCCTCCGTCCCCGGCCGAAAGTCCTGAAGGAGGAACAGGACAGCCAGCAGAAGGACGGCTCCCAGGATGAGCGGGATGAACTCTTCGAATCCCAGCCTCCCCCCGCGGGGGCGGAGGTAGAGGAAGGCCACCAAGAAGATGCCGACGCCCACCAGGCTCATGACCCACGCCAAGATGAGCGGGTTGACCCCCAGGGTGGGGACGGCGAAGAGAACGGGCGGGCCGCCTCCGCCCGATCCCGATCCCGATCCCGGATCCGGGAGGGCCTGGAGGTTCTGAATGAGGTTGATGAGGGCCACGGCCACGAAGAGGACGAGGGCGAGAATGAGAAGGTTGGCGACCCTTCGTTTCATCGTCGGCCCCGCTAAAAGGCGGCCCTTCGCCTTAAAAACTGTCCCAGTCGCCGTCTAGAAGGGGCGCATGTCCTCGGGGACCTTCTTCCAGTCTTCGAGGAAGGCACGCAGCCCCACGTCCGTCAGGCTGTGCTTGAACATCTTCACCAGGACCGTATAGGGCACGGTGCAGATCTGGGCCCCCGCCAGGGCGGACTCCACCACGTGGACGGGATGGCGAACGCTGGCCACCAGGAGGTTGGTCTCGAACCCGTAGTTTCGGTAAATCGTGACGATCTGGCGAATGAGGTCCATCCCGTTGTGCCCGGCGTCGTCCAGGCGCCCGATGAACGGGCTCACGATGTAGGCCCCCGCCTTGGCCGCCAGGAGGGCCTGGTTGGGCCCGAACACGAGGGTCACGTTGGTCCGGATGTCGTCCTTCTTCAGGGTCCGCACCGCCTTCAGCCCGTCCGGGGTCATGGGGACCTTCACCACGACGTTCTTGTGAAGGGCGGCCAGCTGACGACCCTCCGTGACCATGCCCCGGTGCTCCTCGCTCACGACCTCCAGGTTGACGGGGCCCTCCACGAGGGAGCAGATCTCCCCCACGATGTCGTCGAAGGGGCGACCCTCCTTCTGGATGAGGCTGGGGTTCGTGGTCACGCCGTCCAGGACCCCCCAGTCCACCGCCTCCTTGATGTGGGGGATGTGGGCCGTGTCCAGGAATAGCTTCACGTGACCCTCTCCTTGGTCGCCAGAACATGCATGGCCGCCTTAATGATGCTTTCCGCGGTCAGCCCGTATTTCTCCAGGAGGGCAAAGCCGTCCCCGCTCTCCCCGAAGGTGTCCGGGACCCCGATGATCCGCATGAGGACCGGATACTCCTGGGCGAGAAGCTCCGCCACCCCGCTGCCCATGCCCCCGATGACCGTGTGCTCCTCCGCCGTGACCACGGCGCCCGTGTCCCGGGCGGCCTGCAGGAGCGTCTCCCGGTCCAGGGGCTTCACGCTGCTGTTGTTCACGACGCGGGCGTCGACCCCCTGCTTCGCCAGTTCCTCGGCCGCCTCCAGGGCCCGGGAGACCATGATGCCGGTGGCGACCAGGGCCACGTCGTCCCCGTCCCGCATCACGTTCGCCTTACCGAGCTCGAAGGGGTCCTCGGGGGCGGTGAGGACGGGGAACTTGGCGCGGCTGAAACGACAGTAGATGGGCCCCGGGACCTCCGGGGCCAGGTGGACGGCCTTCGCCACCTCCAGCGCGTCGCAGGGAACGAGGACCTTCATGTTCGGGAGGGAGCGTAGGAGGCCCACGTCCTCGTTCATCTGGTGGGTCGCCCCGTCCGGCCCGACCGTGAGCCCGGCGTGGCTGCAGAAGATCTTCACCGGGAGGTTCGGGTAGGCCACGGACTGCCGGATGATGTTGTATACCTGGGAGGTCCCGAAGACCGAGTAGGTGCAGGCAAAGGCGATCTTCCCGCTCATGGCCAGGCCGGCGGCGATGGCCACCATGTTCTGCTCCGCGATGCCGACGTTGAAGAGGCGGTCGGGGAACTCCCGCCCGAAGAGGGCCGTCTTCAGGGACTCCGTGGTGTCGGCGCCCACCACGACGACGTCCTCCCGGGTACGCCCCAGCTCCACCATGGCCTCGCCGAAGTGGTTCCGCATGGACTCCACCTTCCAGCGCCTCTCGCTCACGACGCCTCCCCCAGCTCCTTCAGCGCCCGCGCCAGCTCCTCCTCCGTCGGGGCCGTCCCGTGGAACCGGAGGACGTTCTCCATGAAGCTCACGCCCTTGCCCTTCACCGTCTGGGCGATGATCATGGTGGGCCGGTCGTGTACGGTCCGGGCGTCGTAGAGGGCCCCCAGAATGGACGCCATGTCGTGGCCGTCGATCTCCAGGACGTTCCACCCGAAGGCCTTCCACTTCTCGGCCAGGGGCTCCAGGGGCATGATGTCCTCCGTCCGTCGCTCCTGCTGAAGCTGATTCCGGTCCAGGATGGCCGTCAGGTTGTCCAGCTTGAAGTTGGCCGCCGCCATGGCGGCCTCCCACGTCTGCCCGACGTCGTTCTCCCCGTCCCCGACCATCGTGTAGACGTGGTAGTCCCGCCCGTCCAGTCGCCCCGCCAGGGCCATCCCGATGGAGATGCTCAGCCCGTGGCCCTCGGCGCCCGCGGGCGCCTCCACGCCGGGAGTGGTCCCGTATTCGGGGTGGCCCTGCAGGCGCCCACCGAGCTGGCGCAGGGTCATCAGCTCCTTCACGGGGAAGAAGCCCCGTTCGGCCAGGGCGGCGTAGAGGACGGGGCAGCCGTGTCCCTTGCTGAGGACGAAGCGATCGCGGTCGGCCCAGGACGGGTCCTTGGGGTCCAACCGGAGGATGTGAAAGTACAGCGCCGCGATGACGTCGGCGGCGGAGAGGGACCCGCCCGGGTGCCCGGAGCCCGCGGCGTGGGTCATGCGGACGACGTGTACACGCAGAACGCGAGCCCTCTCCTCCAACTCGTGGATGAGGGCTTGGTCGAGCCCCATCGGAATTCCAACCCCCGCCGTCGGGGAGGGTCTAAAGAGGTGGGCTAATTAAGAATTGGGGTGGCGGAGAGCGGCCCCTTCAGACCCCACAGCCCAACGTCGAACCCAGAGGGGTCCCTCCCCCGTCCAGCAAGATGAGATGGACGTCCCCCTCCAGGCGCATGAGGAAGTGGTCCCCGGGCTGGAGGAACTCCGCGCTGGCATCCACCCGGTGGAAGGAGAGTGTGGGGGTGACCGGCGAGAGGTCGGTCAGGTTGCCCTCCTGGATGACCCGTCCCCCTCCCTCCTCGAGGAGGACCGCCTTGTAGCGGAGGCCCGCCACGGGGTAGCTCCCGTTCACCCGGGTCACCGTCGCCTGCACGCCCGTCTCCGTGGCCGCCCGATCGAGAACCACCGGGAAGGCGCACGTGTTCTCCGGGACGAAGACCGCGAGGCCGAAGCCCAGGATGACGGCGACCGTGAGGGAGACGAAGAAGATGCCGACCGCCTTCAGGACCTGGGTGCGATTCAGGGAAACCAGCGTCCCTGAGGCGCGCCCCAGACTTGAATCTTGGCGAGGGGGGTAGGGCTAAAAGGCGTCCGACCTATGGCCGGCGGATGATCAAGATCGCCCCCTCCATCCTCGCGGCCGACTTTAGCCGACTGGGAGAGGAGGTGAAACGGGCGGAAAGGGGCGGTGCCGACTACGTCCACATCGACGTCATGGACGGCCTCTTCGTCCCGAACATCACCCTCGGCCCGGCGGTCATCGCCGCCCTCCGGCCTGTCACCGACGTCCCCTTCGACGTCCACCTGATGATCCAGCGGCCCGGGCGCTATGTCAAGGAGTTCGCCGAGGCGGGGGCGAACATCATGACCATCCACCTGGAGGCGGAGGAGGAGACCGCGGAGACCCTGGCGGCCATCCGGGAGCACGGGGGCCAACCGGGGCTGGCCATCAAGCCCAACACGACCTTCGAGGCGGCCAAGCCCTTTCTGGGGGACCTGGACCTCTTCCTCGTCATGACGGTGGAGCCGGGCTTCGGGGGCCAGGCCTTCATGAGCGAGGTCCTGCCCAAGGTGGAGGAGGCTCGGGAATTCCTGGACGAGGAGGGTCTCCCCCTGGAGCTCGAGGTGGATGGGGGCATTGACGAGGTGACGGCTGGGGTGGCCGTCCGGGCGGGCGCCCGCGTCCTGGTGGCGGGCACGGAGGTCTACACGGGTCGCGTGGGCGCGAACCTGTCCAAAATCCGGAAGAGCGCCGAGGGCGGGCTTGAGTCTCCACCGTGAGGGTCGCCTTGGAACCCTGGCGCCGAAACCTGCTCTACGTCCTGGTGGGGGTCGTCGCCCCCCTGCTCGTGATCCTGGTCAACGTCCTCTTCGACCTGGTGGGAATCGTCCTCACCATCAGCATGATCGTGTGGATGGGCCTGGCCCTCACCGTGATGGACCCGTTGCTGTCCTAGGCGACGGCCGCGCCAGGCTGCCAGTGTATCGAGCCTGATAACGAAGTGGTGACTTTTATACTCGTACCTGGCCCCTAAACGGCCGGTACCCTCCGGGAGTAGGTACGTTGACCACCTGCCGGCTCTGCGACGCCCCCGTCACCGAAAAGACGCAGGCCTGTTCCTTCTGCGGCGTCGGCGCGAAGGCGCGGCCGAAGAAGCGAGGGCGGCAGGAGGTGGAGCGGCTCTTGGAGGCCTCGGCCAAGAGAATGGAATCGGCCCCGGAGGGGTTCGACGCGCGCACCGGCCAATCCCTCCTCACGAAGGCCCGCAGGGCCCTGGAGGACGACGACCTGAAGGAAGCCTCCCGCCTCGGGCAAGGCCTCAAGAAGGGGTTGGAGCTGGCCAAGCGAAGGGCGACATGGAGGGGAAAAGTCGCCGAGGCCAAGCTCAAGCTGGAGATTGCCGCCGGAGCCGGGATGGAGGTGGCGGCGGCCCAAGAGAAGGTCGACGCCCTGGAGGAGCGCGTCCGCCGGGACGACTTCACGAACATGTCCCAGGCCCTTCAGGGAGCCCTGCGGGGTCTGCGACTCACCGGTCACGCGGGCAAGGCCTGGAAGCGGCTCGAGGAGGCGAAGAAGGCCATCGGGTACGCCCGTGAACGGGGGGGGCAGACGGGGAAGGCCCTGGAGTTCCTCCAGAGGGCGCAAGAGGCCCTCCAGCAGGCCGACTTCGCCCGGGCCACACAGCTGGCCGCCGTCGCGAACCGGGCCGCCGACTACGCCCGGAAATACGCCCGGGCGGTGCAGCTCATCGCCGGGGTGGAGCGGAAGCTACAGGAGGCCGCCGATCGCGGGGCCGAGGTGCGCGCCGGCAAGGAGTACCTCCAGCGGGCCCAGAAGGCCCTGAAGTCGGGGGTCTACGCCGACGTCCAGAAGTGGACCCGCACGGCCCGCGAGTTCGGCGAGCGAGCCCGAAAGACGAAGATCGCCGAGGATGCGATCCGCAAGGTGGAAAAGGCCCTCGAGGCCGAGGCCGCCGAAGGGTCGGACCTCTCCGAGACCATTCCCCTCCTCGAGGAGGCCTGGAAGGCCCTGGCCGAGGGCCGGTTCCGGGAGGTCCCGAGGCATCTCCGGAAGGCGAGTGCCCTCGCCAAGGAGGCGGCCCGCGTCAGGAGGGCGAGGGAGGCCCTCGAACTCCTCGCGACGGAGATTCAGGACCTCCAGGCCATGAAGGCCGACCCCGTCAAGGCGCAGCGGGCCGCTGCTCAGGCGGAGGAGGCCCTGGAGAAGGGGACCTGGCCGGCCTACCGGAGGGCCTGGAGCCGCGCGGTGCGGGAGACGAACAAGGCACGACGGGAGCGGGAGCGGGAGCTCGTCCTGAACACCGTCGAAATGCTCGTGGAGAAGGCCGGCAAGGGAGGCGTCAGCGCCATCGGGGCCCGTGAGCTCCTGGTGGAGGTGGAGAAGGCCCTGAGCAAGGGGAGCTACACGGACATCGAGACGCTGGTGGAGGCCAAGTTTGAAGCCGAGGCCACGAAGCGGGAGAACGAGCTCATCCGGCGCATGGCGGGCCTTCGGACGACCCAGGCGGAGCTCAAGGTGGCCGGCATCGAGGTCAGCGCGGCGGCGGGCCTGTTGGAGAAGGCCGGGGAGGCCCTCAAGGACAGGCGTATCAAGGAGGCGGACGACCTCCTGACGCGGGCGGAGGAGGCCACCGAGGGGCTGAGAGAGGTCCTGGCCGCGGCCGCCTTGCGGGCGCTGGAGGACCTGAGGACGGAGCTGACGAGCCTCGATCGGCTCGAGGTCAGCGTGCCTCAGGCCCAGGCCTTCCACGACCGGGCGCGGAGCGCCCTCTCGGAGGGAGACGCCCTCCAGGCCCTCGACCTGGCCAACCTCGGCCTGGAGGCTTGCAGGGAGGCCCGGACGAAGCATTTCGACAGGATCGCGGAGAAGGAACTCGAGGAGATGCGCTCGGTGGCCGCCCTCAAGGAGGCCGAGGAGAAGCTCGGCACCGCCCGGGAGTTCGCCGCCCTCCTGGACAGGGCGGAGATCGAGCACGACGCCCTAGACGACGTCGTCGCGCGGGCGGAGGAGGCGCTGGGGAAGAAGGAGGTCGAGGACCTCCGAATCCTCCTCCAGGTCGTCACCGAGCTGGAGGCCAGCCTGAAGGTCGCCCTGAAACAGCACATCGCCACCCGGTTGGGAGAGTTGGAGCGCATCATCCGGGAACTCCAGGACCTCGAGGAAGCCGGGGAGTTCCATGACGCCCTCGCGAAGCTGCAGAAAGCCCTCAAGGCAAACGCGCTGGCGGAGGCCCTGGAGGAGGCCCAGGGTCTGGAGGTCAAGGTCGCGGAGGCCCAGGCACGGGAGGCCCAGCGCCTGGCCGAGGCCCAGGCGGACGAACTGGTCCGCCTCTCGGAACTCTCGGCCCGTGTCAAGGGGATCCTCGAAAGCCTCTGGAAGGCGGGGATCGACGTCAGCGACTCTCAGGAGACGTTCCACCAGGCCGTCGTGGCCCTCCAGGAGAACGAACTCTCCAAGGCGAGCCCTCTGCTCGAGGATCTCGAGGCGACCGCGGCCGCCATCCAGAGCGACCTGGCCCGGGCCGCCCACGAATTCATCGCCTCGGCCCGACGCCAGCTGAAGAAGGCCGAGAAGACCTGGAAGCCGATTCCCGAAGTGCAGGACCTCCTGCTCCTTGCCCAGGAACTCTTCGATGAGAAGCGGTTCGACGAAGCCATCGAGGTCGCCCGGATCGCGGAGCGGAAGACCCGGGCGCAGAAGGAGCAGGCCAAGGATGAGGCCCGCGGCGAGGTGACCCGCAGGATCCTCGAGTTCCAGGAGCGTCTTTTCCACCTGAAGGAGGTGCTCCGGGACCTGCGCCGGGCGGACATCTCCATCGAGGACTCCGAAGAACTCCTGGCGGAGGTGGAGGAGTCCCTAGCCGAGGCCGATTTCGAGACGGCGGACGGCAAGCTGGCCGAGCTCGAGGAAGTCGCAAACGGGCTCGCGGGCGGCCTCCAGATCGCGGCCAAGGACCTGCTCAAGAGCGTGGGCAAGCAGCTGAAGCAGGTCGAGGCGGAGGGACTCTCCGTTCCCCGGGGAGAAAACGTGTACGCCACGGCCAAGGAGTCCCTCAAGGCCGGCCGATTTGTGGAGGCCCTGGAGTACTGCAAGGTCATCGAGGACATCGTGGAGGACGCGCGGATTCGGGCGAAACTGGCGAACATGGATGAGGTCGTGGAGGGGCTCCAGGAGCAACTACGGAAGCTCGAGGGGCCCGGCGTCCGCCTCGGGCGAGCCCACAACCTCCTGGAGGAGGCGCGGGAGGCGGCCGCGGTCGGAGAGCAGGAGCGGGCCCTGGCGCTAAGCCAGGGCGTCGCCGAAATGCTGGAGGACCTACAGGCCACCCCCCTGGCCAAGGGAGCGGAACGGAAGGCGGGGGGGGAGGCCGCCGTCTCCGTAGAGGGCGCCTTGAACATCCTGGACCGGGTCGAGTCCTCCTGGGAATCCGGGGATACTATGGGCATGGAGGAGATGCTGGCGGCCGCGCGAACCAAGCTCGGGGCGGACGGGACGCCGGCGGCCAAGGCCGCAATCAAGGAGGTGTCCAAGGGCCTTCGCCTCGCGGAGAAAATAGGGCTCGAAGTGGACGAGGCGAAGAAGGCGTTGACCGAGGCGAAGCGTCTCCTCAAGGAGGATCCCGGCGGCGCGTTGGCCGCCGTGGGGCAGGCGCGGGAACTCCTCCGAAGCGCCGCGCGGGACATGCCGCCCGAGACGCGGCCCGCCCTCCAGCTGGACATCCCCGAGAAGGGCCTGGAAGAGGGCCGATGGACCCGCTTTTCTTTCTACGTCAAGAACCAGGGGAAGACCCCCGCCAGCGACGTGAAGCTCCGGCTGCGAGGGGACGTCGAGGTCAAGGGTCTCGAGTCCGTGCAACGCCTCGCGCCCCGGGAGAACCGGCTCGTCAGCGCCGATGTGAAGGCCGGACGGCGCGGGCAGATTCCCCTGGAGATCGACGTGACGTACCGGGGCACCCTGGACGGCGACGAGGTCTACCTGACGGAGGCCGCGTCGGTGGATGCCTCCCCCTCCGGCACCTACCTAGTCGAGGACGCCTTCCTCGTGCACACGGACGGCCGGCTCATCAGCCACCAGACCCGCAAGATCGAAGACGAGATTGACGAGGATGTGTTCAGCGGCATGCTCACCGTGGTCCAGGACTTCGTGAAGGACTCCTTCCGTACCCGTACCAGGGTGGGGCTCAGGCGCCTCGAATTCGGGGACAGCCGCATCCTGATCGAGCGGGGACCGAACGTGTATCTCGCCGCCGTCCTATTGGGGGAGGAGCCCGACCTGCTCTCCCTGTACATGGTTGAGCTCATCAACGAGATCGAGCGAAAGTTCGGGGACAAGCTCGACAAGTGGAGCGGCATGCTGAGCGAGCTGGAGGGGATCGAGGAGGTCTGCCGCAAGCTGTGCTACTTCACCAAGGAGGGCTGGATTCTCGACCCGGAGGGGACGAAGAGCGCCATCGGGGAGGCGATGAACCTGATCCGAGGCGGCCGGGCCCTGGGCCTGGACCTCTCCGAATCGGAGGCCCTCCTGGAGAAGGCCCGCGGGGCGGTCGAGAAGGACGTCCAGAACGCCTGGAACTTCATCGAGGACGCCGTGGAGAAGGCCCTCGCGACGCAGCAGGAGCTCCAGAAGAAGCTGGAGGCCGGGGTCCAGGCGTTGGGCGAGAACCTGGAGGGACTCTCCCTCCTGGGACACGGCGTGGAGGGCGGCAAGGAGGATCTCCAGCAGGCGAAGGCGGCCCTCGCGTTGGGACAATACGAGGAAGCCGCCCGCGTCATCTCCAACCTCGACGACACCGTCTCGGCCCTCAAGGAAGAGGTCCTGGCCGTGGAGATCGAATCCACCGTGGGACGCCTGTCCCGCACCGTCGGTGCCCTCGAGCAAGAGGGGGCCGACGTCTCCGGCCTGAAGGAGGAACTGGGGGCCGCCCAGGAAGCCTGGGAGAAAGGCCAGCTGGGACAAGTGGCCACCCATCTGGAGTCGGCCCACGAGGAGGCCCGGGATCTGAAAAGGACGTACCTCCTCAAACGTCACCGCGAGGAGCTCGAGGACCTCTCGGAGATGTACGAGCGGGCGTCGGCCCAGGGGTTCGTCCCCGAAGGGGCCCGGGCCATCGTCCAACAGGCGACGGAGGCCGCGGAGCGTGAGGACGTCGACGAGCTCGACGTGCTGCTGCCCCAGGCTCGGCAGGCCGTCCAGGTATCCCTCGAGGGGGAGTTCGAGGGCAGGGAGCCCGAGGTGCACCTCGCAGGGGTCCTCCCGCCCCTCCAGATGGGGGCGTGGGCTCGCTACGAGATGGAGCTCTCGAACAAGGGAACCTGGCCCGCCGAGGACGTCTCCGTCGAGTTCGACGGGGACATCGAGGTCAAGGGGCCCACCACGGTCGAGGGGCTGGGCCCGGGGGAGACGAAACGCCTGACGGTCGGCCTGAAGCCGTCCAAGGCCGGCGCGACCATGGCCGACGTGCGAGTGTCCTACCAGCGCCTCTTGGATGACGCCCGGTACGTGGCCCACTACATCCGGGACGTCAAGGTCGCCGGGAAGGGGACCTACCTGGTGGAGGACGCCCTGCTCTTCCTCCCCGACGGACGCATGCTCATCCACGAGAGCCAGAAGTTCCGGGAGGAACTCGACGAAGACCTGTTCCTGACCATGATTCAGGGGGTGCAGGACTTCCTCAAGGACGCCTTCGAGAACAAGCTGCGGGTGGGCATCAAGCGAATGGACTTCAAGGACAGCAAGGTCCTCCTCGAGCGCGGGGACCACTGCTACCTGGGCGCCGTGGTCGTGGGCGACGAACCCGACCTCCTGCCCCTCTACCTCCTCCAGCTCCTCTACGAGGCGGAGGAACGGTACGGGGACCACCTCGGCGACTGGCAGGACGATTCCGAGGCTCAGGAGGGGCTGCGGGAGATCGTGCGCAAGGCCCTCCTCATCTCCGAGTCCAGCGGGGCGGACCTCAGGGGCCTGGGCTCGAGTCCCATCACCCAGGACCTCCTGGAGGGCGTCGCCGCGAAGGAGCGCAGGGCCCGCGTCGAGGCCATGATGCCGGCCGTGGAGAAGGCCCTCGTGAAGAACGGGCCCAGGGCGGGCCTGGCCGCCGTCCGCGCCGCCCTCGCCCCGAAGGAGGAGGTCGAGGGGAGGCCTTCTCCCACGGAGCGCCCCCAGGGAGACGAAGGACGACTGACCGTCGAACTCGACGACGAGTCCCTCAAGGAGTTCATCGAAATCGTCAAGGAGATCGACAAGGCGGTCCGCAAGGCCCGGGGGAAGGCGGGGCTGGAGTACCACTGGCCGGTGCCCCGCATCGCCATCCGGGCGAAGACACCCAACGTGGCCGCCGCGGCCGAGAACTTCAAGACGATGATCCTCAGCCATGCCAACGCCCGGCAGATCGACATCCTGGAGGCCGGGCAGATTTGGCATGGCGTCGACCTCAAGATGACCATCGACGAGGACGTCCTCGAGAGGTCCTACCAGGTCTGGTCACGGAAGATCCAGCTCATCCTCATGTCCCAGGACCCGTGGAAGATCAAGGCGGGGATCGACAAGGGGGGGTACGAGATGGGCATCGAGGGCCAGGTGGTGAAGATCGACGGGGACATGGTCGGCTTCCAGGTGGTCATCCCGCCCCACGTGATCGTCCAGGACTTCGGGGCCGGGATGGTCTTCATGGACACCCGTCTCTCCGAGGAGGAGGAGGCGGAGGGCTTCGCCAACGAGATCATCAAGATCGTCCTGGAGGCCCGAAAGGACCTGGGGCTGGGAGACTCGGATCCCATCCTCATCCAACTCGTGGCGAACGAGCGCCTCCGCTTCCTCCTGGGGCGGCAGAAGGAGTACCTCCTGTCGGAGGTCAACGCGAAGGACCTTCGGTTCGTCTCCGATGCCGGCGAGGAGGGATTCGTGGCCGACGTGGAGATCAGCGACGAGACCTTCACCATCGGCGTGACCGCCTCGGCGGAAACCTCTTAGCGCCCGGGCCACTCCACGGACGCGGCGATGGGCGTTGACCTCGCGGGCCTCCTGACTCACACCCCCCGGCGGCTGCGGGACTTTCGGGGCAAGGTCCTCGCCATCGACGCCTACAACGCCCTCTATCAGTTCCTCGCCATCATCCGTCAACCCGACGGGACCCCTCTCATGGACCGGCGGGGGCGCGTGACCTCTCACCTCAGCGGGCTCATCTACCGGACCTCCCACATCCTGCAGCAAGGCATCCTTCCGATCTTCGTCTTCGATGGGGCCCCCCATCCCCTGAAGCTGGGAGTCCTTCGGGTGCGTGCGGGCATCCGGGCCCGGGCGGAGGTCGAATGGAAGGAGGCCCGCGAGGCGGGGGATCTGGAGCGTGCCCGGCGGAAGGCCCAGCAGGCGCTCCGTCTCACGGACCCCATGCTCGAGAGCGCCCAGGAACTCCTGGGGCTCATGGGCGTCCCCCGGATCCAGGCTCCCTCGGACGGGGAGGCCCAGGCCAGCCACATGGTCCGGAAGGGGGAGGCCTATGCCACGGGCTCCCAGGACTACGACGCCCTCCTCTTTGGCTCGACCCGACTGGTGAAGAACCTGGCACTCTCCGGCCGGCGCAAGCTCCCCCGGCGGAACGAGTACATCACCGTCCATATCGAACTCATTCACCTCGCGGAGAACCTGGACTCCCTCGGCATCAGTCGGGAGCAGCTCGTGGACATGGCCCTTCTGATGGGCACGGACTTCAACGAGGGGATCAAGGGCATCGGGCCGAAGAGGGCCCTCAAGCTCATTCGGGAGCACGGCGACCTGGAGGCGGCCCTGGCGGCCGCGGACCTGGACATGGAGAACCACGAGGAGGTGCGCAGAATCTTCCTGGAGCCGGACGTCACGGACGATTACGACCTCAGGTGGGAGGAGCCCGAGGGGAGCGCCATTGTCGACTTTCTCTGCGGGGGGTTCGACTTCTCGGAGGAGCGGGTTCGGACGGCCGTTCGGCGACTCGAGGAGGGCGCCACCTCACGGGACCAGAGTCGGCTGGATCGCTGGGCCTAGAACGGGGGCGACAAAGCTAAGTAGGGACGCGAGGGCATTCGCCCCGCGATGGTCACCGTCGAAGTCGCCCTGGTGACGGTCCTGCTGACCACGACGCTCTCCGCGCTGGCCTACTACCGCGGGGTCCTGACCTGGGATGGCTCGGTGGCCGCCTTCGCCGTGGGCCTCATCATCGGTATCTTCGGCGACATCCTCTGGCTCTTCCTGCTCCTGCTCTTCCTCCTCACGAGCTTCGTGGCCACGCGCTACAAGTTCGAGATCAAGCGAGGCCTTGGGGCCCAGGAGGGCATCCAGGGGGAACGACGCTGGGGGAACGTCCTCGCCAACGGCCTGGTGCCGACGGTCATCGCGGTCCTCAGCGCTCCCGGTCTCATCCCCAAGCCGCTGGCGGGCCTTCTCTTCGTGTCCTCCATCGCCGTCGCCGCCGCCGACACCCTGGCGAGCGAGTTGGGCGTCCTCTCTCCCAACACCTACCGCATCACCACCCTCGAGCGGGTCGCCCCCGGCACCAACGGCGGCGTCTCCTACCTGGGACAAGGGGCCGCGCTCCTGGCGTCTCTCTACACGGCCCTCATGGCCTGGATCTTCCTCACCCTCATTCCCCTCAGTCTGCTCCAGTCTCCGACCTTCCCCATCGAGCCCCTGGTCCTCATCGTCCCCATCGCCGTGGGCTTCCTCGGGTGCCAGATCGACAGCGTCGCGGGGGCGACCCTGGAGGAGAGGGGACTCATCTCGAAGAAGACGGTCAACCTGATCGCCACGAGCTTGGGGACGGTCTTGGCCTTGGCCTTCTACCTCTGGCTCGTCTGATCGGAGGGGGGGGTTACCCGGAGGCCTTGATCTCCGCCAGCATCCCCCTCACCTCGTCGAAGAGCCGCTGCGCGTCCTGGCGCGTCTTTCCCTCGGAGAAGACCCGGATGATGGCCTCGGTCCCGGAGGGCCGTACCAGGGCCCAGCCCGCGGCGAAGAAGATCTTCAACCCGTCCGTCCGGTCCACCCGGCGTTCGACGACGCGCTCGGCGAGGGCGTCCATGACCCGCTGCCTCGTCTCCGGGGGACAGGGCAGGCTCCCCTTGACCAGGTGGTACGTGGGAAGTCGCGCAAGCCGCTCCGAGAGGCTGGCCTTCTCCGATGCCAGAATCTCCAGCATGACGGCCAGCCCAAGCGCCCCGTCGCGGGCGTACTGGTGCGTGGGAAAGATGAGCCCCCCGTTCTCCTCCCCCCCGAAGGTGGCCCGCATCTCGTACATCTTTCGCGCGACAAGGGGGGCCCCCACCGGCGTGTAGGTGACCTCGCCCCCCGCCGCGCTCACCACCTCCTCAACGCAGCTCGAAGAACTCACGGGCGTGACGACGGTGCCACCTCCCGCCTTCCCCACCATGTGGCCCGCCACGAGGGCCAGGGAACGATCCCCGTAGACATAGCGGCCCGACTCGTCCACGAAGATGACCCGGTCCGCATCGCCGTCGTGGGCCGCTCCTAGGTCGGCACCCGTCTCTGCGACCAGGGCGGTCAGCTCCTCCAGGTGTTCGGGGCGTGGCTCCGGCGGGTGCCCCGGGAAAGTCCCATCGGGCTGGGCGTTGAGGGTGAGGACCCGGCAACCGAGGGCCTGCAGCAGGTACGGCGAGGTGAGGCTCGCGGGGCCGTTGGCGCAGTCCAGGACCACGCGAAAGGCCCGCTCCCGGATGGCGTCCCCGTCCACGTGTTCGAGAACCGCCTCCCCGTACCGGCGGTTGCCGCCCGCCACGGGAACGACCTCCCCCACCGCGTCCCAGGAGGGCGTCGCGAAGGTCCTCTCGAAGTAGATGCCCTCGATCTCCCTCTCGGTGGCCCGGGGCATTTCCATCCCCTCGCCATCCAGGACCTTGAGGCCGTTGTACTCCGGGGGGTTGTGGGAGGCGGTGACGATGACCCCGCCCGCGAACTCCCCCTCCTTCACGTGGAGCTGGATTGCCGGCGAGGGGGCCGTTCCCAGGTCGGACACCCGGCAGCCGGCGGAGGTGAGACCCGCGAGAACCGCCGCCTTGAGCATGGGGCCCGAGGTGCGAGTGTCGTTGCCCACGACCACCGGCCCCCCCTTCCACAGGGTGCCCACCGCGCGGCTCACGTGGTAGGCGAGAGTCGGCGTCATCTCGCGACCCACGACCCCGCGGATCCCGTTGGTCCCGAAGAGCCGGGTCATGCCTCCACCCGCTCGGCCACGCGTTGCGAGCCGACCCGCACCGAGGCACCGTCCCCGATGATGCAGCCCCGGACGAGGGCGTCCTTCCCGATGGTCGCCCCCACGCCAATCAGGCTGTCCACGACGGCGGCGCCGGCCTCCACGACGACCTCATCGAGGAGGACGGATCGGGATAGGTGGGCCCCCGTGATTCGGCAGCCCCCGCCGAGGGAGACGTAGGGACCCACGGTCCCGCCCGCCACCACGGCCGAGGGGGCGATGGACACGGGGGGGATCACCTCCGTGTCCAGGGCCTGTCGCTCTCCCCCCGCCACCCCCCGCCGGTCCAGGAGGAGGCGCGTCGCCTCCAGGTATTGCTCCAGGGTCCCGGCGTCGGACCAGTATCCCTGGAAGGGCAACCCGTACAGGCCCTCGGGGAGGACGGCAGGGAAGACCTCCCTCTCCAGGGAGACAGGCCGGCCCGGGGGAATCATGGAGAGGATGCCCTCCTCGAACACGTAGGCCCCCGCGTTGATCCAGTGCGAGAAGACCGCGTCGGGAGAGGGCTTCTCCAGGAACCTCTCAATCCGCCCGTCCTCCTCCACCCCAACGATCCCGTAGGCTTCGGGATCCGCCACGTCCCACAGGGCGAGGGTCCCGATGCCTCCCCGCGCCCGGTGGAAGGCGACGAGCCGCTCGAGATCCACCGAGCTGATGACGTCCCCGTTCAGCGCGATGAAGGTTCCGTGAAGGGCCCCCTCAAGGTTCCGCAAGGCGCCCCCCGTTCCCAGGGGCTCCCGCTCCTCCACGAGGGTGACCTTCGGGCCCCCCGTCCGGGCGGCGAAGAACGCCTCTAAGGCCTCGATCATGTAGCTCGCCGCGAGGAGGACCTCGTCCACCGCCGGGGGGAGGGCGTCCAGCACGTGGAGAACCATGGGCCGGTTCAGCAGGGGAACCAGGGCCTTGGGACGCGCGTAGGTAATGGGGCGGAGCCGCGTCCCCAGCCCCCCCGCCAGGATGACCGCCTGCATCACACGTGCCTTCTGTGGAAGGAGGAGGGTCGAAGGCCGATCATTGGGGAGCGATGGTGACCACGTTGTTCCCCCGGAGGACCACCGTGCCGACGCGCCGCACCTGCTCCCCCTGGGTCTCCTCCGTGTCTTCCAGGACCATGTTCATGTAGTCGTCGTACCCGATGAGGGTGCCGACGAGGACCCGATTGTCCTTCAGAAGGAGGGAGATCCGTGTGTTGAGGGATTTCTCCAGAATCTGAAGGGGCTGGACCATAAAGACCAGTCCGCAAACCCCACCTCTGGCCTTAAAGGTTTCTCGTGCCTGTCCGGGGACGAGTGGCAACCTTTTTAGAAATCCCCTCCATAGCACCGCGGTCCCATGGAGCGGACGAGGATCGGCAGCGTGTTCAAGTACTTCGCCCAGCCAGGCGTGGCGGCCATCGAACTCACCGAGGGGGCCCTCCGCGTCGGCGACACCATCCTCATCCAGGGCGCCACCACGGACTTCTCCCAGGAGGTGGAATCCATGCAGATCGAGCGTGAGGCCGTCGCGTCGGCCGAGCAGGGCCAGTCGGTGGGGGTGAAGGTAAAGGAGCGGGTGCGCCCCGGGGACAGGGTCTACCTCACATCGTAGCCCCGACGCGAGAGGAAGACCCCCCTCGCGCGGCGGTGGCGCTATGGGGCGTCCCCCGCGAGATCCTCGTCCCCCTGCTGGGCTCGGTTCATGGCGGACTCCGCCGCCTTCTTGTTCCCCAGCTTCTCGAAGACCTGCGCCTTGACCCACCAGAGGCCCGGGTAGGCGGGATCGAGGAGCGTGAGGCGGTTCAGGGTGTCGAGGGACTCCTGGGCCTTCCCATCGAGGAGGAGGTAGGCTCCGAGGGTGAAGAGCGCGTCCGTGTCGTTCTCGTCTAGGTCGAGAATCGCCAGGGCCCGCGTGACCTTGGCCTCCAGCGCCTCGCCCTGGTCCAAGACCGAGCGGCCGCAGCCCGGACAGTTCCCCGTCTCCGGCTCGAGGGCCGCCGAACAGTGGGGACAGGTCTCCGGCTCCTCCGGACCCTCGTCCTTCGGGGTTCCCTCCGATTCCTCGCTCGCCCGCACCGTCTGGGCGGGACCGGCGCCCAGGGCGACCTTTGCCATCGAGGGCTCGCCCGCGGCGGTAAGGAGGGCCTCCACGCCCGCGCCCCCTTCGTTCTTCATCGCCCGCATCATGGCCGCCTCCGCGGCCTTCGAGTTGCCCAACGCCTCGAAGACGCGGGCCTTGACCCACCAGAGGCCCGGGTAGTGGGGGTCGAGTAGGGTGAGCTTGTTGAGGACCTCGATGGCCTCCTCCGCCTCGCCGGCGGCAGCGAGGTGGGCGCCCACGGTGAACAGGGCCTCCCGGTCCCGCTCGTTCTCGCCCAGGACCCCCTTGGCACGTGCCACCCGCTCCTCCAGGTCCGGGCCCTCCGTGAGCCCTCGACCGCACCCGTAGCAGTAGACCGCGTTTCTCTCCAGCCGGGTGCCGCAGTGGGGGCAGAGGATCTCCGAGGGGGTCGGCGCGCCCGTGACCCCCCCAAGGTCTGCCGCCGGGGCCGTGGAAGCTCCCTTGGCGACGGCCTGGGGACCGCCGGCCTTCGCGAGCCGCCGCTCCGCCTTCTTGGCCTTGCTCGGCCTCGTGACGGCAACCCCCGCCTTCCCCGGCCTGCGTCGGGCGGCGAGTCGTTTCCTCGTGAGCAGATAGCCCATGACGGCGGCGATGGTGGCCAGCACCAGCCACAACCAGAGCTGCGAGAGGAGGTCCCCCGCGAAGACCGGGGGCGCCGTCTGGAACGTGCGCGTTTCCCCCACCGCGGTTCCGTTCCCGGTGGCCTTCGCGCGGTAGTAGTAGGAGGTGCCCGCCGTGAGCTCGGCCAGGGTCGCCTCAAAGGTTGCGGGAGCGCTCAGGGTCTGGGGGGCCGTTTCCTGGCCGAACGCGGGGGAAGGGCCCCACTCGAAGCTCACCTGGACGCTGGATGCCCCTCCCAGGTCGCCGAGACTGCCCCGCAGGCGAGCCGAATCCTGGGAGACGTCGGTGGTCTCCAGCGTGACGACCGTGGGGGCGTTCTGCAGGCTCCAATCGACATCCACATTCAGGGCGGTGGCAGGGACGGCGAGGAGAATGGCAAGGCCCAAGAAGCCGGAAACCCAGAGCCCTCCTCTTCCCCCGCCCATGCCATCACGCCACCACAATCAGGCCCTGGAACAGCACGATGCCGAAGCCGCTGGGCTGGTAGAAGTTGCCGTGCTGGTAGAAGTACAGCTCGCCAATCTCCGGGGTCGGAAGGCTGGCCTTCACCAGGAAGAACCAGGTGCCAGGCGGCAGGGGACCCAGGTCGACGTCCACGGTGATGGCCCGGACCCATCCCGGCTGGAAGCTGGGGTAGTTGGGCTCCAGGACGACCATCCGTTGGTCCGCCTCCAGCGGGAACAGCAGGTCCGACGCGAAGGATTCGTAGACGGAGTCGTTCGGGAAGGTGAACCGAGGGTTCATCCCCGCCGCGATGGTGGTGTCCTGGGTGACCGGGTCGCCCGCGCCGTCCAGCAAGGGCGCGTCGAAGCTGGCCCTCAGGGCGGTGGGCGGGAGGTAGATGTCCAGGACCATGCCCTGCCAGTGGGTGAGACCCCACCCGTCCTTCAGGAAGAAGGTGAAGGTCCAGACGCCCGTCGACTCCCGGGTCACGACCTGGGTGATGCTCGGGTAGGCCCCGAAGCCGATGGGGGTCACGATGTCCGAGCGATCGGTCATGTACACGTCGTCGAAATGGGTCTGGGACCAGCCGGGGTAGAACTCCGGGTTGCGCCAGTAGGACTCGGTGATACGACCCATCGTGATGAAACCCTGCGCGTTTCGGAACACCCGCGAGGAGACGTCCGCCATGTCCGCGGGCACCGGGGGCAGGGTCCCGAAGATCGAGCCGAGAGACGCGCACGTCGCCCCGTAGGTCGGTCGGTAGTCGTCCATGCACGGGTTGTACGTGGGGGCGTATTGCAGGGGGCCCTGGATGAGGGTCTCCCCGTAGTTGAACTCCCCCTCGCCGGGCACGGGCCCCAGGGCGGCCGGGGGCAGGGTCAAGGCCACGTAGGTGGAGGCCACGACGGCCGCCGTGATGGCTATCGCTAGCCACCCGCGGTGGCGCTTCACGCGGTCGCGCCACCTCGCCTGGGGTTCTGTCTTGGGCTTCGCCTGGGCCGCCTTGGCCTTCGCCCGCTTAGACCGCGGTCGACGTGAGCCTGTACGTCCGCGCGTACGTGCCGGCAAGAACACCACTTCCCGTGCTCCAGGCCCATCGGTCGGCGTTGGAGCCGGGCGTCAGGGCGCTGATGATGGTCTGGGTGTTGGTCGTCTCGTTCGTGTCGGTCCACCACCAGCAGGTGCCGCTGGGGGCACCGCCGCTGGAGGCCGTGCATGTTCGGAACTCCGTGACGCCCGCCGGGAAGGCCGCGGTGAACACCGCGGAGACGTCGATGTTGACGTTTCCGTCGTTGGTCACCCGGTAGCCCCACTGGGCGTCCGTCTGGTCCGTGGCCGCCAGGTTCGTGAAGGTGCCACTGGCGGGGTCGAAGTCGACGCCCGTATGGGTCGCCGGAAACGACACGCTGAACGAGGTGTCCTGCGCGACGTTCCAGGTTGTGGTCACGTCTTGGGTCGCGGCGAGGGCGCTCCCCGAGAAGCCGGGGAGGATGGCCACCGTCAGGAGGGCCAAACCCACAATCCACGCTTTGTTTTTCATTCGTTTACCTCTTTTTTCATGCTCTACACGTTCTCTACCCGCACATCGGCGAGCGTCTGGCCGCCGAGCGCGTTTTCAAAGTCAGCCCACAGCCAGATGTCGCAGGTCCCTCCCGGGCCCACTCCTGTGCAAACCGTCACACTGGAGGGATCCAACGGGACCTCCTTCGTGGCATCACTCGGCCATGGTGCGTTGTTCGTCGTGTTGAACTTCATCGAACGACCGGTGCCCGGGTCGCTCATCAGCCGAATCGTGATGTCGCACGTACCCGGGCCGTCGTTCGTGACCCGGAGAGCCGGGGTGGTCGCGTCCTGCGACGAGGCGGAGACGTTGACCTGCGTGGTGAGGGGGAGGCCGTCCGGTTCAATCGTCTCGTTGAACCACAGCTGCCCGGCAGGATCGCTGGTCGTCACCGTCAGGGCATCGCACCCTGGCGCGGCGGTGGTAAAGCCAACCCGTACGACAAGGTGGTCAAGGCGGCCGCCGGATTCGTTCGTGCCTGCTCTCGCGCGCAGGTTTGCGTCGCTCAGCATGGAAGGAGTCCAAGACACCGCCGAGGTGAAATTCAGGAACTGGAGGGCGTTATCGTCGGTCGACTTGTTGGTCGCGACCTGCACGGCTGCCCACGTCGTTCCTCCGTCCCAGGAGATGGTCACGTTGAGGATCGGCCCGACGTTGTCCCGAAACCACTCAACCCCGATCTCGACCGTGTTGACGGTATCCGTCGCGTTCAGGCTGAATCCGAAGTTCCTCCAGGCGGTGTCGTTCTTGCCCGGGAGGGCCGGACCCCAGGCGCTCTCCCACATCTCGAAGTTCCTCGTGGTGGTGTCGGGGCTGATCGTAAACTGGCCCGTCGGGGCGCCACTTCCCGTCCAATTGTAGGAGAGGATGTCGAAGGCCGCGTCGTCGAGCAGGAAGACCTTCGCCTTCAGGGTCTCGTTGTTGGGGTTGCCCACCACCTCCACCCACCGGTGGGTCCCGGAGGCGGCGAAGGTGGCCTGCGTCGTCCAGGAAGCCAGGCCGTTGTCCCAGGTCCGGTAGGCCGCGCTCCCCGCGACGTTGATGTCGTAGACCACGAGGCCGTCCTCCGTCGCCGACTGGTCGGGGTTCCAGGCGAATCCCATGGGACGACGCTTCCCCGCCTGGCTGTCCGTCGCGAGGGTCGTCCAGGTGCCAAGGGCGGAACCCGACCAGCGGGAAGCCAGGGTGTCCTTGAGGTCGTCGCTGTAGAGGATCATGATCTCGTCGCTGCCGGAGCGGGGGTAGGAGGCGAACCAGCGGAGGTCGTTCAACGCCACCGAGTTGGGGTCAAAGGTCGTTGGGGCGGACCAGCCAGAGGCCTCCGTCCAGGTCGTGTAGGCCGCCGAATCCTCTCCGTTGCCGCAGAGGGCGAGGTATTCGCCGCTCAGGCCTTCGGCGGCGATGGTGCCGCCCATGCTGTCCGTCCGGGTCACGGTCGTGGAGCAGACGGCCTCATGGGCCCCCGCCCTCCACCCGTTCCCCTTCCAGGTGGTCAGGAGGGCGTCGTCGTTCGTGGTGTCGAAGAAGAGCAGGCCGATGTTGTTCGTCCCCGCGTCGACGGACATGGCGAGTTCCACCCAGGCGATCACGGGGTTCGTGGAGACGACATCCGCGTGATCCAGGTACTGCTCCGCCGACCACGTGAGCGTAGTGCGGGAGAAGGTCCGGTAGGCGAGGTCCCGGGTTGCATCCGCGACGTCAATCTCGTAGACCAAGAGGAGGTCCCGCGAAGTGGCCTCGTAGGCGATGTCGTAAGGCTTGGAGTGGTCGCCGGGGGCCGCCGCCCAGAGGTCGCCCGCATCCGTGAGGTTCAGGGAACAGGAACCGGGAGCGGAACAGTAGTAGACGTCGAGGGTGCCGTCGTCCTCGTAGACGACGATCCAATGCTCCGTCGAGTCCGATTGGGGATCCCATACGACGCGTGTGCCCCGTACGGCGGACCCGGCGGCGCTCAGCTCAAGCTCGGAGCCCCACACGGTCCCGTCCCACGTCCGGGTCTTCGCGCAGTTGAGGGGACTCCCTCCGCAAGCCCCCGTGTTGGAGCGGTACGCGACGACGCCCTCCGAGGCCGAGTCGTTGGCGTAGGCGTAGGCGTTCTCGCTCGCGAAGGCGTTCGCACAGGAGGTCCAGTTGTTGCCGAAGGCCGCGCAGGCAGTCGGGTCCCGTTGATTCTGGAAGGTCTCCTGGGCAGCGACAAAACTGGGGACGACCAAGAGGAGACCGGTGAGGGCGGCAAACCCGCTGAGAACGACCAGGATGGCGGCAAGTACGGCTTTCCGCTGATCATTCGACACCCGACAAGACCTCCTCAGCGGCACCGAACGGTCGCTGCGAACGATGGCCGGCCTCCCGGGGTGTCGCCTCTGTCGCTGAGTACAACGCACTGCATTCTACGGCCTCATCCGAGGATGGAAGGGTTCTGGTCTCCCTGGCCCCAGAATACCTTATAGGGCTTTCCACACAGTTCTCACGCGAGAAAATGAGAAGTCTCAGAAATGGGAACGAGGCGGATCGGCCCCGGACCCGGCGAGTTCAGTGCCCCGCCTTGTAGTCCTTCTCGCCCGCCGCGATGTCGACAGTCAGCCAATTCTCCCGGGGGGGCAGGGGGCAGATGTAGGAGGGGCTGTACGTGCAGTAGGGGTTGTACGCCTCGTTGAAATCCAGGATGTAGCTTCCGGAGGGGCTGACCTCCAGGTCGAGGTAGCGGCCCGCCCCGTAGGTCGTCTTCCCGGACGTCCCGTCCCGGAAGGGGATGAAGAGGGACGGGGGACCGTGGATGTGGGCGTCGTCCCGCCGATACGCGTAGATCTTCTGCGAGACCCCGTCCACCTCGAACTCGAAGAACCCCACGCGGCGGTAGAGGCTCTCCTGCCCCTGCACGCTGGTGGCCATGATCACCTCGTCGGGGTTCGCGATCTCCTGAAGTTCCACCTCAAAGACGAGCCCGGGATTGTAGGGGAAGTAGCCCAGCCCACGGAAACGCCCGCGCTCGTTCTCGGGGACGGGGGAGTTGTGGGACCCGCGAAAGAACCGGTCTTTTTCCACCCGGGCCTGCTGCAGCGCCTCCCGACGCTCTGTGAGGTCCATCACCCCGAATGACGTTCGGGCGGCCCTAAAAACCTTGCCTTCGGGCGCGGCGCAGGGTGACGGGCGCGCAAGCGTTATTCCCCCCGGGCCACTCCCTCCTTCCTTGGACCGGAACGCGGATGTCATCATCGTCGGGGGCGGCGTGCACGGCACGAGCCTGGCCTATCACCTCCTGCGCGCCGAGGCGGGGCGCGTCGTCGTCCTGGAGAAGAGCGGGATCGGGGCGGGGGCCACCGGGTGGTCCGCCTCCTTCATTCGCCACCACTACTCCAACGAGATCTGCGTGCGTCTTGTCCAGGAGAGCGTCAAGCTCCTTGGGGACCTGGAGGCGGATACGGGGCGCGGTTCCCACATGACCCCCAACCCCCTCCTGATCCTGGCCGGTGAGGACCATGCAGGGCCCCTGCGGGAGAACGTGGCCATGCAGCGAGACCTCGGGGTGCGCGTGGAGGTTCTCGCCCCCGAAGAGGTCGGGAGGCGATTCCCTTACCTCGACCTGACGGGGATCGCCGAGGCGGCGTTGGAAGAGGACGCCGGCTATGGAGACGCCATGCGCCTAAGCGAGACGTACGCCCGCGAATTTCGGCGCGGGGGCGGGGAGATCCGCACGGGCACAGAGGTCGCCTCCATCCGAGTCCGCGGCGGACACGTGGAGGGCGTCCATACGTCCGAGGGACCCCTCGATGCCGCCACGGTCGTCCTCGCCGCGGGTGCCTGGTCGGCCCGTCTCGCGGCCACCGCCGACGCGCCGATTCCCGTAACGCCCGCCTTCCTCTCCGTTGCGCTCCTGGACCCAGACGATCCGGTGCGTGAGACGCCCATGGCCTTCGACATGACGACGGCCACCTACTGGAGGCCCTACGAGGAAGGCAGGCTCCTCGTGGGCACGGACGAAGAGACGGGCGGGAACTGGGACCCCGACGGGCTCCCCGGGGCCGTCGGCTTCGACTTCCTCGCCAGCGCATCCCGTAGGCTCGCCCGACGATGGCCTCGCATGGCCGCCGCCCGCTTCGTGAATGGCTGGGCGGGCATCGACGCGGCCACCCCGGATCTGCATCCCCTCATCGGGCCGGACCCGCGGGTCGAGGGCCTCTACCTGGACACGGGCTTCAGCGGGCACGGTTACAAGTTCAGCCCCGCCGTGGGCCGCGGGTTGGCGGAACACATCACGGGGGGAAAGTACCGGTCCCTGGACCTCACCCCCTTTTGTCTGGAGCGATTCGAGGCCGGCGCGGTCTTCACGAGCCGCTACTCGGTCACCGTCGTCCAGTGAACCACGTCCATCCCGAGCGCTTCCCCGGTTCGCAGGCCATCCGGCTCGCGCGGCGGGCAGTGTATCCCCATCCGCCCTCCTCGGCGGCTGTGTCAGGCGACACACGTTGGCGCCTTTGACGCGTGGAGACCCGGCCGCGAGAGACGGGTCCCACGAGGACGTCGGACCCCCGCTTACGAATCTTTATAGGTGTGTCCTCCATGCAAGGCTGCTTCGAACGGGAGGTATGCGTGTGAGCGGAGGCTTGGTGCCGGCTGAGATCCAGGGCTTTTTCCGCCGTCGAGGGATCTCGCTCGAGATCGCCGCCCTGCTCATGATCCTCTTCGGGATGCTGATTATCGTCTTTCCGGAGCTCGTCGCCGTGCTCGTGGGATTGTACCTCATCGTGGCGGGGGTCGTCACCCTTCTGGGACACCTGAGCGTGCCAAAGACGCAGGCGTAGGACCGAGAATCCCCCCTCCAGGCGGGAGTACGCCCATCGCCTCATTGAATCTCTCGCCCCGCCCCCACCCTGCCGCCATGCCCCGGTCGGAGGGCGGCCTCCCTTCCCGGGCAACCCTTTTTGCGCCGCCCCGCCTTGGTCCGTCGAATGGGTCTTTACCGGTTCCTGCGGCCCCTCCTCTACCGCCTCCCGGCGGACCTGACCCATGAGGCCTCGATGTGGGCCTTCCGTCGGAACATCTGGCGCCTGGCCTCCCGCTCCGGGGACGCGGACCCCGCGATGAAAGCGCGCGTGGCTCAGCTCGAGCTGGAGAATCCCTTTGGGCTGGCCGCGGGATACGACAAGAACGGGGACATTACGAAGGCCATGTCCGATCTCGGGTTTGGGTTCGTGGTGGTCGGATCCGTCCGGCCCCGCCCCCATCCAGGCAATCCCCCTCCTTGGTTCGTCCGGCGACCCCGGGAGAACGGCCTGGTCAACGCCATGGGTCTGCCTTCGAAGGGGGCACCCCACGTCCGGGACCGGCTTGTCCAGCGATCCTCGCGCGTCCCTGTCCTCCTCAGCATCGCGGGGGACACGGTGTCCGACTTCGCGGCGGTCCGGGAGGGACTGCAGGGCCACGCCGCCGGATGGGAGATCAACGTCAGTTGCCCGAACACGCAGACCGGGCGCGCCTTCGAAGAAGATCCGCGCGCCTTCACGGAACTCCTGGACGCCCTCCACTCCTTCTCCCCGCGGCCCTTCCTCAAGTTCTCGCCGTACGAGACAGAGGGGGAGCGGGATCGGACCCTGGAGATGGCGAACCTTGCCCTGCGGCGGGGCTTTCCCCACTTCGTGCTCACCAACACCCTCGCGGTGCAGGAACCGGGGGTGGGCCTAGCCCGGGGGGGCCTGAGCGGCAGGCCCCTGTTTCCCCTGGCCCTGCGAGCAATCCGGGATTTCCGGGCGGCGTTCGGGGATCGGGTCCACATCATCGGCGTCGGCGGCGTGACGACGGGGGAGGAGGCCTTCCAAATGCTCGCGGCAGGCGCCCAGGCGCTGGAGGTGCTGACGGTCCTGGTTCTGCGCGGCCCGGGGGTGGTGCGCCGTCTTCTGGGGGAACTCAAGGGCGTCCTCCAGGCCAAGGGGTATGCGAGCGTGGAGGAGGCCGTCGGGTCCGCCCTGTGACCGGAACCGGCCTCGAAAGACGGCCGCCCTCAGGCCAGGCTACAGGTTCTGGATGACCTCCATCTCGTTCCCGTCGGGATCCCGGAAGGTCGCCTCGACGACGCGGACGCCGTCGTAGTCGTTCTCCTCCGGCCCCTCGACGAAGGCGCCTCCCCACGCCTCGAGAGCGGCCTGAAGCCTTCCCATATCCCTGGTTACGAAGTGGAGGGCAACGGGTGCCTCCTGGGTCCGGGCCTTTGGCCCCTTTCCCTCCGATGTCCCGTGGAGGGCCAGGGTGATGCCGCCCGCGTCCAGCTCTGCCCACTCCCCGACCTGCTTCCGGAGGGACATCCCCAGGGCCTTTCGGTAGAACCCGAGACAGTCACTGAAGCGGGACACCCACAGAATGATGGGGTCGATTCTCTTGATCAGAACCCGCTCCTTGTCCGCCAGGACGTTCTGGACGCCCTTCATGGGCCTCGGACGGCGGGCCGTCCTATAAAGCCTGGGGAGGACACGGGCCGTCGGAAGACACGGACTGTCCGAGGAACCAGCGCACCCCTTTCCCGGCTCGGGCGCACGCGGCTCACCAAAGGTTCTGAATAGCAGCCCTCCCGTCGGAGGGCTTCGTTGGACCCCCCGGACGGCCCGGCGATGCCCTCCTCCGTGGGGGAACGAGGGCGAGAAAGCGGGAAGCTCCCCTGGGTTCTGGAGAGCCCGACGGCCCTGATGCTGTTCGCCCTGGCGGCCGGCTTCCTGCTGGGGCTCACCTTCGACGGCATGGGGCTCGCCGCCATGGCGGCCCTGGCCGGCCTGATGACCTTCTCCCTGGCCGAAGTTCCCCTTCGAGGCTTCGGGGCGAACCTGCGCTACGTCCCCCTCTCCTTCGCCCTCAGCTTCCTCCTTCTCCCCTCCCTCCTCCTCCTCGCGGCCTTTCTGACCTCCCCGCTCCTCTGGGAGGGCTGGGCCCTCCTCATTATCGTCCCGCCGGCCGTGTCGATCATCCCCTTTACGGCCATCCTGCGGGGGAACGTCTCCGTCTCCGTCGCCTCCAACGCCCTCATCTACGTCGCCTCCCTCGCCGTCACCCCCCTCCTGGCCCTCCTGCTCCTCGGCGTCGGCGTCAGCCCGGTGCAGCTCGTCCTCACCGTCCTCGTCCTGATCCTGCTCCCCCTCGCCCTCTCCCGGTTGGTGCGAGGGGCCGCCCTCCCGGGCACCGAGGTACGCCTGCTCCGGAACCTCTCCTTCGCCCCCCTGACCTTCTTCATCGGGGCCGCGAACCGCCAGGTCCTGCTGGAGAGTCCCGCCCTCGCCCTCGAGGCCTTGGGGGCCTCCGTCCTGGTCGTGGGGCTGGCCGCGGGCATCGTCTGGGGCCTCTCCGTGCGCCTCGACGCGAGCCTCCGGATCTCGCTGGTGCTCTTCTCCGGCTACAAGAACGCGGGACTTGCGGCGACCATCGCCCTGGCCCTCCTGGCGCCCACCGCGGTGGTGGCCCCCACCATGATGATCGTGTTCCAGATTTTCTGGATCCCGGTCCTGGCCAGGCTCCGGTCCACCCTGGGCCCGGGCCCGTCCGTAGGTTGATGTAAGGTCGTCTCCATCTCACCCCGATGGCGGGGAAGGTCCTCCCGAACGTGCCGGTCCTGAGCTTCGCCAGCGGGCAGCGCTTCACGCCCATGGGGGCGCTGAAGGCCGTGGCCGATTCTCTCGGGGTTGATGCCAGCTATCCGTGGCTCATGGGCATCAGCGGGGCCGCCTTCCGGTCGTGCTGGTCGGACACGTGGAGCATGGACATGACGTACGCCGCGCCCGAGGATCTCGTGGCCAACGGCGCGCGCGCCCTGGGGCTCCGCACCACGAGCCACGTGGACCTGTCCCTGGAGGCGGCGTGGGCGAAGCTGGTGGAACGCCTAGACGCCTCCCTCCCGGTCCTGAGCTGCGGGTTGGCCGGCGCGCCCGAGTTCTGCGTCGTGTACGGATACCGCGACGACCCGCGGAGACTGCTGGTCCGAAGCTACTTCGCCCGGGACGAGGGGGAGGTGCCCTTCCAGCCCTGGATCGGGTGGAACTACACCGGCTACGGCCGGAATCCCCTGGTCCTCCCGGAGGAGGCCGAGGAGGAGAAGCCCTCCCTGAAGGAAGCCCTGCGGCGGGCCCTCCGGTTCTCGGAGGGGGAGGGACCCCTCGCCCCGGATCTCGAGGAGAAGGGCCTCCACGCGGGACTCGCCTCCTACCGCACCTGGATCGAGGGGCTGCAGGGGGCGAAGGGGGACCTGGAGAGCAAGGCCTTCAACATGGCCTTGAACCTCAACGCCCTCCTGGACGCCCGGCGCACGGCGAGCGAATTCACGCAGATCCTGGCCGTCATGAACGAGGACTGGCGGTCGAGTCTCGCACGGGCGGCGGAACACTATCGGCACCAGGTCACGGCCCTCGGAGAGGCCCGGAGAATCCTCTACTTTCCCCGGCAGGCGCCCCAGGAGGCGGCGACCAAGGCGGCGAAGCAGCTGGCGGACCCCGCGTTGCGGAGGCGGTACGCCGACGTGCTCCGGGCCGCCCTGGAGGAGGAGACCCTTTCCCTCGAGTGGATGGAGAGGGCCGCGAAGGCGTAGGCTCCGTCGGCGACACGGCGTGGGAAGGGTTATATATCGATACCGATATATCGGTACCGATAGGTGTCGCGCATGGGTCGGTATCGAGGCGTTCGGAGCGTCGTGTGCGTGTGCCCTCCGGGGTACGGTGGCTTCGCGGGCCCCTGGTCGGAGGCGGAGTTCGTCGAGGACCTGGAGGAGTACAAGGAGCGGCTGGAGCTGGAGATCCGCCACCTAGAGAAGCGGATCGCGAAGCTGAGGGAGGAGGCCTCCTCGAGCTAGATGCCGGAAGCGCTCATCTGCTACTGCGGACCCTTCCGGATTAGCCTGGTTCCACGCGGACTGCTGAAGCCCGTCATTCTCCACCTCCTCCGCGAGCGTCCCATGCACGGGTTCGAGATCATGGAGGAGGTGGCGGCCCGCACGGGCGGCATGTGGCGTCCGGGGCCCGGGGCCGTCTACCCCGCCCTCCTCGCCCTCGAGGAGAAGGGTTACGTCACGGTAGGCGAGGAGGGGGTGCGCTCGAAGAAGCCCTACACCATCACGGCCCAGGGCCGGGAAGCCGTCGCGAGTCTCGGAGAGGTCATGGAGGACTGGGAGACCTCCCGGGATAGCCTGGAGAACCTGTTGACCGTCGGGGTCCGGCGGTAGCCTTCAGAAGGCCGCGGCCTTGACGACCTCGGGGCGGAGGCCAGGGAAGGCCTGGAGGTACTCCTTTCGCTCCTTCCGCAGGCCCGCCACCATCCTCCGGATCTCGCCCTCCTCGAAGAACCGCTCCAGGTCGAACTTCCCCATGTCGACGCCGTCGACCTTCTCGGGAACCTGGAGGTCCCAGTAGGCATCCTTCTTCCAGACGATGGTGTCCCGGGCGATGCCTCGGATGATGGCGGCCATCTCGGGAATCTCCACGCGCAGCACCTCTCGCGTGACGACCCGCTTGCCATGGTCCATCCGGGCGACCTCCCCGACCCCGCCCGTGTTGAGGAGGAAGGCCCGGACCCGGTCGCCGCCGGCTCGCAGGAACTCGTAGAAGCGGTTCCCCTCCTCCGCCTCGTCGCCGATGATGAAGGGGTTCGTCCCCACCTGCCGCACGGACATGCCCGCGCGTCGCGGGTCGCCCCCGGAGGACTCCACGGACTCTCCCAGCATGAAGAAGGCGCCGGCCTGCTCCGTGGTGAGCTTCGCCGCCAGGGGCATGACGGTGTTCCGCCGGGTGATGAAGGCAACGAGGGCGCCGTCCAGTTCCCGGGCCGGGGGGATGTCGATGGGCCCCATGGCCTCCCCGAGGGCGGCGCGCTGCATGATGCCCCGCCCGTTTCCCGTCAGCGTCATGTCCTCGAGGTCCACCTCGGCGGCGTAGTCCACGAGGACGTTCTCCAGGACCGCATCGCCCTGGGTGATGGCGTGGTAGATGAGGGGCTGGGTTTCCGGGGCGAGCCCCTCCGTCTTCAGAAAGAAGCCCTTCTCCGTCCCGAGGGCGGACCAGTCGTCCCGCAGGAGGACCACGTCGTCCTGGGCGATGGCGATGCCCTCCCCCTCCTCTCCCAGGCCGTGGGTGTGGGCGGTGTGGGTGGTCTTCCCCGTGGCCGTGAGGCCCAGAAGGAACATGCTGAGCCGTCGGACACGCCCGTCCGGGCCGCGTGCGCGCAGGAGCTTGGAGCCCGCGTGCAGGCCCAGGATGCCTTGCTGTTTTCCGTGCCACATGGCCAGCCGCAGGAAGCCCTTCTTGATCTCGCCGTAGTAGTCGGAGCCCAAGACGTATGTCGCGCCCATCTCGGGGAAGACGAGGATCTGGCGGTCCTTCTCCTGCCATTCGGGCAGGTCCACGAGGGTGAAGGAGGGGCCTCGCTCCCTGCCATCGGGGTCGAAGAGGGCGAGGTGGAAGAAGTGGGCGAGCCGTACGACCTCGGGCCGATAGGTGGAGAGGTACAGGGTACACTGGGGGGAGAACTCCTCGTTCTGACCCATCCGCCGCGTGGAGGCCACCAGCGGGGCCCGCTTCACATAGGCCCCCACAAGGGCCACGGTTTCGGCGACCCCCTCGCGAATCTCCTCCTGCCGGGGGTTGAGGGCCTTCTGGAGCACCTCGGGCCCTCCCACGTACACCGTGAGCCCTGCACTCCGGCTCCGGACCACGGAGGAGTAGTGGTAGCTGCCCAGGTTCGTCTTGGTCCCGATCCGCTGCGCCCTCTCGCGCAGCTCCTCGCCGTTGGGAGCGGCCACGTTGGGGCGGTCGCGGAGGCCCTCGAGGGTGGCGGACACCGAGGCCAGCACGTCCTGGAGACCGCCCATGTACGGCTCTAGACGGGGGCGTATTTAAGGCCTCTCCCGGACACCCCTTCGCACACCATAACCTGAGCAACACACCTGAGGAGCACTATCTTCTGGCTTGGGTTTGCGAGATTGCGAGGCCTAACAGGGTCGCGGACTGGAACGAAAGCCGTGTAAACGAAGGACTGCCGAATCTGGGCAGGATTTGCATGTGCGGGCCGCGGTAGTGCGAGGAATCGGATCGAAAAACCGTCAGTCCGATGTCTCATGCTGACGGATTCTCTGAAGACAATGCTAAACGGGCCACCATTTCGCTCGCAGACCATTGAGCGACCAAGATGAAACCGAGAGCCAGCGCGGCAGGGAGCAGCAATCCGACGGGAAAAAAGAATTGCGCGATTTGAAAGGACCAGAACGCCACCTCGCCCAGGATCGGTAGGTCGTTGAAGAGGAACGTGATAAAGAGAATCCATCCCACGGCGGTTCCGATCGAGGACAGCGCCGCTCTTCTACCACCTGAAAGGACGGTACGAAGGGCATAACCCGAGATGGCCGGGGCCGCCACAATGGTAATGAGAATTGTAGCAGGGAACCTCCAAAGTCCTCCCCAGATGCCGGCGAGCAGTATGACAACGGACCCTAAGAGAACGCCGGTCGGCCCGAGCCACCAGGGAGGCTCCGGAGGCCTTCCTGCACCGCTTTCTTCGTTCTTCATGGAATCACACGTGGTCATCCAGGCCACGCCGGCGGCCCACCGCTAACCTTATACTCAGGCCATACTTGAAGCCGGCGTTGGCCCCCAGCGCGGCTGAGACGGCCGAGGAGAGCGAGGAACAGCACGGGAGCCCCTGGCCCATCGTCGTGGCCCTGGGCTTCGGCCTCATCTTCTTCTCCCTGGGCATCTACGGGACGGCCCTCCTGAACCCCCTCTTCTTTCTCGGCCTCGCCGTGTTCGCCGGGGCGGTGGGGGGCTGGGTGTACGACGACTTCCGCGGCCGCCGTGTCCCCTACGTCCCGGGGGAGATGAAGGGTGAGGCGGGGACCCTCCAGGCCTTCCCCACCCGGAAGGCCGCCATGTGGATCTTTCTGGCCTCGGAGATCATGTTCTTCTCCGCCATCATCGGTGGCTCCTGGGCGGTCCGGGCCACCCAGGGGGAGTGGCCGGCCCCCGGGGAGGTCCTGAACGTCCCCCTCACGGCCCTCAACACCTTCATCCTCATCACGAGCAGCCTGGTGATGGCGGAGGCCCTCCACGCCATCAAGCAGGGGAATCAGACGGCCCTGGTCCGACGCCTCCTCCTCACCCTCGCCCTGGGCATCACGTTCATCGCCATCCAGGGAACCGAGTACCTCGCCCTCATCGCGGAGGGCCTCACCCCCCTCAGCAGCCCCGTCCCGCCCACGGCGTACGGGGCCACGTTCTTCATCCAGACGGGCTTCCACGGCGCCCACGTGACGGGGGGCATCATCGCCATGACCTACGTGATGCTGAAGGCGCGAAAGGGGGCCTTCACGGCGAAGAACCACGACACGGTCGAGCTCATGGGCCTCTACTGGCACTTCGTGGACGTGGTGTGGATCTTCCTGTTCACGATCGTGTATCTGATCTGAGGGAGGCGCAAGGATGGCGACGGGCGTGGAACAGGCAGGGGCGGGGGCGGTTCGCGAGCCCCTGAAGCGGCCGTACATCCCGGTCTTCGTCGCCCTGGGCCTCCTGACCCTCATCGAGATCCAGATCCCCGGCATGGACATCGCCAAGGCCAGCCAGATCTTCCTCCTCATGCTGTTCGCCCTGGGCAAGGGGGCCCTCGTGGTCCTCTACTACATGCACGTGCGCTACGAGCCGCGGGCCCTCGCC
>JBHIDH010000009.1:0-45009 GCA_046759985.1 Thermoplasmata archaeon
TGACGGGCGAGGGGAAGAAGGCCTTCTGCACCGGCGGGGACGTGAAGGAGTACGCGGACCGGTACGTGAAGCGACCCCACGACTACTGGAAGTACATGACGGAGTTCCAGGCCGCCGTGGACATGCTCCGGCACGCCGGGAAGCCCACCATCGCCCGGCTCAACGGCGTCGTGGCGGGCGGGGGCAACGAGTTCCAGATGGCCTGCGACCTGGCCATCGCGGCGGAGCACGTGGAGATCATGCAGGTGGGGACCCGGGTGGGGAGTGTCGCCTCGGGCGGGGCCACTCAGTGGCTGCCCCTCTTGGTGGGCGACAGGCGGGCGCGGGAGATCCTCTACCTCTGCGAGCGGATCCCCGCGGCCCAGGCCCTGGAATGGGGCCTCGTGAATCGCGTGGTCCCCTACGCCGGCCTGGACGAGGCGGTGACCGAGATGGCGCAGAAGCTCATCGAGAAGTTCCCCGAGTCCACGCGCTACACCCAGCAGCAGGTCAACTTCTGGAAGGACCTGGCCTGGGACATGACCATCGGCCACGCCCGGGACTGGCTGTCCGTGCATTTCGCCACCGAGGAGCCCCGGGAGGGGATGCAGGCCTTCGTGGAGAAGCGGCCCCCCCGCTACCGGAAGCTGCGGGAGAAGGCGGCGGCCGGCGGGGCCCCCTCGTACCCCTGGGGCGCGCCCCTCCGGGCGTGCGAGGCGTGCGGCGCCAAGGGCCTCCCGGCCGATTTCGCCCACTGCGGGGTGTGCGGAGCCGAGCTGGCGTGAGGCGGCCCGCTCCCTATCGAAAGAGCTTCCCCAGCCACCGCCGCTCCGTGAGGACCTTGCCCCAATGCCAGATCCGGCTGGGCTTCCTCATCCGCACGGCCGGGGCCCGCTCCCCGTAGAAGTTGCCCCGCACCATCCCCCCCTTTCCGTAGCCGATCTCCATGAAGCAGACGCCGTAGCCATCCCATCGGGCCTCGGCGCCCCCGGCGAGGTCGGCGGCGATGTTCGCGGCCGCAATGGTGGCCTGCCCGTGGGCGAAGACGCCGGCCTTGGGGAGGAAGGGGACGTGGCCCGAGGGGGTCGCGATGCTCGTCACGTCGCCCACCGCGTAGACGTCGTCGTAGGACGACCGCATGGTGTACCGGTTCACGGGAATCCAGGGGCCCTCCTTCGTCAGATCGGAATCGCGTACGGCCTCGCAGGTCGTGTGCGGTGGCACGGCGACGAGGAGGTCGTAGGCCAGCTGGCCGCCCCCCTTGAAGTGCACGACCCCCGCCTCGGAATCGACGTGGTCCGTCTCCCTCTTCACGTGGAGGGAGATCCCTCGCTCCTCCAGGAGGGCCTGCGCCTTCCCCCCGATGTCGGGACCGGCGGCGGGCAGGGGCAAGGGCTCGGGGGTGAAGAACTCCATCTCCACCCGGGCGCGCATCCCCTTCCGGCGGAAGTAGTAGTCCAGGAGGAAGGCGGTCTCATAGGGTGCCGCCGGACACTTGAAGGGGAGGCGTGAGACCCCGACGGCGACCTTGCCCCCTCGGAAGGCCGGGAGGACCCGGGCGAGGTCCATGGCCCCCTCCAGGTCGTAGGGGTGGTGGGCGGCCTCCGCGAAGCCTTCGATGGCCGCCGGGGCGAGCTGCGCGCCCAGGGAGATCAGGAGGTGATCGTAGGCGACCTCCCCGGCCCCCGTGGTGACCCGCCTTTCAGCGGGGTCGATGGCGACAGCCTCCTCCTGCCGAATGCTCACATCCCCGGCCTTCAGCCTCGAGAGCGGCCTCCAGAGCTGCTCCGGGCGGCGCCAGCCCATGACGAGCCAGGGGTAGGAGGGTGGGAAGTAGTGCCTCCCCTCCCTGTCGATGAGGACGATCTCGGCCTCGGTCTTCAGCCTCCGCGATAGCTCTGTCGCGGCGATGGCGCCGCCTACACCCCCGCCCAGAATCACAATCCGTTTCGTGGGACCCCTCAGACTCGGAAGGGCCCTGACTGCTTATCTCTTGCCCAGCAGCCTCGTCGAAAACGCCGAGACGTATTCAGAAATCGATGACCTCGATCTCGTCCCGCTCCTTCAGCGCCTGACCCGGAGGGATGACCACGTAGCCATCCCCTCGCGAGATGCCTGTGATGTTTCCCGACCCGCGGAAGGCCCGATAGGCTCGTCCCTTCTCCCGACGGACCGCGACCAGCTGGGTCTTCTCCCGCTTGAGGGGCATGTCCTCCCCCAGAATCGCCGGTCGCCTCTCGGGCGCCTCCGGATGTCGCGCCATCCGCCTCAGCACCGGAAGCAGGAAGTGGTAGGCGGCCATCAGGCAGGAGGCGGGAAACCCGGGCATCCCGAAGACCAGGCCCTTCCCCACCTTCGCGAGGAGGAGGGGCTTGCCCGGCTTCATGGCAACGCCATGGAAGAGCACCTCCCCGAGCTCCGCCGTGGCGTCCCGGAGGAAGTCCCGCTCGCCCACGGACGTGCTGCCGGACAGCACCACGAGGTCGAGGTTCTCCGCCCGCGCCACCGCGCCTCGGATGGCCTCGTAGGTGTCGGGGATGGGGTCGAACAGCTCGACGGACCCGCCGTGCTCCCGAATCAGCCCCGTGAGGGTGAACGAGTTGACGTCGTAGACCTCGCCGGGTCGCAAGGTCCCGCCCCGCTTGATCTCTCGTCCTGTGGCCAACACCGCTACCCGGGGACGCGCGTACACCGGAAGTTCCTGCACTCCGAGCGCCGCGACGGCCCCCACGCGACCTGGCCGGAGAACGGACCCCGCGGGAAGCAGCAGATTTCCCGCGCCAATGTCCTCACCCCGGGGCGACACGTTTCTCCTCGGTGAAAGGCCTTGAGGCACGCTGACCCGGGAACCTTGGACCTCGACCAGCTCCACCTCCACGACAGCATCGGTCCCGGCGGGCACAGGCGCGCCCGTGGCGGTCTTCACCGCCTCCCCGCTCAGCACCGTCCCCAGATGGGGCTCCCCGGGGTGGGCCTCCCCCACGACATCAAGCGCCTTCCCCTGCGCCGCGACATCCTGGGACCGGATGGCGTACCCGTCCATCATGGCCTTGTCGAAGGCAGGGACGTCGACGGGGGAGACCACGTCCTGCGCGAGGACCCGTCCCACGCTCCGCTCGAGCGGGACCCCCTCGACCCGCTTCAGGGGCTTCGTCGCCTCCCGCGCGACAGCGAGGGCCTTCTCCAAGGGCATCAGCTTCGTGAACACCCGCATGCCGTGGCCCCTGTCGCTCTCGTGATGGCCGCCGTGCTGCCCCATGAATCTCTGCCCTTGCTGGTCCCATTTCTCACGAAGGCGACGACCTCACATAAGGACTTGGGCCGCATCAAGGCGAGGGGTCTGGCCCGAGCCGAAGAAGGTCCTCCGCCCGGGCCAGATCCTCCGGCGTGTCGATGTCGAAGATGGAATGAAGGCCATAAGGGATCCCCGTCAAGTCCTCCTCAGTCAGGCGGGCCACGCGCAGGTGGGAGAGAATGGCCCGGACCGCCCTCTCGCCGTCGCCAAGGGCCCGCTCACTGGCCCTCCGCAGGGCACCCCGTCGATAGGCAGCGATGATGAGGTTATCCCGCCCACTGGTTCGCAGGATGCAGCCATCCGACTCCTGGCCACGACGCAGGAGGGCCTGGTAGAGGGCGACGGACAGAAAGGGGGCGTCGCAGGGGGCGACGAGAAGCCACTCGCCCCGCGCGTGACGCGCCCCCCCTTGCAGACCTCCGAGGGGTCCAAGTCCCTCGTCCCCCACAAGACGGGCGCCTTGCACGAGACCTGCCAGTCTTTCCGCGTGCCGTCCGGGGCCGTGGGCGACCAAGACCTCATCGGAGAGCTGGTGAAGAACCTCTACGGGGCGTGCGATCAGTGGTCGGCCTCCTAGGAGCAGCGCAGGCTTGAACGCCCCGACGCGTTTCCCTTCCCCGCCTGCCAAGACCAGGCCCGATACGAAGGCCATGCGTGGTAGGGGAAGGAGTTCGGAGTATGTCTGTGCTGTGGGGCTGGCCCCGAGAGGGCGCAATAAATAGCGAAGCCTCTTAGCGGAACGCGGGGTTTCCGGAAGCGCGACGCGAGATTGGGAGGGATAAGATGGCCAAACTACCGAAGCCCTTCGAGGAATTCAAGAGAGACCACCCGGAGGTGTTTGCCGCGTACCAACGCCTGGGCGACGCGACCCTGGAAGCGGGCCCCTTGGACGGGAAGACCCGGGAACTCGTGAAGCTCGGCATCTCCCTCGGCGCGGGGATGGAGGGGGCGGCCCACTCCCACGCGCGCCGAGCCCGGGAGCACGGTGCGACGGCCGAAGAGCTGCGGCACGCGGCGCTCCTCGCCCTGACAACCCTGGGCTTCCCCTCGATGATGCGGGGCCTCCTCTGGGTGGAGGACGTTCTCGGCCGGGAGTAGCGCGGACGGCCCTCACGTCACCTGCTTCACGAAACTCCCGAAGGCGAGAATGTAGGTCACAACGAGGGCTGCGAAAGGGATGAACACGAGCCAGCCGTTGGGATCCCGAAAGGGGTCCGTCGTCACGCTCAGGAAGTAGATCGCCAGCAGGGCCACGACGGATACGACAGCCTCGGTCCCCGCGGCGATGCGCGGGTCCTCTCCTGGGTGACCGCGGGCCACCTCGGTGTTGGCCATCCCGTGTACCTCCTAGACGACGTTCCGGGGGACGAAGGACATCGTGTCCTTCAACTGGCTCGTCCCCAGCCGGGCGACCCGCCCCTTGCCCAGCTTGAAGGAGTACCGGAGGTTGAGGGGCTGCAGGGTCGTGTCGGCGGGCACGACGCTGTTGGCGTGGGACCCGGGGAAGTGGAAGTAGGCGAAGGTGGCCCCGGGGGGAACCTGATCCGTCACGTAGGCCACGGCGGTGAAGTAGCCCATGCTCGCCCCCCCGAGGTGATTGCGAACGGCGCGATTCGTCACGCTGACGAGGTCCCCGCTCTCGATGCCGCGCTGGGTCGCGTCGGCCTGGTTGATCTCCAGGAAGTTCATGGGAAACCGCTGGAAGGTGTAGGGCCGGCGCTTGAAGTCGAACAGGTTGTTCCAGTAGACGTTCACCCGCCCGTTGAGGACCCATAGTTCGTCCCCTTGCGGTGCGTAGATCAAGTTGCGTGCCTCCACGGTGTCCCAGTCCCCCTTCACGAAGTTCGCCTTCCCGGAGGCGGTCTTGAACCGCTTGTCCGCGTGGAGGCGCGGAGTCTCCCCCAGGGCCCCGTTCTCTCGCCGGACGGGGAGCTGCACCCCCGTGGTCCCGAAGGAGCCCAGGAACGCGTGGGCCCGGGTGCCCCGGGCCTGGGCCTCGTCGACGAGGGCCTTGTAGTCCATCCGCTTCCCGACCATGACCGCCGCCGACTCCTCAAAGATGGCGTTGGCGTCCGGCCAGTCAAACCCGACGTAGCCCATCTTCTGGGCCACCTCCGCCACGATCTTCCAGTCAGGCCTCGCCTCCCCCGGCGGGTCCATGAACTTCTGGTACAGGCGGAGCCGCCGCTCCAGGTTGGCCCGGGTGAAGTCCTCCTCCCCCCACGTGGCCGCGGGAAGGACGATGTCCGCGAACTCGCTCGTGTCGTTCAGATAGATGTCTTGGAAGACGAGGACCATCCCGCCCAGGTCGATGCGGGACTTCAGGGTCTGGAGAATGGCCGCTCTGTCCAGGGAGGTGACCTGGGGCCCGGAGAGGACCAGCTCCCGCAGGCGGTCCTTCAGGAACTGCGAACCGGCCATGGCCCCGACCCAGTTGGTCCCGATGACCCACATGAGGCGGGTGTTGCCCTCCACGGTCCACCGGTCCGTGTCCATCTCAATCTTGTTCCCCTGGTATTCGTGGGGCGACTTGTCCAGGGGGTAGGGCGCGGCGTCCGCGTTCCCCCGCTGGTGGCCGCCGAACCGGGTGAGGGCCCGTCCCACCTCGCCCGTGCTGCCCGTGAGGATGGCCAGGTTCGCGTAGGAGGCGGTGTTCTCGTGGTTGTGAGTCCAGTACAGGCCCTTCTCGAAGGCGAAGACCACTTTAGGACGTTGCCCGTCCACCGGCCTAGCTATGAGCTCGGCCGCCTGGCGGATCTCGGCCGCCGGCACCCCGGTGATGGCCTCGGCCCCTTCCGGGGTGAACCGCGGGTCGCCGGTCAGGTAGGCCCGCAGCTCGTTGAAGGTCATCCCCATCAGCCGCCGCCGCCACTTCGTTTCCTGGTCCAGCTCGGCCCGGCTGGCCGTGTGGGCGGCGATGAAGCCCTGGTCCTCCCACCCGTTCTCGATAATGACCCGGGCGATGGCGTTGTAGAGGGCCGTGTCCGTCCCGGGATGGATCTGAAGGTGGAGGCCCCCTCTCGTCTCCGCATACCGCGCCGTGAACGTTTTGCGCGGGTCGACGTAGACGATTTTCGCCCCGCCCACGGCGATCCAGGTCGTGAAGAGGACGGTCTTCGTCTCGTAGGGGTCGGACCCGGACACCATGACCACATCCGCCTCCTTGAAGTCCTCGAAGGCGGCGGGGAAGGGGTCCATGCCGGCGTCGCTGAGACCCGGGGTGTCGGACCCCATGGCGGGGGCGTGGTGAGGCGCGTGGTTCGGCGAGCCCACTTTCCCGTAGGCCAGCTTCGTGATGGCGTAGGTGTTCTCGAAGAACTGGTAGGAGTAGCGCTTCATCCCCCAGGCGAGCTCACCGTACGTCTGGATGACGTATTGCGAGAGCTCCGCCACCAGGTCGGTCGCCAGGTCCCAGGCGATCGGGAGGAGGCTGCCGCCCACCCGGAGCATCGGAGTCGTCAGGCGGTCCGCCGTGGGGGTCGCCGGGTTGTACACCTTCTGGGCGATGGTGCCGCCCCGGACACTGTGGGTGCCGCCGAGGTTCACCGCCTGCGCGTCCCCGTCGGGGAGGATGACGATGTGGTGCTGCCGCCCCCCGATGGAGACCTGGTTGTACATGGTGGGGGAGACCCACTTGCCCGACAGCATCTCCGTGGGGTAGTCGACGCCCAGGGCGTTCTCGTGGGCCCGCCGGCCCCCCTCCGTCCCTACGGGCCAGGTGTACACCTTGTACCCGCAGCCGACGGGGCAGTATTCACAGACAATGGTGGAGACCTTCGCCGTCGGCGGGGGGAGGGGCACGCGCTCCCGGGAGACGTAGGAGGTGGTTCCCGCGGCCACGGGATCACCGCCCCACGGGGGGCGCATCCCTGAGGTTGTTCCGGAAGCCGTAGATGAGGCGGGAGACCCCCGTCGCGTACACGACGCCTCCCTCCACCTCCAGGATGACCTGCGGCAACGCCTCCGTGGCCTGACCCAGGACTACGATACCGCGCCGACTCAGGTCGAAAGTGCTGAAGTGGCAGGGGCAAGGACCCAGGATCTTGTGGTCGGCCTTGTAGCTGCCCCGAAGGGGGCACCCCATGTGGGTGCAGGTCCCGTTGAAAGCCACGATGTCCCCGTCGGGCCCCACGCCGCCGAAGGCCGGTTTGCCCAGCCTGATGGCGAAGGCGTCGTCATGCGGGTGTTCCAGGGGGTAGCGGAACTCCAGGGGCTGGTTCTCGACAAACTCGTCCAGGCGAGCCACCCGCATGCGAGGGAAGGACTCGGTCTCGGCGGGCATCTCCTCGGGGGCGAGGTACCGCGCCAGGAGTCCACCGCTCGCCAGCCCAAGGCCCGCCCCGCCTGCTCCGATGAGGGCGGAACGCAAGAAGTCCCGTCGCGACTGGCCTCCCCCCGTGGAGGGCCCGGCCTCCTGTTCAAGGGCCGGTGTCTCAGCCTCCGCCTTCCGCCCTTCGGGCGTTTCGTCCTGTCCCACGGTTTCACCGCCGTTTCGTCGCAGTGCGGCGAGATTCTCCTTGCCGCATCGAGGACGAGAGGCGGGAAGGCGCGCTTCAACATAAAACGGGCGGACGATTCCCAGAGCTGAATCCCTATTCGGAGAATGACACCTCGGGGGAACGCGACGCCAAGCTCCTCTCGTAGGCTAGGAGCAAGCCCGGTCCACCCGCTTCTTCTCCACGCGGAGCTCGAGGATCTGCGTGTGAGGGTACTGGCCCTGGGCGTCCTTCTCCCTGCCCTTGACCATGTCCCAGACCGCCAAGAGGCCCAGGGAGACGGCCACCAACGCCTCCATCTCGACGCCCGTCCGCTCGTGGGCGGTAACGGTGCATCGCAGGACCACGCGATCGTCCTCGAGGATGGCCTCGGGCCTCACGGCGTCCAGCTGGAGGGGATGGCAGAGAGGCACGAGATCCGACGTGCGCTTCGCCCCCTGGATGGCGGCGAGCTTCGCGGTCGCCAGGACGTCCCCCTTCTCCACCTTCCCGGCGTCGATGGCGGCGACGGTTTCAGGTCGAAGGCGAATCGTACCCACGGCGGTGGCCGACCGAGGGACGATTTCCTTCCCCCCGACGTCGATCATCTCGACCATCCGACCCTCACTCCTCCGGGAGCGGGCGTGGTCCCGGAGGGCCTTCCACCCACGCCTCCCCGCCGTCCTCGTAGACCTCCTTCTTCCAGACGGGAACCTCCGCCTTCACCCGCTCGAGGGCGAGGCGGCAGGCCGCGAAGGCCTCGTGGCGATGGGGAGCGGTGGCGGCGACGAGGACGGTGCTCTCCTCCGGCTTCAGGTCGCCGACCCGGTGCTGGACGAAGACCCGGTGGGCCCCCTTGGCCACCCGCACCTCCTCCTCGATCCGACGAATGGAGGCTTCCGCCATGTCACGGTAGGCCTCGTAGCGTAGGCGCGTGACCCTTCGGCCCTCGGCGTTGTCCCGGACGGATCCGAAGAAGAAGACCAGGGCGCCGTCCTCGGGGGCGCTCAGGGCGGCCCGCACGGCGGAAAGGTCGAAATCCGTCTCGACGACCCGCTCCATCGCTATCCCCCGCTCACCGGCGGCAACAGGGCAATCTCGTCTTGCTCGCCCAACGGCGTCTCGCGGTCCGCAATCTCCTGATTCACCGCGACGAGGGCCTGTTCCACCGACCGCGCCTTCGGATAGGCGGCGGAGAAGGCCTGCAGCAGCCCGGCCACCGTGGCCGGGTTCCCGAGTTCCACCTCCACGGTCTCCCGGCCGACCTCCTCCCGCAACGACGCGAAGAGCCTCACCTCCAGCTTCACGGAGAGAATACCCGGTGAACGAACGCCCGGAATTCAGATAAGGATTTCGAGGGACGGCGGAAGACGGGGTGCGCCCGTCCCGGGCCGTTCGGACGCTTCGGGCTGTAATTACTATGGACCTACTTCGACACGCCCATCCCCCTCCTCCGTCCCTCGCTGTCTTAGGTGGTCCGTGAAAACGGGGCGCCTAGGAGAAAACAGAGATGATGGACCGATACGGCAGAGCTGTCGTTGAGGAACGCACGCAACCGCAGAACCTCGCGGAGCTCCGGAACTACCTCCGCATGGAGTTCGGGCTTGGCACCGAGCCCGGGTACCTCCTGAAGCGCGAGGCGGCCGAGAGAGCCCGTCGACCTCCCAACGGGGTGCGGCGGGCTCTGACCAGGGCGTTCCGCGCCCTAGTGAAGGTCGTAGGAGCTCAGTCCTCGAGCAACGGTCGGCGACCCGGCGGCGGCTCCACCAGCCATGCAAGGTGAGTGATCGAACGAGTGCCGAGGAGGGGCGCTATAGAAGTACCCAAGGAAGGGAGGTGAAGACCGTGGCATTCCCCATCTACGTCCTGCTTGCTGCGGCGGCCGTGGCCATCCGGGTCATCAGCCGCTGGGCCCTCTTCTGAGGGCCCCCTCCCTTTTTTTCCTCTTTCTTCCCTCTTTCTGATTTCTCACTCCGCGGCGTGCCGCCGAGTGAGGGATCCAGGGCGAAACATCAGACAGATTCCGCTATTCTCAAGGGTGATGGTTCGAAAATCCTCATGTTGGCGCCCCCGCTCGGAATGGGTCGGGAGCCAGGAGGGAGATCCGCGGCAAGGACGGAGGAAGGGACAGGACCGCCGGTGGGGTCACGCAACCGTGTCCCCGCTATCCCCGAATGATTATCGTCGTTGATAACTCCGGAAAGCTTTTCCCCCGCTTCGTGTTGGCGTGCCCCGAGGGGGGAGACTACTGAGTCACCCATCCACGTCCTCCTCGTGTCCCGTGCACGGAGGAGGGCAGTGGTCGAAGTACCCAGGTCCCGGATGAGCGGGAGGAGGTGAAATCATGACACATTGTCGAGGTTGTGGGGGGTACGCCCAGCACGTTCACTCGCGCGAGTTCGTGCACCTCATCGGGTGTGGCTGGCGCATCGGCCAGGATGAAGCTCGAGCCGCGCCGTCGTCGGTGCAGAGCCAGCGGAAGACGATCAGGCACGCGCTCAAGAGAGCCCTGGGAGTCAAGGAGCAAGGGGGGAGCATCAAGGAGCAGGTGGATGCGTTCGTCGATCATCTCCTCGAAGAACTCGACGAGTACCAGGAGGAGCACTAAGGCACAACGTCCCGCAGGGCGCGCCCCGTCTAGGGGTGGGCCTCCAGTGCCTTGAGCTCCTCCCGGGCCATCCCCTCGAGGGCCTTCGAGCCGTGCTCCAGGTCTTCACAGGCCGTGAGGAGCACCTCCCGAGCCTCCTCCCATTCCCCCGCCGATTTGAGGAGCTGCCCGTATTCGAGCATGAGCTCACCCCGTAGGTGGGGGTCGGCGGTCGCCTTCGAGGCCCGCCGGTAGGACTCCAGGGCGCCCTCCGTGTCCCCCTGGAAGGCCAGCAGCGTCCCCTTCGCCCAATTCAGGGCCTGCTCGGCTTGCTCCGAGTGGACCGCCTCCACCAGGGCAAACGCCTCCTCGAAGTACTTCTCGGCGGCGTCCGTGTCTCCGCAGAGGACACACAGCCGGACCATCAGGCCGAGGTCCTGGGCTCGGTACTCCCGGCTCGTGGTGTCTCCGCTCTGCTGAAGGAAGTACTCCAGGGACTCCCGTGCCTCCTGGAACCGCCCCTGGCGACGGTAGAGCTGGGCGAAGTGGAGGTAGTGCAGGACGACCTTTTGGCCCTGGTAGGTCTCCTTGCACAGCTTGTAGGTCTGCTGGTAGGTGGCCTCCGCGGCCTCGTAGTCGCCCGTCACGTCCATGAGGGCGAAGGCCTTGGTGAAGAGGGGGGTGGCCTGCATCGCGAGGTCACCCGCCTCCTTGGCAATGGCCGCGGCGCGATCCAGGTGAACCAGGGCCTCCTCGTAGCGGTCACTCTCGAGGCAGGCGATGCCGAGGTTGTTGTAGGCGTTGGCGAGGCCCCGCTGGTTGCCCACCTTCTCGAAGGCCTCCACGGCCTCCTTCAGGTCCCTCTCGGCCAGCGTCGGGTCGTCCCGACTCGGATCGTCGAGGAAGACCAGGGCCCGCAAGTTCAACAGAAATCCCCGGAGGTTGGGGTCGTCGGGCAGGCTCGGCAACCATCCGAACACCCTTTCCGTCGTCTCGAGGGACCGGTCAAAATCCTGACGAGCGTAGGCGATGGCGCCTCGCTGCTGGTGCAGCCAGGCGGCCTCCGGGGAGGGACCCGGCGGGAGGAGGGCAAATCCGGCGTCGATCTCCCGCTCGGCCTCGTCGAGGTTCCCCTGGTTGGCCTGGCACAGGGCGATCTTCCGATGCAGGCGGGCCTGGACCTCCCGATCCCCCGCCTTGGGGAGGGCGAGACGATAGGCCTCCATGGCGTCGGGATAGTCCCCGACGAACCGGCGCAGCCTTCCCAGGGCTTCGAGGCTGGATACCAGGCGGGAGGGGTCCGCATCGATGGCCACCGCGTTCTGGAGGTAGGCGATGCCCTGTTCGGGCCTCCCACCCTCGGCCAACTCGTGGGCCGTCTCGCGGAGCCAGGGGACCACCTTCTCGACGATCTCCTCCGCCCTTTCCCGGGCAACGCCCTTCCCGAAGTAGCTGCGCAGCGTATCGTGGAGCACGAGGCGGTCCGACCGAACGCGATCCAGCAGCCCCTTCTTCCCGAGGGTCACGAGGGTGCTCCGGCGCGCGCCCTTCTCGAGGAGGAGCCCGGAACCCGGGACGGGGATCTGGTAGAACGAGGTGACCTCGAGGCAGCGTCGCTCCGAGCGCGTCAGGCCCGGTTCGATCTCCTCGGCGATGAACGTCTCCACCGACCTCTCCTTCGGGGCGCCCGGGCTCGTCGCCTTGGACAGCAGCCGCAGGAACAGGGGATTCCCGCCACCCGCGTTGATGAAGGGACCGAGCAGGGGTTCGGGCATGCCCGCCTCGGCGAGGAGGGAGCGACTCGCCTCCACGTCCAACCCCCGCAGGGGGAGTTCGACCACCACCCCTTCGAGGTCCACCTCGCGCCGGCTGTAGAACCGGGGGACGTCCCGGGAGAGGAGGAGGGCGCAGGTTCCCTCCTGCGCCTTGAGGACACGCAGGAGGATGGCGAGGAAGGAGGAGGCGTCCTCCGTGGCTTCATGCACGTCGTCGAAGACCAGCAGGGCCTCGATGCCGGCGAGGTCCTCCTGAAGGAGCTCCTCGATGCGGCTCAGCGCCTCGCGTCCGGAGCCGAGCAGGGCGCTTTGCACGCCCACGCGACCCAGGGAATTGAGGAAACGGGCCACCCGCAGGGCGAGGTCCATGGCCCCGTCCCACGGCCGAATCTGTCGCCAGAAGAGGGACCTCTCGCCTCGACTGGCCTCGCAGACCTTCGAGCCGAGGGCCGTCTTTCCGATGCCGGCCATGCCCGTGATCACCACGACGGAGGCCCGATTCACCGCCTCGAGGACTTGGGCCACCTCCTCCTCCCGCCCGTAGAAGGGAGCCACGGCCGGGGCCTCCCGCGAGAAGTCCACGATGCCGGGCTTCTCCGTGTCGGCTTCCTCGGGGACGTGTCCGAGGGCCTTCAGCTCGAGGAGAAGCGCGCAGAGGGAGGTGCCTCGCCGGTGTTCCTGGTAGAGTTGGCTCAGGGGCATCTCGCGGACCTCCCCCTTCCGGGACTGGAAGGGCACCTCCGTCTCGAGAAGCGTGTTTCGCAGGGAGGCCGCCAGGTTCCGCCCCCGCGGCGTCAGGAAGTAGACCTTCCGCCTCCTCCGCCCTTCGCGGATGTGACTCGTCCTCTCCTGGACGACCTCCTCGTCGAGGAGGGGCCGGACATACTGGGTGACGTGATGGACGTTGATGCCCACGGCCCGGGCGATGCCCTCCTGGGTGACCGCGAGGGGGGCCTCGTACGCGTCCGAGAACCGCTGGAAGTCGAAGAGGTGGAGCTGGATTCTCTGCTTCACCGTGGGCGTCTTCAGGAAGGCTTCCTCCCTGAACCGGAGGAATGGAGATGATTACTGATAGCTTTTGCCACGGGCTGGGCCAATCCACAGACTCAGAGACTCGGAGCAGGAGGCCTCCCGGCAAACGATTATATAGGCTCCTCAAATTCCACTGGCTCATGGAAGAAGGAGGAGCACCACCGCCAGAGGCGACCCGCCGGGGAGTGAGCACGGGAGTTGTCGCCATCGCCGTGGTCGTCGTCTTTGTCGGGGGGTTCTTTGGAGGCCTCCTTGCGGCCCCAACCATCTTTCCACCCGCAACGACCCCGCCGACCCTCGGGGACAGCATCGTGGTCGGCACGAACACGCCGTTTGCGCCCTTCGAGTTCCGGGATGCAGACGGGAACCTGGTCGGGTTCACCATCGCGCTCGTTGAGGAGATTGGAAGTCGAATCGGGAAGACGATCATCTGGAGCGACTACACGGACTGGGATACGCTGCTCACCGCGGGCCGACAAGGCGCCGTGAACATGATTGCCTCGAGCATGACCATCACGACAGCCAGGGACGAGGTGTACGACTTCTCCGAGTCCTACTACAGCGCCAACCAGGCTGTCCTGGTCCACACGACCAGTACGCTCACGTGCGCGGACAAGACCTGCACGGCCAGCGACCTGCAAGGCATGACCTGGGTCGTCCAGACGGGCACCACGAGCAACGACTGGGTCCGGGACAATCTCGGGGAGGACTGCGCAACCGGCGGGCCCCTGTTCTGCTTTGACGACGTGCCTACGGTGATCAACACCGTGAAGACAGGAGGCGCGAACGTGGCCATCATGGACCTCCCGGCCGCCGTGGCGTTCGCCAATGAACCCGCCAATCAGGTCAAGGCCATTGGCAAGATCGTAACAAACGAGCTGTACGGGATGGCGGTGGAGGAGGGCGATCCCCTGGGCATCCTGCCTCTCATCAACCCCGTCATTCAGCAGTTGACGAGCGAGGGGTTCATCGAGGCACTGGCGGTGCAGTGGGGTGTTCCCACCGAGGTGCCGTAGGACCCGAAACCCGCGCAGAGGGAGAACGACGGGCGTCGTTTGAGCCTTTCCGGTTAGCCTGGGCAAGAGGGGCGACAGGAGAAGCAGGATGCGACAGTTGGGGCGCCGAATGCTCGACGCCCTTTCTCGCTGGCTTCGCCTCGCCGCGTACGCCTTCTGGCCGCTCTTCCTCATCCTCCTCGCCGTCGTCTCTCTTGTCGGAATTCTGAGTGTCCTGGGGATCGTCGACCTCGCCTTCATCCGCCGGGTCTCCCCCCTTCTCGTCCGCGGGACGACCATCACGCTGGCGGCGACCGCCGTGATCCTCCCCCTCTCCTTCGTGTTGGGGTTCTTCGTCGGGTGGGGACGGATTGCCGAAAACCCCATGGCCTACTGGGTCTCCACTTTCTTTGTCGAGGTGTTCCGGGGGACCCCACAGCTCGTCGTCCTGATGGTCGGGTTCTTCGTGTTTCTGCCCCTCTTCGCCGGGGGCATTGATCTCACCTCCTTCGCCTTCTGGGCGGGCACCATCGCCCTGGCGATGCACTCGGCCGCCTATCAGGCAGAGATCTTCCGCAACGGCTTCCAGTCGGTTCCCTCGGGTCAGATTGAGGCGGCACACGCCCTCGGCTTGAGTTCGTGGCAGACGATGCGGAGCGTCATCTTCCCGCAGGCCTTCCGCGTCAGCTTGCCCCCCCTCGGCAACGAGTTTGCGAACATCGTGAAGGACTCCTCTCTCATCTCCCTCCTCGGCGTGTTGGATCTCACGGGATGGGGGAAGCAGTTTCAGGCGATACCTCCCTTCCTCGTCACCAAGGACATCTTCAACTGGATCGTCATCGCAATCATCTACTTCGTGCTCATCTACGTCCTCACGGCCGCCATGCTGGCGATGGAGAGACGCATGCGCGTTCCTGGCCTGGAGGAGGCCCCATGAGGTCGAATCGAGCCCTGATTCGAGCGGAGAACATCCACAAGAGCTTCGGCGACCTCCACGTCCTGAGGGGGGTATCCCTCACGGTGGACAGGGGGGACGTCCTCGTCATCCTGGGGCCCAGCGGGTCCGGAAAGAGCACGCTCCTCCGATGCCTGAACCTCCTGGTATACCCCGAAGCAGGCCAGGTCTGGATCGACGGCGTGCTGACCACGGACCCCCGAGTCCGGCCGGAGTGGGTGAGGGAGCAGGTGGGAATGGTGTTCCAGAGCTTCAACCTGTTCACGCACCTACGGGCCATCGACAACGTTACCCTCGGGCTGCGAAAGCTCAAGCGGGTCCCGGCGGACGAGGCGGCGGAGATCGGGGCGCGCCTGCTTCGGCGCGTCGGCCTGGAGGACAAGCTCCAAGAATTTCCGGCGAACCTCTCGGGCGGACAGCAGCAGCGGGTGGCCATCGCCCGGGCTCTCGCGATGAACCCGAAGGTCGTCCTCTTCGACGAGCCCACTTCCGCCCTCGATCCCGAGTTCATCTCGGAGGTTCTCGACGTCATGACGAGTCTCGCACGGGAGGGCATGACGATGGTGGTCGTGACGCACGAAATCGGCTTCGCGAAGGGAGTGGGCGATCACCTCCTCTTCCTCGCCGACGGGCAGGTCCTGGAGGAGGGCCCGGCTCGTGACCTCATTGATCACCCAAAGAGGGCGCGGACACAGGCCTTCATGAGCAAGATCCTGGGGTAGCCATGGCCTCGCGAAGCGGCGTCTGGGAGCGAGGGGGCGCGCGAGTCCTCGACTGGATCAGCGCCCACCGACCCCTGACCGCGGCAGTCTTCGCCTTCACAATCATGGCGTTCTTCTTCCTCTACCTGTACGTCCTGACAATCACCGGCGAGTTCAACGCGCAATTCGTGTTCGATCATCTCCCCGAGTTCTTCTTCGGGTTGCAGCTCACGCTCATCCTGACGGCGGGGGGCTTCAGCATCGGAATCCTCCTGGGTTTCCTTACGGCGGCCGCGCGGGTCTCCCGGTTCAGGATCCTCCGAGCCATCGCGAAAGGATACGTGGATCTCTTTCGGGGAACCCCCATCCTAGTCCAGATCTTTCTCTGGTTTACCGTGATTCTGGCCCTGATTCCGACCTACCAATTCCGCACGCTCGTCGCCGGGTTCATCGCGTTGACCATCAACACCGGCGCGTACCAGGGAGAGATCTTCCGAGGAGGCTTCAAGGCGATTCAGCAGGGCCAGCTCGAGGCGGGGCGCGCCCTTGGGTTCACTTCGTGGAAGCTAATGCGACACATCCAGCTCCCGCAGACCCTCCGGCTCATCATTCCCCCCATGACGAACGAGTTCATTCTCCTGTTGAAGGCGAGCGCCCTGCTCTCCGCCATCGGGGTCGTCGAGTTGGCGTTCGTCGCCCAACGGCTGACGGTGGTGTTTTTCCTTCCCCTGGAAGCTTGGACCACGGCGACGTTGCTGTACCTCGCGATGACCGTGCCCCTCGCCAAGCTCGTCCAGTACATGGAGACGAGGTTCCGGATTCCGGGCCTCGGACTTCCCATCGCACGCGCCGGCTTCGCCCGCGCAGCCACGCGCGCCGCGGCCAGGGAAGCCCGGCCCGCTCGCCAGGCCTCGGCCCGCCGCGCCAATGGGTTATACGTCCTCCTCCGGAAGAGAATGGGCTCCGCCCGGGACTAGGACGAACGACCGGAAAATACTCCGGTATCCTGATACTCAGTCCGCGGGCAGCTCGGGGAGTAGACAGTCGAAAACACGCCAGGCTAGGTCGCCGAAGGCCCTGCTGCCCGCCTTTCTCCGTCTTCGCGCGGGTGAAGCAACAGGAGGAGGAACCCCTCCCGCGCGCCTTCCGGCCCTAGGCCTCGACCGCGAGGCCGTCGAGAATCATCTGCGCGAGCTCGTGGAAGGCCTTCTCCACGCCCTCCCCCGTCTTCGCGCTGGTGAAACGGTAGGACGAGGCCCAGCCTCTGGTGAACTCCTGGAGGGCCGCTTCGTCCAGGACGGCCTCCTCCGTCAGGTCCACCTTGTTCGTCAGGACGATCATCGGGACCTCTCCGGCCACCTTCTCGATGGAGGTCCGCCAGGCCACGAGGTCCTCCAGCGTGTCGGCCCGGGTGATGTCACAGACCGCGAGGATGCCTTGGACCCCGTAGAAGTAGGCCTCCCGGAGGAGTTCCCGCAGGAACTTCTCCCCCATGACGTCCCAGATGGCCATGTCGATGTGGGCCGTCCCCCGGCCTTGGGCGTCCTCCAGGCTGAGGCTCTTCCGTGTCACCTTGGCCCCGAGGGTGACCGTGTACTTGTCGTCGAACTGGTCGTAGACGAACCGGCGAATCAGGCTCGTCTTCCCGACCGCCGCCTCCCCCGCCAGACAGATCTTCATCTTCCAGCGCTCTTCCGTCCTGGGGGCCATGAAGACGTCCGCGGCGTCGGCGGAACGTCTAATAAGCCTTCGTAGGTCATTATCAGCCCCACGAGATCCCCGGGCGCGGGGGCAAACCCCCTTTAAGGGCGGACGGCGTGTGCCTAAGGCGGGGCGGAGGAACCCATGGCGAAGGACCCCATCTGTGGCATGTACGTCGATGAGGCGCACGGCCTGCAGGAGGCGGTCGACGGTCGCACCTACTACTTCTGCAGCGCGAACTGCCTGGACGCCTTTCGGGAGCCCGAGAAGGAGACAGCGTCCCTCAAACGCCTCGTGATCTTCAGCTTCAGCTTCGCCATCCCCATCCTCATCCTCTCCCTGATCCAGCTGCTGCCCCTGGACTTCACGAGCCCCTTCCTGGCCGCCCTATTGGCGTTCCGGAACCCCGTCCTCCTGGTCCTAGCCACCCCCGTCCAGTTCTACGCCGGCTGGCGCTTCTATCGCGGGACGCTGGACGCCATTGGGAACCGCCTGCCGAACATGGACAGCCTGGTGGCCGTGGGGACCTCGGCGGCCTACGGATACAGCGCCCTCGTCACCCTCGCCCCGGGCATCGTCCTGGGGTCCGAGGTCTTCTTCGACACGGCCGCGGTCATCATCTCCCTCATCCTAGTGGGGCGCTACTTCGAGGACCGGGCGAAGGGGCGGGCCTCCGAGGCGATCCGGCGCCTCATGGACCTGGCCCCCGGGCAGGCCACCATCCTCCACGACGGGCGCGAGGTGGAGGTCCGGGTGGAGGAGGTCAAGGTGGGGGACACCGTGGTCGTCCGGCCGGGGGAGCGCATTCCCGTGGACGGCGTGGTCATCCAGGGGGTGTCCTCCGTGGACGAGTCCATGATCACGGGCGAGTCCCTCCCGGTGGAGAAGGGGCCGGGGGACGAGGTGGTCGGCGCCACGATCAATCGGAGCGGCCTGCTCCACTTCGAGGCCACCAAGGTCGGGCGGGACACCACCCTCTCCCAGATTATCAGCCTGGTGGAGGACGCCCAGCAGTCCACCGCGCCCATCCAGCAGCTGGCGGATCGGGTGGCCGCCTTCTTCGTGCCGGCCGTCATCGGCATCGCCCTGGCCGCCTTCGCCTTCTGGTACCTGTTCGGGTCGGGCGTCTGGGCGCCCCCCGGGGAGTCCACCCCCTTCACCTTCAGCCTCACCATCCTCATTGCGATCCTCATCATCGCCTGCCCCTGCGCCCTGGGCCTCGCGACCCCCGCGGCCATCACCGTGGGCACGGGCAAGGGCGCCGAGAACGGGCTCATCATCAAGGGCGCGGAGTACCTCGAGCGGGCCCGCGAACTCGACACCATCGTCTTCGACAAGACCGGGACGCTGACCCGCGGGGTCCCGGAGGTGACGGACGTCATTCCCCAGGCGCCCTTCGACCGGCGGGCGGTGTTGGCCGCCGCCGCGGGGGCGGAGAAGGGGTCCGAGCACCCCATCGCCCAGGCCATCCTCCGGGAGGCCGAGGCGGCGGGCGTCCCCGTCGAGGAGCCCCAGGCCTTCCAGGCCATCCCCGGCCACGGCGTCGAGGCCACGGTGGGCGGGAAGGCGATCTACCTGGGCAACCGCCGCCTCATGGAGGCCCAGAACGTCCCCCTCGGGGCGGTGGAGGACCGGCTGCAGGCCCTGGAGCAGGGGGGGAAGACCGCCATGCTCTTGGCCATCGACAGGAAGCTCGCGGGCATCCTCGCCGTCGCCGACGAGGCGAAGCCCCACGCCCGCACGGCCATCCAGGCCCTGAAGAAGGCGGGCATCCGCCCCATCATGCTCACGGGGGACAACCGCCGGACCGCGGCGGCCATCGCGAAGGAGCTGGCCTTCAACGAGGTCCTGGCCGAGGTGCTTCCCGCGGACAAGGTGGCGCGGATCCGGGAGCTCCAGGAGGCGGGGCGCGTGGTGGGGATGGTGGGCGACGGCATCAACGACGCCCCGGCCCTGGCCCAGGCGGACGTGGGCATCGCCGTGGGGAGCGGGACCGACGTGGCCGTGGAGGCGGGGGACATCATCCTCGTGCGGGACGACCTCCGGGACGTGGTGGGCTCCATCGAGCTGAGCCGGCGGACCTACGGGAAGATCCGCCAGAACCTCTTCTGGGCCTTCGCCTACAACACGGCCCTCATCCCCGTCGCGGCGGGAATCCTGTACCCCGTCATCGCCCTCCTCCTGGACCCCATCTTCGCGGGGGCCGCCATGGCCTTCTCCTCCTTCTCCGTCGTCACCAATTCCCTCCTTCTCAAACGATTTCAGCCCAGCCTGAAGAGGTGGGAGGAAAGGAGACCTACCGTGGAAAAAGACCCCGTATGCGGCATGGATGTGGATCCGGCCACCGCCCAGTTCAGCTCGGAACACGAGGGCGTGACCTTCCACTTCTGCAGCGCCGGATGCAAGGAGACCTTCGACAGCGACCCCCATCGGTACGGCCACCCTACCTGAGGGGACCGAGGGTTCCGGCTTGCCACCCGCGCCTAGCGCAAGCGAGGTCGGACCCACGATTCCGCGAGGGGGGGACGTCGTTAGGCATAGGAGCTCCCGCGGCGATTCCCGGCAAGATGGGCAGGGGCCTTCTCGTGGCGGGAATCGTCCTAGCGCGGTGACCTCTCTTGGGCCTTCCTGCTCCTGGGCATCTACATCCTGCTGGCCGCTGCAGGCGGTGGCGCATTCCTCCTTCTCGTTCCACTTGTCGGGTTCGGAGCCGGCACGCCGTCCATTGCCAGTGGCATCGTGAGCCGCCGCCCGAGGATTGGAGCTGGCCTCCTTTTCGCCGCCGCGGCAATCGGGCTCCTCGTCCATGTCATCGTCGTCTTCTTCAACTCGCAAGTGCAGGTCTCCCTCGAGGAAGCACTCCTCGCGTTCGCGGGGGTGAACTCGCGGGCCGTGGTTCTCCCCATCGTGGGAGGGGTCGCTCTCCCTACGGCCAGGCAGGCTGGCGCGTCAGTGGAGGAGGCCCTGACCGACCGGAGGGATAATCTCCCGGAAAACTATTAATCCCCACGACGCGACCTTCTTCCGTCGAACGACGGAGCTGGCCCGGCGTCGGGAGGCCTGGGATGCGCAAGCTCATTGGCATCGCTACCCGCTCGAAGGAGGATCCCCAATACCTCCGCCTCCTGGCCGCCCTGGACGACCAGACAGAGCGGCCCCCGCGCCACGTGGTCGAGGGACGGACCGTCGCCCAGGCCCGGAACGCCATTGTCGACGCCGCGATTGCGGAAGGGGTCGAGGCGGTCCTCTTCGTCGATACGGACGAGACACCGGCCAGCCCCGACTGGATACGGGAGATTACGGACTTCCAAGGGGCCGACATCGTCGCGGGACCCGTCATCCCCTACGAGGTTCGCAACGGGGGCGCCCGGTACCTAGCGGACCTGGAGAAGGAACTCGTCGTCTCCATCCCCCAGAACCCGACCGTGATGCTGACGGGCAACTCGGCCTGGAAACTCGGGGTCTTCCAGCAAATCCAGGACAGGTATGGGTACATCTACGACGAGAGTCTCTGGTCCCGGGGGGACAACGGGGCCCGGGCGGCCCGGGTGTCGTACGGGGGCGAGGACTGGGACCTGAACCTCCGGGCGGCCCGGATGGGCTTCCGCGTCCGCTTCAACCCACAGGCCGGGGTGCACCACGACTACTCCTCCATCACCTGGACCCTCGCCCTAAAGAAGCGGTACCGCTACTGCGTCGGCGGGGCCCTGGCGTACCTGAAGAATCGGCAGCTTCTCCGGAGGGCAGGCGGAGCCCTTCGTGGATCCCCCCAGGTCGTCCTCGATCTCCCCATCAAGACGGCTGCCCTCTTCCGAGCCCTTCTGCTTCATTACGGGGACGTCTAGGTCGCGAGAGGCCCCCTGTTCAGAACGGTAAGGCGGACGGGGGGAGTTCTCTAATATGGCAGCCTGATGGGAGGTCGAGCCCACGGCCCAGCCGGCCTCGATAAACAAGACAATGGACCGCGCCAATCTGGAGTCCCCCGAGGCCTCGGTCGTCATCGGGAATCTAAACCGCCCCGGGACGGAGAACCACGAAGTAACGCTTATTATCGAACCGATTTCCTAGAAGGCCTAGGATGAGTGACAGGGAGGGCCCGGGAGCGTGCTCGAAGCCGCCGCTATGCGTCGTCGTTCTGGACACACTCCGCGCCGACATGGCAGACCCTCCGTACCTCGTGTCTGGGTTGCCCGCCCTGCAGAGGATGTTCAACGAATCCCTCGTCTTCACGCGAGCCTACGCCCCCTCTCACTGGACTTTGCCCTCCCACGCGTCGTTGTTTACGGGTCTGGCACCCAGCGAGCACCTGGCCTGTCCTCCGCACATGAAGCTTCGGGCAGATGTACCCACCCTGGCCGAGGTCCTCCGGGACGAAGGGTACGACACCGTGTGCATCACCTGTAACCCCTGGATCTCCGAGATTGCCGACATGACGAGGGGTTTTAACTCCGTCTGGATGCCGGGTTACAAGGGACGGGGACTCTTGGAGACGGTGTTCCGCTCCTTCCGTCGCAGGCTCGAGGTCTCTGATGGGGTCGCCCCCGTGCTCGCCGACCTCGGGTTCCGAGCCGCTGCCCTCATCATGTCGAGCCCTCTCATGGACAACGGGGCCCGTGCGGCGATCCGGCGCGCGCGTCGCCGCTTGCGCGCGGGGAACGGGGTGCCGTTCCTCCTCCTCAACCTGATGGAGACCCATACGCCGTACTACGGCCGCGGGCGGTTCGCCCCCTGGCGGAGACGGATCCAGACCGCCGGCATCTTTCGCGGCTGGGGGGACCTAACCTACGGGGTCATGGGGGGCCTCCGTGCGTTGACCCCCGAGGTGCGCCACGCCATCGAGGCGATTTACTGGGAGAACGCAAGGTACCTGGATGGCCAAATCGCGGCTCTCTTGGAGGGCCTCCCCGAGGCCTTCCTGACGGACGGCTACCTCGTGTTCGTCTCGGACCACGGGCAGCTTCTGGGAGAACGGGGGGGTCTCGACCACATGGCGGGGCTCTCGGAGGAGCTCATTCGCGTCCCCCTGGCCATCCGCCCCCCTGGCGGGATCGAGGGGCGTCGGATCGAACGCCCCATGGACATTTCCGCCCTCTTCTCTCTCCTCACGGCGATTGCTTCCTCCACAGAAGACGCGTTCCCTCGTTGGCTGGATGAGCTTTCCGAGACCGAGTTTGTCGTGAGTGAGGCGCAGAGCGGAGGCATTCCCCTCATCGCGGGGCCGCGGAGGCGGGACGACCTCCTTCGCCGGAAGGACGTCCAAGCCTTCAAGGCCCGCCATGACCATCCGGCCCTCGCCTGTGTCAAGGGGCCTTGGAAGCTGATCTGTCACCTAGGACGTCGGGAGGATGAGCTTTACAACGTCGTGAAGGACATGGGACAGAAGGAGAATCGGGTGGCAGAGAAGCCAGACGTATCCGAGGACCTACACGAGAAACTCAGGGAACGTTATCAGCGTCGATTCCGGGCCCTCCCGCGGTCCGTGCGGCATGACCGGCTCCCGCTCAACGCCAAGAGGTCAATCGCGCGAGCCGTGCTTCGGGACGCCCTGACCCTCGATCGGGAGCCCGTCCTGGTCTGGACCGCGGGGAAAGACAGCACCTTGGTGCTCTATCTGGCTCTCGAGCTGGCGCGTCAGGAGGGCCTAGAGATGCCCGCCCTCCTGTTCATCGATCACGGGCAGCACTTCCCGGAGACCTGGTCCCTCATCAAGGAGATTGCGGAGCAAGAGAAACTGGACCTCCTGGTCGCCCGAAACGAGGACCTCCTCGCCCAGGCAGGCGACTACGGGGAGAGTGTGCTCCTAGAGGCCTTGGATGCCGAGAACCAGGAGGAGGCCCTCCGGGCAGGGCTCGAGGGGACGAAGGTCCCCCTCTCCCTGGACACCCCCGTGGGAAACCACCTCCTCAAGACGGTGGCACTGAACCTCGCAATCAGGGATCGCCGGATTGACACCGTGATCGCGGGCATCCGCTGGGACGAAAATCCGGCGCGGGCCTGTGAGGTCTTCTTCTCTCCTCGAGAGAATCCGCCCCACATGCGCGTCCATCCCATCCTGCCGTGGACAGAGAGGGAGGTGTGGACGTATACCCTGGAGCACGGCCTCCCCATCCACCCCCTCTACCGGCAGGGCTATCGCTCCTTCGACGGCGTGCGAGACAGCAGCCCCACGGATGCCCGCCCTGCCTGGGAACAGGACCTAGAGGGGTCCGAGGAGCGATTGGGTCGCGCGCAAGACAAGGAGGAGATCATGGAACGGCTCCGAGCCTTGGGCTACTTTTGAGGCCCGACGGGCCAGAGACGGGATGGCGACATGAAAATCGTGTTCCTGGCTGGTCGACCGCTCCCGTCGCCGACGGCCCTTTGGCGAAGGATTGGGTTCTTTGCGCGATACTTCCAAGAACGGGGACACGACGTACGCGTCGTGGGCGTCTTTTCCTTGAAGGACCTAGGAGAGGCCCCGGGACGGTATGCCAGGTACGGCCGGGCCCATCGAAACGGCGTGAAAATCATCAACGTGGATACCTTCTCTTCCCTTGGGCTGCTCGTCCCCCTGCTGGTCCTCCTACGTCCCGATGTCGTCGTGACCTCGGTTCCCCCGGGAAGGCCCATTCCCTTCGCCTATCTGGCGGCGAAGATCCTAGAGACGAAACTCGTCATCGACTACCGCGACGAGTGGGAGGACTACATGCTAGGGAGAAGCACCTCTCGGACGGTCCGCTCGCTGCTATCACGGCTGAAATCCTGGATGACCCAGTTGTATCGGGAAAGCGACTGGGTAGTGACCGTGACGGCCAACCTCGTCGACAATCTGCGGGCACGAGGTCTCGATCGTGTGGGGCTCGTCCCGAACGGGGTCGACCTCAGAGTGTTCCGGCCTCACGCCAGAACGGCCACTCGAGAGCGGCTCGGGTTGGGGGCTGACGACATCGCGTTGATCCACAGCGGAACCATCGGCGAGTACTACCGGTTGGATATCGTGATTCGGGCCATCGCGCGCCTGCCCGAGAAGCTGAGGAGGAGGGTGAAGCTGGTGCTTGCGGGGAGAGGGGGAAACCTGCCGAGCCTGAAGGCACTTGCCCAACGGGTCGGGCTCCCCGATACGATTCTTCACCTTGGCGTCCTGAATGACACCGCGCGACTGGCCGAGGTGCTCTCCGCAGCGGACCTGGGGCTCGTGCCCCACGACGCCAGCCCGCTTTGGAAGAACGCCCTACCTGCCAAGTTCTTCGAGTATAGTGCGTGCGGCTTGCCCACCTTGGCGAACGCCTTCGAGGATTCGATGCTTGCAACGCTGATGAAGGAGCGCGACCTAGGGGAGGCCACTCCCCCGCTCGACGAGAAGCGCCTCTCCGAGCGGATCGCGGCGCTTGCTCGCGATACGAATCGAAGGAAACGTTTGGGGGAGAACGCCCGAAGAACCATGGCCGCCCTGTTCGACCGCCGAGCCATCACTGAGGAGTTCCTACGCGATGTGTCCGCCCTCGTTGAGAACACGGGACAGCCCTCGTAGCGCGTTGGGGACGTGGTCGCCGGAGCGGCACCCGGACCCTCAATCTCGACTCCGAGGAGGTGTGGCATGAGGATCCTTCACCTGAACAACGTCGCCAACGTGGCGGTGGAGTTGCGGGATGCCCAGCGGCAGCTTGGCCACGAGGCGAGGGTCGCTTCGCTCGTGGAGAGGGCGACGTGGCTCAACTTTCCCGAAGACTATCGGTTCTACCCGGGGCGTGGCCTCATCGAGAAGATAGCCTTCGCGGGGCAACTCCTCAACCTCGTTCGCTGGGCTGACGTGGTCCACGTGCACGGGACCTTCTCCAACCTCGACGTGCTCCGCACCATGCGGAACCTAGGGAAGACGATGGTCGCGCATTACCACGGGACGGACGTCCGCTTGGGTTCCTGGAGGTCCTCCGCAGACCTCTTCCACGCCATCCTCCTCTCCACGCCCGACCTGCAGGAAGCTTGCCCTTCCGGGGTCTACGTCCCGAATCCCCTCACGCCCCTGGAGGCGCCTCCTCGGCACCGGCCGGAAGGGCCCTTTCGCGTCGTGCACGCCCACGTCCGACACGCCGCTTTGGAGAAGGTGAAGGGAACCGAGACGATTCGACGGATCCTCGCGGGTATTGATGGGGCGGAACTCGTCGAGGTGGTAGGGAAGAGCCACGGTGAGGCCCTCGCCATCTATGCCTCGTGCGACCTGGCGGTGGACCAGCTTCGAATCGGCTGGTACGGCATGTTCGCGTTGGAGTGCATGTCCATGGGCATCCCCACGCTGGGGTACGTCGAGGATCCGAACGGGCTCGGCAACCCCGTGTACCCGGTGGAAGACGGGACGCTTCGTGAGACCATCGAGGCGTTCCTGCGTGACGAGGCGTTGCGACATCGGGTGGCGGAAAAGCAGGGTCGATACGTCCGAGAGGTTCACGACCCCCTGACCATCGGCCGACGGGTCCTCGAGGTCTATGAGGGGAGACCCTAAGGACGTCTTCCTTGCGAGGCGGCGCAAGGGCGAAGCCCTTTAGAACGCGGGGAGGTTAGGACGGGCACGATGGCCGCGCGCATCCACGAGACCGCCGAGGTATCGGAGGAGGCCAGCGTCGGGGACGGCACCTACATCTGGCATCATGCTCAGGTCCGCGAGTACGCCACAATCGGCAAGAACTGTCGCCTCGGAAAGGACGTCTACATCGACAAGAACGTGGTGGTGGGGGACCACTGCAAGATCCAGAACGGGGCGATCCTCTACGACGGGGTGCGCATCGGGTCGGGGGTCTTCATCGGGCCCCACGTCGTCTTCACGAATGACATGTATCCCCGGGCACAGCCAGATGACTGGGAGATCGTGCCGACGTTCGTCAAGGAAGGGGCATCCATCGGAGCCAACGCCACGATCCTTTGCGGCATCACCATCGGCGCGAATGCCATGATCGGCGCGGGGGCAGTGGTTACGAGCGACGTGCCCGACCACGCCATGGCCCTCGGCAACCCCGCCGCCGTCCGAGGGTACGTACACGATTGTGGTCGACCCGTGGACGAGAAGATGTACTGTTCCCACTGTGGGGAGACCCTTCGCTTGCCGGGTGAGTAGCTGATTCGAATCGCCCAGCCAGGCATCCAGAAGGAGGAGAGAGAGGCCGTCCTCCGGGTTCTTCAATCCCGCGATCTCGTCCAGGGAAAGCGCGTCCACGAGTTTGAGGGACGCTTCTCCCGTTTCGTGGGGACAGACCATGCCATCGCGACGAGTTCCGGTACGTCCGCCTTGCATACGGCCCTGCACGCCCTTGGCGTGGGCCCGGACGACGAGGTCATCCTACCCGCCATCACGTTTTTCGCCTGCGCCTCCATGGTCTCGGCCTGCGGAGGCACCCCCGTTGTGGTGGATGTGGGTGAGGACTACAATATGGACCCCGAGCGCGCGTCGGCGGCCCTCACACCTGCCACGAAGGCCATCATGCCCGTGCACATGTACGGACAGTCCGCCGACATGGGCGCTCTCCGGGACCTAACGGAGGACGGGGAGGTCTCCCTCCTCGAGGACGCGTGCCAGGCCCACGGTGCGCGGTGCGACGGGGCGCCCGTAGGATCCCTCGGCACGGCGGGATGTTTCAGCTTCTATCCCTCGAAAGTCATCACGACCGGGGAGGGGGGCATGGTGACGACCGACGAGGAGGAAATTGCCGCCAGCTGCCGGTTGTTTCGCAACCACGGGAGCGCGTCAAAGTACCAGCACGACACGCCAGGCTACAACTACAGAATGACCGAGATGGCCGCCGCCATTGGCATCGAGCAGCTCGAGAAGATCGACGCCTTCATCGAGGCCCGGGGGCGCAACGCGGCCTATCTCACGAAAGTGGTCGAGGAAATCGACGGCCTGGCGGCCCCGCTCGCTCTGCCCGGGAGGACCCACGTCTTCTATCAGTACATAGTGCGCGTCGACGAAGGCTTTCCCCTCACGCGGGACGAGGCCGTGAAACGACTTCGGGAGCGGGGCGTCGAGGCCCGCCCCTCCTACCCCATGCCCCTTCATCGACAGCGGGCCTTCCGAGGGATGGGCCGAGGCGAGCCGACTCCCGTGGCAGAAGCCATCCTGCCCCGAATGTTCGAAATCCCCGTCCACCCCTCCCTCACCTCCTCCGAACTGGATACGGTGGCGGGGGCCCTCGCATCCCTCCGCGGACCGCGGTGATAAGGCCTTAAGGGTAAATCCCTGTCCAGGCGGCGTCCATGCGCGTTGGAGTCATCGGAGTCGGATCGATGGGGCAGAACCATGCCCGGGTCCTCGGGGACCTCGATGTGCTGGGGGGCGTCTGCGATACGGACCCGACCACCGGGAAGGCCGTCGCCCAGCGATTCGGCACCTCCTACTTTCCCTCCCTCGGGGACATGCTGTCGAAGGACCTCGACGCCGTGAGCATCGCAACGCCAACGCGCCGTCACTTCGAGGTCGCCCGGGAGGCCCTTCGCCGAGGGTTTCACGTCCTCTTGGAGAAGCCCTTCACCGGCGACCCCGCGCTGGCCAAGAAGCTCACCCGTCTGGCGAAGGACAGGGATGTCGTCCTCGCCGCGGGTCTGATCGAGAGACACAACCCCGTCGTCGAGTTCGCCCACGACGCCATCAGGAAGGGGGAGTACGGTAAGCTCATCACGATCTCCTCGCGACGGGTTAGCTCCCTGCCGACGCGCATCCGGGACGTCGGGGTCATGATGGACCTGGGGCTTCACGACGTGGACGTCATGCGCTACGTGACGGCGTCGGAGGTCACGCGGGTGTACAGCGTCGGGGGGAAGGAGAGGCACGAGGAATTTGAGGACAACGCCACGGCCCTACTCACGTTCGATACCGGCGCCAGCGGCGTCGTGGAAGCGAACTGGCTGACGCCCATGAAGGTGCGGAAGCTCTCCCTCACCTGTCTGAAGAACTTCGTGGAGTTGGACTACATCAACCAGAGCCTGGAAATCTCCTCCTCCACCCTCAAGGACTACGACCCCTCGCGCCTTTACCAACCCAGCTTCGATCACGACATCCGACAGGTCGCCCTCGAGAAGCAGGAGCCGTTGAGGCGGGAGATCCAGGATTTCCTGGGAGCGATTCAGGAGGGGCGAAAGCCACTGGTGGACGGGGACGAAGCCGTGAAATCTTTGAAGGTGGTCGCCGCCATCATGGAATCGCGCCGCAGAGGCGTGCCCGTCGAACCTAGCTAGCCGCCGATCCTCTCCCCAGCCCGCGGTATTGGAACCCCCAGCTCTGACACGCACCGGGCGAGAAGGCACCGCGACAATCCACCAGAAGTCGACGCTGCATTCGGCTCCCGAGGGCCTTCCAGTCCACGTCGCTGTAAACGTCGTGGGGAGTGACGAAGACCAAGCAATGCGCGCCCTCGGAGGCCTCGTCCAGGTCCCGCCAGAGGCGGATCCCCTCGAGGTTCGGCACGAAGGGGTCGTGAACCCGAAGGTCCGCTCCGAGCTCGTCCAGGAGCCCGTAGATCCGGAGGGATGGGGAGTTGACGGTCTCCGCGACGTTCTCTCGGTAGGCGGCTCCCAGGAGGACGACCGTGGCCCCCCGCACCGACTGGCCCCCGAACGCCAAGCCTTCAGTAACCAGCTCTACCGCGGACTCCGGCATCGCGTCGTTAACCTCTCGGGCGGCCGGGATGAGCGTCGCATCGTCGACGGGGCTAACCAAGAGCCAGGGGTCCTTAGGAATGCAATGGCCTCCTACCCCGGGCCCGGGAAGCAGCATCTCCCGTCCGGGGCAGGTGTTCACGAGGTCCCGGACTTCGTAGACGTCACCCCCTACTGCCCTAGAGATTCGGGCAACCTCGTTGGCGAAGGCCAGCTGCACGTCCCGATATGCGTTCTCTGTGGTCTTGCTCAGCTCGGCGTTGATCCAACTTGTCTCGTGAAACTCACCCTGGCAGACGGAGGCGTAGAACTCGATGGCCCGTTGCCGACTCGGGGGGTCTTCTCCCCCGACCACCCGATCGAGATGGACGAGGTTGGGGAGGAGGCGTCCAGGCGTGACCCGCTCAGGGCAGTGGACGAGGGCGAAGTCCTCATGAACGCGCAGCCCCGATCCGCCCTCGAGGGTGGGCGCAACGAGGCCCTCCATGGTCCCGGGGGCGATCGTCGACTCGACGGAGACAAGGGCACCCTTTCTGAGGCGAGTGGAGATTCCCTCCGTGGCGCTCCGCAGGGGTTCCTCCAAAGGCTTCCTCGAGGCGTTGTCCAAGGGCGTATCGACGCAGATCAGGATGGTGTTCGCGTCGACGAGCACGTCGTAATCCGATGTGGGGCTGAGGGAGCCTTCCGAAACCGTCTGGTTGATGAGGCGGTCGAGTTCTACTTCCGATGTGGCAAGGGGGTTCTCCCCTCGACGAAGGGTCTCGATCCTCTCCCCATCGATGTCGACGCCAACGACCGCGTGGCCCGCGTGGGCGAAGGACGAAGCGACTGGGATGCCCACGTAGCCGAGACCCACCACGCCTACCTTCATGAACGTCGCGATGGGACGGGCGCCTATAACCTTCCCGATTTCAGAATCACGGCTTTCCCTGTGGCCGTTGGACCAAGCGGTATGGATCTGAGCGAGCCTCGAACCCCCAGGCACCTAGTCCGAAGGCTCGGGGAGAACTCAGAGGGCCTGCCGGAGCGCTTCCGCCGGGGGCAGTCTGGACGCCCGTCTCGAGGGTGACAGAGTCGCCAGCAGGGTACCCAGGAAGGCGAGTCCGAGGATGACAACGAGGTTCGGCCAGGGGATGACGAACTCCGCCTCCCCAAAGAAGGACAGTGTGAGGAAGAGGTTGTAGGTCAGGGCGATGCCCAGCACGAGGCCCAGGAGGATCCCCAGGATCGCCACGAAGGAGAGCTCGAGGAGGAAGGCCTTGAGCACCATGTCCTTCCGGAAGCCCAGGGCCCGCAGGGTCCCGATGGTGGCCCTTCGTTCCACGACGTTGCGCACGGCCAGCACCCCGAGGCCCGAGATCCCCACCGCGAGTCCGAGGGCCACGAAGGCCTGGATGAGCTGCATGACGTTGAGGGTGACCTCCAGGCTCTCCTCCACCAGGTCCCGGATCACGATGCCCGTGAACCCGTGGTCCACCAGCTCCGCCTGCAGGGCCTTGGCCAACTCCGTCGGATTCTCCCCCTCGGCGGCCTGGACGTAGAAGAGGGTGGGACCCGCGACCCTCGTCAGACGCGCGACCTCCTCTTCCTGGAGGAACACACCGGAGACGAAGCCCGCGTCCAGGATCCCGATGACGGTGGCGTCCAGCTCCCCACCCAGGGGGTTCGCGAGGGTGAGGCGGTCCCCCACGCCCAGCCGAAGGTCCATGGTGGGTCCGAAGTCCTGGGGTTGAACGCCTCGGTCCACCACGGCCAGGCTGGCATCCCGCCGGATGGCCTGCCACACCTCGTCGGCGGTCTCGTATCCGTCCGCCGTCCGGAAGAACGTAAAGCCGTTCCGATCCGCAAAGGACTGGGACACCCCCACCAAGGGATAGTTCTCCGTCTGCCCTCCGGGCCCTCGCAGCTCGACGCGGGATCGGAGGAGGTCGTCGTGGGCCGCCACGGCGGGGGCGAGGCCGGAGTCGTTCAGCCGCTGGTCCAGGTCCGTGATGGGGGCGAAGGGGCTGGCGAAGCCCACGAGGTCGTAGCCGCCCGACTCCTGCCGCGCGAAGACGTCGACGGTGGAGCCGGTGATGGCCATCACCATGCTCATCACGGTGATGGTGAACATGATGAGGGAGAACATCGCCAGGATGACCCCGGTCCGGAACTTCTTGGCCATGGGGTAGGCGATGGCCGCCCGGACCACCGGGACGTTCCGCTTCTTCCGGGTGAGCTTCGTGCCGAGCTTCAGGAGCACGTCGCTGTTCGCCATGATGGTCAGGACTCCCCCGGTGACGAGGAGGACCCCGATGACCACGAAGGCCCCGATGTTCGGATCGGGCTCGTCGACCAGCCGCCACGGGCTGAGCCCCCAGGCCAGGGTTAAGATCCCGGCGGCGGTCAGCGGGCCACGGGGGCCGAGCCGCCGGAGGCTTGCCTGGGCCGCCCCCAACGCGACGAGGGGGCCGCTCACGGCGTAGGCGATCTGGTTCGTCTCTTGCAGGCTGTAGTAGAGGGCGAAGAGGCCCGTCCCCATGAGCGCCGCGGCCAGGGCCATCTCCAGCGCCGAGGCCCGTTTGGCCGGCGGCTCCGGGAGGTCCCGCATGGCCCGGATGATGTTGAGCTTCCCGATGCGCCAGGACGCAATGGCGACGGTGACAAGGGTCAGGAGGAGGCCCAGCGAGAAGGCGGTGAGGAGGTCGCTGAGGTTGAAGGCGATGACCAGGTCCCGGGTGAAGAAGGTGAAAATCTGGCGGAAGGCCTCCATGATGAGGGTGGCGATGCCGAGACCCGCGACGGCCCCCAGGGCGGCGGAGGCCAGGGCGTAGAAGGTCCCCTCGATGATGAAGGATTGGACGAGGTGGCTCCGCCGCATGCCCAGGGCCCGGGACATGCCCATCTCCGTCTTTCGCTCTTCCGCCAGCCCGGAGAAGATGTTCATGATCAGCAGGATCCCCGCGATGACGGTGAAGGCGCTCATCAGCAGGAAGAGCTGGGTGAGCTGGTCGAGGAGGCGGGTGAAGAGGTCGATCTGGTCCCGCTTGAGGGGGTCGATGGTGAAGGGGTGACCCGCTCCCAGGGCGGCGTTGAGCTCCGCCACCGCCTCGTCCGTGACGAGGTGGCCATCCGCCACGCCCCCCACGTTGGAGACGGTGATGAGGTTGACGCGTCCCTCGACGCCCAGGTCGGCCTGGAGGGCCCCGAGGGGAAGGAAGAGGTTGGCGACGGTCTGCCAGCCGCCGCGCCCCCGGTCCTGGACCACGTCCCGGACGGTCACGAAGAGGACCTGGCCGTTGACAAAGGCCTCCAGCTCGTCCCCCGCCTCGACCTCCAGGTCGGCGGCCAGCTCGTCGTTCACGTACACCTGGCCGGCCGTGAGCGCGCTCCCGTCCACCTCCGTCCCGTCCCCGAGGAGGAAGACCCCGAGATCGCGGACCGGGTCGAAGGCGATGAGGTTCAGCTGGGGGGCCACCATGCCCGTGCGGTTGGCCCGCACCGAGGCGGGGAGGTGGATGCGCGGGGCGACACCGTCCACGTGCTCCATGGTCGGGAGCTTCGTCCGGAGGTCGTCGAAGACCGTCTGGTTGAAGAAGGTGGGGTTGCCCGCCTCGTCCTCCTGTCGGATGACCTCGTCCACGAGGTCCGTTCCCCGCAGGACAATGGCCGTCACCGTCGCGTCGAAGCTGGCATCGATGACGAGCGCCCCGGAGATGATGGAGGTGGCCACGGTGAGCCCCGCTACGGCCAGGGCCACCTGGGTCTTCCGGCGGATGAGGTTCCGGAGGGCGATGCGCAGGAGGACCCGCTTCCGGGCCGCGGCCCCGAAGACGAGGAGCAGGGCGCCGATGGCCAGGAAGAAGGAGACGTTCGCCAGGCTGAGCTCCAAGCCTACGCCTCCTGCAGGGTCCGTTCTTCCGCAATCGCGCCGTCCCGGATCGTCAGGAGGCGGTCGGCGTACTCCGTCACGGCGGGGTCGTGGGTGACGACCACGAGGGTGAGGCCGTGGGTCTTGTTCAGCTCGCTTAGGAGGGCCACCACCTCCTCGCTGGTCTCGGCGTCCAGGTTCCCCGTGGGCTCATCGGCAAAGACGACCTCCGGGTCGTTGACGACCGCCCGGGCGATGGCGACCCGCTGCTGCTGGCCTCCGGAGAGCTCCAAGGGCCTTCGCCCGCCCTCTCCCTCTAACCCCACGGCCGCCAGGGCCTGCAGGGCCTGTTGGCGGGCCTCCTTCGCGCCCACGCCCAGGATCAGGAGGGGAATCTCCACGTTCTCCACGGCCGTGAGGACGGGAATCAGGTTGTAGGACTGGAAGACGAAGCCCATCTTGGCCGCCCGGTAGTCCGTCCGGTCCCTGTCCGTGAGGTCCGACAGCAGGAGGCCGCGAATGAACACGCTCCCGCCCGACAGGTCGTCGAGGCCCGAGAGGACATTCAGGAGGGTGGTTTTCCCCGAGCCGGAGGGGCCCATGATGACGATCATCTCCCCCCGCTTGACCTCGAGGTCGATGCCCCGGAGGGCCTCCACCTGCACCCGCCCCGTGTCGTACACCTTGCGGATGCCCTCGGCCTTCAGGATGGGCTCCCCGTCTAGGGGGGCCACGACGAGGCCGCCGGCCCCGGGGGTGCTGTGGTTGACCAGCTCGTCCCGACGTCGCGCCTCCAGCTCCTCGCGAAGGGAGGCCACCTGGGAGAGGAGGAGGAAGACCAGCGCGAGGATCCCGACGAGGGTGGTGATCAGCAGTTCCTGTCCCCGGCCGTCGTAGAAGAGGTCGAAGATCTCGAAGCGGGTCGCGTAGAGCTGGTCGAGGAGCGTGAGGAGGGCCGCCCCGACGGCGACCGCGGCGAAGAGGAGGGAGAGGACCCGGGAGAGACTCAGAAACATCACCTGTGGGTTTACTTGTAAAACTAAATGTAAAAAGTATATAAGAGCTTCAGTAATCTTATCATCCGATTGTAACCCGGGGTAAAGTGGTCCCCATGCTGACGACAACGTCGGACCGGTTTGCGGCCTTTGCCGACGAGTGCGTGCGCTTCGTGAAGGAGGTCGGCCAGGAGCTTGGCGACGAGGTGGATCCCATCGAGGAGGCCCAACGCAGCTCCCGCATCATCGGGGCCATCACGAAGAAGTGGACGGTCCCCATCGTCTACCTCCTCTACCGCACCGGACAGCTTCGCTTCTCGCGGTTCCGAGAGCTCCTCATGGGCATCAGCTCCCGGACCCTCTCCCTCCGGCTGAAGGACCTGGAGGGACGGGGCTGGGTCAAGAGGGAGGTTGTTAAAGACCGCCCTCCTCGCGTCCTCTACTCCCTCACCGAGAGAGGGATTACGATTGCCAAGATGGCGGGACCGATGTACCTCTACATCCGCCTTCTTGAGGGGGAAAGGGAGGGCCCATAGTCCCAAGGGCCTGAGGCCTGCTCCGGGACGTCCTTCGCCCGGCATGGATGGCCTCCGCTCCTCTCTCCCACACTCGCTCTGGGTCCGGGTCGACCGCGAAGCCTAGCGACGCCTCGCTCCGCCTTTCCCGCTAGAGCTGCGGCTTCCTCCGCAGGCTCCAGTACAGGAAGAACCCGACGCCAGCCAGCACGAAGGCCGCTACGACAAGGCCGATCAGGATCAAGATCTGCGTGTTCAGGGTGGCGAGGTTCCCCTGGGCCGCATTCAGGTCGCTGTTGGCGCTGTCGATGTCCTGTTGCAGACCGGGCACCGGGTCCGTGTAGGTCACGCTCCGGGATGTCGAGGCCGAGTTGCCAGCCGGGTCCGTCGCGGTGGCCGTGATCGTGTTGGAGCCCTCCGACAGGGCGAGGTCGAGGGAGAAGGCTCCGTTCGCGTCCACGTCCACGGCAAGGCCATTCACGACGACCAGGGCTCCTGGCTCCGTCGTCCCGGTGACCGTCACAGCGGCGACCTCCACGGCGGCACCGTCCGCCGGACTGGACAGACTGATCGGGGGCGCGATCGTGTCGACAGTGATCTCGATGGTCGTGCTCGCCTGGCTGCCTGCCGCGTCCGTGGCCACGACGGGAATGCTGTTCAGCCCCTCCGCCAGGGGGAAGGAGAGCAGTGCGAAGTTTCCGGAGGAGTCTACGCTGACCGGGGTCCCATTGATTGTCACGATCGCCCCGGGCTCCGTGGTCCCCGTGATGTTGGTCACGGGGTTGTTCGTGAGGGCCACGGTCGGCTCGGTGATGGTAATGGTCGGGACGATGGAGTCTATGGTGAAGGACCAGCTCGTCCGATTGACGCTCCCGATGTCGTCCCTCACCTCAACGGAGACCGCGTGCGCCCCCTCCGTGAGGGCGAAAGGCAAGGCCAAGGTCACCGCGCTGTTCGTGGCCGTGGCGGCGCTGCTGAGGTCGAGGCCGTCCAGGAGGAGGACGACGGAATCCGGATCCACGTCCGACTCGAAGGCATCCGGCGTGTCCCTGTAGTCCAGGCTGATGGTCGGGGCGTTGTCGGGAATCACCGCGCCCGGCGTGGGCGTCTCACCGGAAAGGATGGGCGGTAGGTCGGGGAGGAGCGAGAAGGCGAGGGGGATAGCGAGCGGGAACTGCGCGGATCCGAAGAAGACAGTCCCGGCGAAGGTCTGGGACACGTGGGGCAGGTCCCAGGCTACGGTCACGCTGGCTGGGACGCCCGGAACGATGCTGGTCGGGATGCTGGTTGCCGAGATGACGGGCTGTTCCACGAAGGTGACGGTCAGGTCGTACAGGCTGCCGGCATCCACGTCGAAGCCGGCCACATGGACCCAATGACAGCCGGGGGTCGGGTTGGAAATAGCGAGCCTCTCGGGGTTCGCGAGGGTGCCGGCCAGACCCACGATGTCGCCGACGGTGTAGACCGCGTCGCAATCGGGATCGCCGAAGACGCCGAAGTCCACGTCCCGGGCCCCGCTGTGGAAGAAGAGCTCGTAGCTCACCCCCGAGACCCCGAGGGCAATGTCGATCCGAAGCTTGTTGGGTGCCTCAAAGAGGTACGTTTCAAAGTCGGGCTGGGCTCCTGGGGGGAACGGGTCCACGGGCTGATCGATAAACGCCAGCTGGCTCCCACTCTCGATGAAGCTCTGGACGTCGGGGAACGCGAGGTCGGAGGTGATGGTGACGGTTTCCGTGTCCTCGACGGGTACGCCCACCCCGCTCACGGAGGGCGGCGACAGGCTGATGACGCCGACCTGGCCCACGGGGCTCTCCGACACGCCGATGCCCGCGATAAACACGGACTGAACCGCGATGATACTGAGGCCCGCGTTCAGCGAGGCGGCCACCAGGGTGCCGTTCCCTGTGTCGATGCTGATATCGGTGAAGGCGACGGTGTCCTCCGTGCCCGGCCCGTAACGCATCATCACGTTGTCGCTGAACCAGTCGGGAACGTTGGTGAGCACGTAGAGGCCGTAGTGGGAGAGCGGGTCGGCCCACCCCAGGAGGACCGTCACATCCACGGCCTCCGGCAGGTCGAAGAAGTAGTACCGCCAGTCGCCCGATGCGATGGGGTCGTCCCCCCACCATTCGCCGTAGGTCTGTCCCTGCTGGTAGTGACCCGAGTCGCCCGGGCTCGGGTCCCCGAAGGTGAACGGCAACGTGCTGGCGGCAACGTTGACCACGACCGGAAGGGTCGTCACGGTCCCGTCGATGAGGGTGAACAGGAACATCGCCTCGTAGAGGCCCGGCTCTGCCTCCCCCGGGACGGAGACCATGAGGTCCACCGCGACGGAGGAGCCGGGGGGCATCATGACCGCCGGTACGCTGGAGCTCAGCCAGGCCCAGTCCGCCCGCTCGAAGTAGTCAACGACGACATTAATCGTGATCGGGGTGCTCGGATCGAGGAAGGAGTCAAGTCGGAGCGCCAACCCGTCGTGGACCCGGTTGGCCAGGTCGTGGAGGAACATGTAGGTGTTCGGACCGTTGATGGAGACCCAGCTGATGAAGTTCTGAGTGATCAAGTTACGCTCGTCGAAGCCATCGAAGGACCCGTTGGCGTTGACGTCTGTCCAATCAAAGATCCGGAGCCGGAACGCAGGAATGTCGTCGATCATCCGCTGCCGGCCGATGTACGCGCTCACCCGGATGGAGTCCGCACTGGTCCACAGGGCGGCGCTGCCCGGAACAAGGATCGTCCCATTGGTGGCCATGAAGCCCGAGGCGTTGAGAAGGAACTCATCCGCCCCCGTGCCCGGGATTCGCGTGAAGTTGAACTCCAGTGAGCCGGTCTGGGTCAGGACCGCGTCCGTGATGGTCACGTCCCTTAGCGTCAGATTCGGCCCCCCCGCAGGTCGGTGGTCCGTCAGCGTAACCGTGGCCATATCCACCCCACCAGCGGGGAGGATGTTCGTGTATCCCGGGTACACGACGCCACGGTAGTCGCCGGGGTTCCACTCATTCAAGTCGAGGGTGATCCCGTCGGTCTCGTTGGCGATGAGGACGCCTCGCAGGGCGTTGGCGATGCCCGCCCCCGTCAAGGTCGGGTCCTGCCCGGCGTCGTCGGCGCTCTGCTTCACGATGCTCTTGGCCGTGCCGGCCATGGGGAACGAGCCCCCGTGGGCTGCCGCGTAGGCGTCGTAGATGAGGGCCGTTATGCCGGCCAGGTTCGGGGTGGAGAGGCTCGTCCCGGCCCACAGGACCCAGGAGGAGTTGCCGTCCTGGGAGGTCCCGGAATCGCTAATGAACGGGTTATCATTCAGCGGGTCCGCCCCGTAGCCGAACATGCCGCTGGTCATCGCATCGAGGTAGTGGCGGCCGAGGGCGCTGGGTCCACGGTTGGAGAAGTAGGCAGTCCCCCCGAAGGAGGGGTTCGGGCCTCCGTCGAAGCCGAACCAGGGATCCGTGCGGTAGAAGTAGTTCTCCATGGCCCCAGACACGAGGAGGCTCGCCCCGCCGGCCGGACCCTGGCGTCCGCCCATGCCTGGCCCGGAGTTCCCGGCGGCAAAGACGTAGAGGATGCGCTCGTCCCCCAGGATGGTGGACACGTAGTCGACGAAGCGGGAGCCCCACTCCCACCCTGTCCAGTCGCCACCACCCCAACTGTTGCTGGCAATCTGGGCCTCGTCGCCGCTGTCCGGCACCCCGTCGTACCCCTCGGAGGCGAAGATGACGGCCGTCCAGAGGCCCATCTGCCCGAAGGGATCGGCGTTGCCGAAGTTGTTGCCGGCACCGATGATCTTGGCGCCCGGGGCATGGCCCGACAGGGTCGGTCCGCCGCCAAATCCGCCGGTGAGCCCCTGCCCGGCAATGGCCGATGTCACCCAGGTCCCGTGGGATCCGGCCGAGCCGGGACCGTCGAAGTCCCCAAACAGGATCGTCAGGTTCCCGTCGCCGGGCACGAGGTTACTGGTGGGATCGAGGCCCGACCAGATGTCGAAGCTGTTGTTGTTCATCAGCGTCTGGAAGGTGAAGTTCAGGGTGAAAATCTGACGGGAGGCGTAGGGGATCTCCCGGACGCCGTCGGAGATGAAGGTGAGCATACCGCCCGAGACGTCCTGGACGCCGTCGAGGTCCAGGTCCTGGAAGAGGAGCTCGGCCTCGGGGTCGAAACCCGCCAAGGCTGGGTTGATGAAAGCACGCTTCTCGTCGCTCAGGTTGAAGTCGCCGTCGAGATCCGCCATCACGCTGTCAAAGGGCGACCCCGCGCCGGCGTCGTTGAACAGAACCACTCCGGGCCGCATCCCCAGGAGGACGTCGAGCTTGTCATCGGGGTGGAAGCCGATGCGGACCTCTTCCCCCGCGGGCAGGCCGGTGACCCCAGTCACGTTCCACGTGAGGTTGGTCGTGCCGTCGGTCCAATTCACCCACCGGGTGGCGTTGAACTCGACGACGGTGGTGGAGAAGCTCGTGTTCACCCACCACGAATTGGGTCCGGGTTCGCCAAAGACGAGATAATCGTTCAGGGAGGCACCGTCGTAGGCCACGGGGTGTAGGTAGTAGGGGGAGCCCGCGTCCATCACTCGGCGTGTCCGGTTGAACAGATCGGGGTGGGCGAAGTCAACGCCCGTGTCGATCACGGCCACGGTCACGCCCGTGCCGTCGAAGCCCAGGGCGTTCGCCAGGTCGGACTTGTGCATGCCCAGCTCGTTGGAATCGGCCGGCGTGATGGTGCCGCCGCCCGTGGCCTCGATCTCGTAGAAGGGCGCCCTCTCGTCGGGCAGGAAGGCCAGCCTGGCCGAGGGAACGCCGACCTTTTCAGCCCACGCACGGACTCCCTCACGGGTCAACCCGACAAGCGGGCCCGGTGTCGTGCTCGCCGCCTCGACCGCGGCTTCCTCCGCCAATTCCGGCGCGTCCGGGAAGGACGTCCGCGGCGCGGCGGGATACCCCGCATCGGCCGCCGCGTAGGAGGCCAACGCGAAGAAGGCGGAGAGTACCAAGGCAATCGTAACCGCGAAGCTAATCGCACGTGATGAACCGTTTCCTATCACACTCGTCCCCCCAATCTCCTTCAGCGTTAGGCGGCTCCAACCAACCTGGGCGGGAGTAGGGCCAAATTACGCCAACGACTTAAAAAGGTTTGCAGCCGCGAGAACGTCCCCCTCGCTCCGCGTCCTTATAGGCTCCTGGGATGATGGACGTCGGGTGCCCCCGGGCCTGCGCTTCCTCCTCGCCCCGTTCCTCGTAAGCGTGTCCCTTCTGGCGGCCGTCCCATCGACCGCCTCGGGGCAGGCGTACCCCACCTTCTCCCCGGGCGATTTCTGGGAGTACGCGGTCGAGGCGCGACTGGACGCCCTCCTGGGGGTCGGCAACGTCTCCGGGGCTCTTGTGGCCGAGGGTGAGACGAGGGTGGAAGTCACGGCGGTCGAGGGGACTGAGGCAACGCTTACGTGGGACGGCGACCTCGATCTCCAGGGCAGGCTCATCCTCCCGGGGGAGAACACGGAAGCCGCCGTCTCCGGAACGATTAAGACGACCTACGAGGAACGCCGCCAGGAACCCCACTTCCTGCCCCTTGCCTTCAGTGCCCGATCCGCCTTCGAGGTCACGGTCACCTTCGTTGTCACCATTCCCTACACCGCCACTCTCGAGGTCAATGCGACGATCTCCCCCTCGGCCTCGTCACCGACGTACCCCCTCGAGCTGGAAGACCGAATCTTCGTCACGGACGCCACGCTCGTCACCAACGTGACGGTGGACTTCTTGGGCCTGGAGATCCAGAATTCCACCGTGGATCAGGTCGCTTCCACCATCCAATGGAACGTGACGTCATCTCCCTCGGTGGAGGTCCCGGCGGGCACCTTCTCGGGATTACGGGTCCAAATGGAGGCCACGACGGGCTTCGTTCCCTCGCCCTTCCAGGCCCTGATTCCAGGCGTGGTGCAGGTCACCCATCACAGCCCCACCGTGGGGAGCCCCGTCCTCTTCGAATTCTTCGCGAACGGGACCGAGGTGGGGAATGCCTCCCTGCGGACGTACTCCTACGCATCGAGCACGCCGCTGCCCTTCTGGCAGAATCCGATCTTTCTCGGAAGCCTCCTCGCGATCCCCATCGGGGTCCTGCTGTACCGTTATTGGCGCGAACGCCGAAGGGGCCTGTGAACGAAGGCGGAACCTTTTTCCGGGCACGGTCTTAGGCTAGCCCACGGTAATCATCGAGGCCGATGGGCTCACGAAACGCTTCGGCTCAGTCCTCGCCCTCGACGGGCTCACCACCCAAATCCCCGAGGGCCCCATCGGCCTCCTCGGGCCCAACGGGGCCGGCAAGACCACCTTCCTCCGCCTCCTCCTGGGCCTCCTGCGGCCCACGGCGGGGCGCGGCCAGGTCCTGGGCTACGACATCCGCGACCGCCCCCTCTCAATCCGGGAGCGCATCGGGTACATGCCGGAGCACGACTGCCTCATCCCCGATCTGACGGGCATCGGCCTCGTGGCGTACCTGGGGCGGGTCAGCGGGCTCGACCCCAACGTCGCCCTGGGGCGGGCCCACGACATGCTGGACTTCGTGGGGATGGGGGAAGAGCGCTACCGCAAGGTGGAAGAGTACTCCATGGGCATGAAGCAGCGCGTGAAGCTCGCCCAGGCCCTGGTGCACGACCCCGAACTCTTCCTCTTCGACGAGCCGACCGCCGGGCTGGACCCCGAGGGGAGAACGGAGATGCTGGACCTCCTCAAGCTGGTCTCGCAGATGCCGGAGAAGAGCCTGCTCATCTCCAGCCACCTCCTCCCCGACGTGGAGGACATCTGCCGGCACATGGTCATCCTGACCGGCGGGCAGGTCATCGCGGAGGGGAGTCTCCACCAGCTGCTCGGCGAGGGGACGAACGCCCTCCGGGTCCGCATCGAGGGAGACCTGGGGCGTTTCGCCGATGCCCTCCAGCAAGCCGGGGCCGAGGTGACCCGGGCGGACCCCTTCCTCCGGGTGGCCCGCGCCGAGGGGGTCGAGGACCTCATCTTCCGGACGGCCCTGGCGGAGGGGGCGCAGATTCGCTACCTCGGGGTCGAGGCCCGCAGCCTGGAGGAGGTCTTCCTGCAGCTCGTGGAGGGCGCCTGACGTGGTCACCCTTCGCCTGCCGACCTACGTGCGACGGGATGAGCCCCTGCGGGGGCGGTTCCATCGCGTCTGGAGCATCTTCGCCTCGGGGGCGCGGCGCGGATTCCGACGACCTTTCGCCCTCATCGCCCTCGGGCTCGCCGTGGCCTTCGGCGTGATCGCCACGATCTTCAACATCTTCGTAGCCGGGCTGTTCGGGATCGAAATCACCCTGGCCGACTTCTATCAGACCCTCACGAACCCCGCGATCCTCGTGTTCATGCTCCTCGTCGCCGCGGGCGTCGGCGCCGGGCTCATCGCCGACGACATGCGCCACCGCTCCCTGACCCTCTACCTCAGCCGGCCCGTGACCTCGTGGGGCTACATCGCCGCCAAGGCCTCCATCGTCGGGTTGGCTCTCTTCGTCGCCATCGCCTTCCCCGGGATCGTGGGACCCATCGTCGCGGCCCTCCTGGCCTACGTAGAATGGGAGATGGCCCTTACGGCCCTGGGCGCGGGCCTCGCCTTCGGCCTCCTCGCGATGGGCGTCTTCGCCTTCACCATCCTGATGTTCTCCAGCCTCACGACCCGCAAGGGGATCGCGGCGGCGGCCCTGTTCGCCGTGGGCTTCGCCTCGCAGGGCCTGGCCCAGCCGCTCCGGAACCTCTTCGAGGCGGATGAGTTCCTCCACATTTCCCTCTACGAGAACCTGCTGGCCGTGGGCCGGGCCCTCTACGGGGTGGAGCAGGTCGGCATCACCTGGGAGGTCTCCCTCGCCATTCTCCTGGGCATCATCGCGGTTTCCTTCGTGATCACCCTCCTGCGCATCCGCACGATCGAGGTGGTCTCCGGGTGAAGGTCATCGAGGGGGAGGGGCTCACCAAGTGGTACGGCGAGGTCCTGGGCCTCAACCGCTTCACGGCCCGCTTTGCGGAGGGCATCACGGGCCTCGTGGGGCCCAACGGCGCGGGGAAGAGCACGTTCCTCAAGCTGGTGACGGGCCAGCTCCTCCCGGACGAGGGCAGCCTGCGCGTGTTCGGGGAGAAGCCGTTCAACAACCGGGCCCTCATGGGGCGTCTCGGGTACTGCCCCGAGCACAATCGGGTCTACGACTACATGAGTGGCCAGCGGTTCGTGGCGACCCTCCTCCGGTTGAGCGGGTACGGACGGGAGGAGGCCGACCGCAGGGCCCGAGAGGGCATGGAACTTGTGGGCCTGGCGGCCGACATGAATCGCCCCCTGGGGGGGTACAGCAAGGGCATGCGCCAGCGGACGAAGCTCGCCCAGGCCCTGGCCCACAACCCGCAGCTCCTCATCCTGGACGAACCGCTGAACGGGACGGACCCCGTCGGCCGGGCGCGCATGATGGAGGTCATCAAGGGGATGCCGGAGCAGGGGGTGAGCGTCCTGGTGAGCAGCCACATCCTCTACGAGGTGGAGCGGCTGACGGACCGCGTCGTGCTCATCCACCACGGGAAGGCCATCGCCTCCGGTCTCATCCAGGAGATCCGTCGCCTCATCGACGAGCACCCCCACACGGTCCGGATGGAGACCCCGCGCCCCCGCGCGTTGGCGGCCCAGCTGGCCGCCCGGGACCACGTGGCCGAGATCGGGTTCGACGGCGACACCCTGACCGTGCGGACGCGGGACCCGGAGACCTTCTACAAGGAGCTGCCCGGCATCGTCGTGGGGGCGGAAATCCCCATCCGCTCGATGGAGAGCCCGGACGACAACCTCGAGGCCGTGTTCCGCTACCTGGTGGGATGAGGATGGCGGCGGCGGAATGGAGCCGGTTCACGACCCTGGCGGGGCTGACCGCCAAGACCACCCTGAGCTCCCGCAAGGGGGCCGTGACGTGGGCGGTGGCCCTCCTGCCTCTCTACGTCATCGGGGGCGTCATCGCGGCCGGGCGGGAAGTGGACATCGCGCTGTTCCAGCTCATCACCGTCATCCTCCTGAGCATCGTCCTGGTCGTGACCGCCCTGGTCCACGCCTCCCGCCTGTTCCGGGAGGAGCTCGAGGACAACACCCTCGCCTACCTCACCACGCGCCGGATCTCAAAGGCGAGCCTCGTCGCCTACAAGTTCCTCGGGTACTACGGCAGCGCCCTCCTCATCGTGGTGCTGCCGATCCTCGCCAGCTACGTCCTGGCCGTCGCCTCCGTCGGCGCCCCGTTCGAGGAGCACATCGAGGTGCTCGGGGCCTTCGTCGCCATGGCGGCCGTCGGCCTGGCCGCCTTCGGAGGCCTCTTCCTGTTGCTGGGCTTCGCCCTGAAGCACGCCCTCATGGCCGGCCTGCTCTACGGCTTCCTCTGGGAGACCCTCATCCCGATCCTCCCGGGGAACGTCCCCCTGCTGAGCATCACCCACTACCTCCGGTCCATCGGGCAGAACCTCGTGTCCACGGGCATCCTCTCCCAGTGGATCACCACGCTGGACCTGTGGACCTCCGTCCTGGTCCCCCTCCTGGTCGCCGCCGCCGCCGTCTTCCTCACGTACCTCCTCTTCGTGACCCGGGAGGTCACGTCGAAGGACTGAGGGGAGGGGAGACCACGGCTCGGCACGACGGCTCCCGGGGGACGCGCGGCCTCGGAAGACACGGAGGGGTCCATGGAGTTCATTGAGACGGTCGAGCTGGAGCGGTCCTTCGGGGACGTCGTGGCCATCGAGGGGCTCAACCTCCGGGTGCGGGAGGGGGAGGTCTTCGGCTTCCTGGGCCCGAACGGCGCGGGGAAGACGACCACGGTCCGCGTCCTCACCACCCTCATCCGGCCCACGGCGGGGCAGGCGTACATCGGGGGGAACGAGGTGGGCCGCGGCCCCGACTCCCTGAACATCCGGGCGATGGTGGGTCTCCTCCCCGAGACCCCGGGCCTCTACGAGCGACTCAGCGCCTACCAGAACCTGGAGTTCTACGGTCGGTTGTACGGCGTCCCGGATGGCCCCCGGCGGGAGCGCATCAGAGACCTGCTGAAGTGGGTGGGCCTCTGGGACCGGCGGGACGACGCGGTGGCGACCTTCTCCAAGGGCATGCGCCAGAAGATCGCCATCGTCCGGGCCCTGGTGCACGAGCCGGCCGTCCTCTTCCTGGACGAGCCCACGGCGGGCCTGGACCCCTCCGCGGCCAAGGCCCTGCGGGACTTCCTTCGGGAGCTGCGGGGCGAGGGGCGGACGATCTTTCTGAACACGCACAACCTCTTCGAGGCGGAGCGGGTCGCCGACCGCATCGGGGTCGTGAACACGCGCCTCCTCGCCCAGGGGTCCCCCCGCGAACTCTCCGCCCGCTACTGGAAGCCCGCGACCGTGGTGCGGCTCCGGGAGACGACCCCCGCGGTCCTGGAGGCCGTGGAGGCCCTGGACTTCGTGGAGCGTTTGGAGGTCAAGGACGAGGAGCTGCACGTCGCCCTGGACGACCCGAAGCGGTACAACCCGGCCCTCGTGCGGGCCATCCTGGGGGCC